>DGIP01000234.1 GCA_002386405.1 Stenotrophomonas maltophilia
CCCTGCCCGGCCGTGTCCGATGCCGCCGCAGCGGCCTTGTAGGCCTCACGGAACGGCACGCCGGCCACGGCCGCTTCCACGGCCACGTCGGTGGCGTACATGCCCGAGTCGATGGCAACGCGCAGCTTGTCTTCGCGCCATTCCAGGTTGGCCAGCAGCGCCGGCAACAGTTCCAGCGCGGCCAGGCCACGGCCGAAGCCATGGAAGATGGCGCCCTTGCTGCCCTGCAGGTCGCGGTGGTAGCCGGACGGCAGCGACAGCAGCTGCTCGATCTCGGTACGCGCCGCCGCCACGCTGGCGTGGGTGGCACGCATCAGTTCGATCACGTCCGGGTTGCGCTTGTTGGGCATGATCGAGCTGCCGGTGGTGTACTGCGCCGGCAGCGCGACGAACCCGTATTCGCCGCTGGTGAACAGCGACAGGTCCCACGCCAGGCGGCGAAGGTCCAAGGTGGCCCCGCCCAGCGCTTCCAGTGCCGCCAGCTCGAACTTGCCGCGCGAGAGCTGCGCGTAGATCGGCGAGATCTGCATGCGCGCGAAGCCCAGCGCCTGGGTGGTGTGGGCGCGGTCCAGCGGCAGGTTCACGCCATAGCCGGCCGCGGTGCCCAGCGGGTTGGCATCCACCAGCGCGAAGGTGTCGTGCGCGCGCACGGCATTGTCGATGAACGCTTCGGCCCAGCCGGCCCACCACATGCCCGCCGAGGACACCACGGCGCGCTGGATGTGGGTGTAGCCCGGCACCGGCAGGTCTTTCTCGGCTTCCGCACGGTCCAGGGCGACCTTGGCCACTTCGCGGCTCAGCGCGGACACCTGCAGCAGCTTGTCCTTCAGCCACAGCCGGGTGGCCACCAGGATCTGGTCGTTGCGGCTGCGGCCGGTGTGGATCTTGCGGCCGGCATCGCCCAGGCGTTCGGTGAGGCGCGCTTCGATCGCCGAGTGGCAGTCTTCGAAGCGCTCATCGAGCACGAACGCGCCACTGCGGAAATCGTCGGCCAGCACGTCCAGCTCGCGCTGCAGGTCGCTGCGCTCGGTGGCGGTGAGGATGCCGATGTTCTCCAGGCCCTGCGCATGCGCCTTGCTGGCCTGCACGTCGTACAGGAAGAACTCGCGGTCGAGGATGACGTCATCGCCGGCGAGGAAGGTCTGGATTTTCGCATCCACCGCTACGCCGGGCTTCTGCCAGAGAAGGTCTGCCATGTGTTGCTCCAATCAATGCGGAATCGAGGTCAGTTCATCCAGGCCCAGGGCCAGGTTGAGGTTCTGCATGGCCTGGGTGGCCGCGCCCTTGAGCAGGTTGTCCAGGGTCGCCACGACCACCACGCGTTTGCCGCCCGGGGCCACGTCGAAGCCGCCGATCTGCACGCCATGGCGGCCGGCGATGCGGCTCACCCACGGCGCTTCGTCGAGGATCTCGATCAGCGGTTCATCGGCGTAGAAGCGGCGGTAGGCGTCCACGATCTGCTCGCGGGCCAGCGGCTGCTGCAGCCACAGGTTCACGGTCATGGTGATGCCACGGAAATGCGGGGCCACGTGCGGCATGAACTCCACCGGCACGCGCAGGTGCGCGGTGACTTCGCGCTCGTGCACGTGGTTGGTGAGCGCGTACGGCATGAGGTTGTCGCGCAGCAGTTCGGGGTTGTTCTTGTCCGACGGGCTGGTGCCGGCACCGGAGTACCCGGACACGCCGAAGCACTGCGGCGGACCGGCCAGCTGGTCCAGCAGCGGGCTGATCGCCAGCTGCATGGCCGTGGCGTAGCAGCCCGGGTTGCTGATGTGCTTCTGGCCGGTGTAATCGCCCCGGGTCAGTTCGGGCAGGCCGTAGTACCAGCTGCCTTCGAAGCGGTGGTCGGCGGAGAGATCCACGATCACGGTGTCCGGGCGCGCGGCATCCAGCGCGGTCACGAACGGGGCCGACAGGTTGTTGGGCAGCGCCAGGATCACCGCGTCCACGCCCTTCGCGGCCACGGCGTCGGCATCGAGGCTTTCAAATGCCAGCTCGCCGGCGATCTCCGGGTAAGTATCGGCCACGCGCTGCCCGGCCAGTTCGCGCGAGGACACGAAGCCCAGCGCCAGCTGCGGGTGCGCGGCGATCAGCTTGACCAGCTCGGCGCCGGTATGCCCGCGGGCGCCGACGATGCCAACGGTGAAGGTTGTCTTGGAAGTGCTCATGCGTGTGCGTCCAGGCGGTCCTGCAGGCTGCGCTTCACGTCCTGCCATTCCGAATCGATGATGGAGAAGACAACCGTGTCGCGCGGGCTGCCGTCGGGGTGGCGCTTGTGGTTGCGCAGCACGCCTTCCTGGGTGGCCCCGAGGCGGGCGATCGCCGCGCGCGAGGCGGCGTTGTGCGCGCTGGTTTCAAACGCCACGCTGATGCACTCCAAACGCTCGAAGGCGTGGGTGAGCAGCATCAGCTTGGCTTCGGTGTTCACCCCGGTGCGCTGCGCATGCGGGCCGTACCAGGTGTAGCCGATGCTCAGGCGCGGCACGTCTTCTTCCAGTGCGTAGTAGCGGGTGCTGCCGACCACGTTGCCGTCGGCATCCAGCACCGCGAACGGCAGCACCTTGCCGGCGGCCTGGTCCTGCAGCGCGGCCTGCACGTAGGCGGTCATGGTCTTGGCGCTGGGCACGTGCGCGTACCACAGGTCGGCCAGCGCACCGTCGCCCAGCGCGCCGCGCAGGCCGTCGATATGCGCCATCTGCAGCGGTTCCAGCCGTGCATGCCGGCCGTCCAGCGTGGGGACCTTGGTCCAGTCGGCATGATTCATCGGGGTCAGCCCTCCAGGCTCGGGGTGCGCGTGGCGCAATGGTCCACGTAGGTGCGGATGCGGTCGAAGCCATCGGCACCGAACCAGAACACCTTCCAGTGGTCCTGCTTGTAGCAGCCATCGGATTCGGCGTAGTAGAAATGATTGATCGGGTTGCCGTGGCGCGAGCGCCAGAACAGCTGCGGGGTTTCGTCCAGCATCACGTTCCACACCGCACGGCCCAGGCCTTCGCCCTGCGCGTCATCGAGCACGGCGAACTTGTCCAGGTACACGCCTTCGGCTTCGTCGGTGAGGATCACCGCCGCGCGGTAGTTTTCGCTGACGTAGGCGCGCAGCAGGCGGGTCTTGTCGAAGTAGTCCGGCACCAGGGTGCGGCCGAAGCTGGATTCGATCAGGCCCTTCAGGCGCGGCAGGTCCAGTTCGCTCCAGGCGGTGGCGCGCAGCACCTTTTCGCCCTTGCGCACCAGCGTGCCCGAGCCCTTGTGGGTGAACAGTTCCTTGGCCAGGTCGGCCGGCCGGGTGATCGACACCGACGACTCCAGCGGCAACCGGTCCAGCAGGTCCTTGATCTGTTCGATCTTGACCCGCATGCCGCCGTGGATCCACGGCTGCTGCATGAGCTGGTCGTATTCGGTGGACAGGTTGATCGAGTCGATCACCGTGCCCTCTTCGTCGAGCAGGCCGCCGGTGCCGGTGAGGAAGATGATCTTGTACGGCTGCAGTTCCTGCACCAGTTCGTTGGCGGCGAAATCGGCGTTGACGTTGAGGATCTGGCCGCAGCGGGTTTCGCCCAGGCTGGTGATCACCGGGATGGAGCCGGCGCGCAGGCTGGCTTCGATCGGGGCCAGGTTGACCTTCTTCACTTCGCCGACCAGGCCGTAGGTGTCCTGGTCCAGGTATTCGGCTTCGAACACGCCCCCGGTGATGGAGGTGGCACGCGCACCGTTCTGCTGCAGCGCTTCCACCAGCTGCAGGTTGGATGCCTGGAATACCCGGCGCACGATGGCCAGGCCTTCGGGCGAGGTCACGCGCAGGCCGTTGACGGTCTGCTTGACGATGCCGGCGGCCGACAGTTCCGCGTCCAGCTGCGGGCCGGCGCCGTGCAGCACGATCGGGGTGAGCCCGACTTCCTGCAGGAACGACAGCGAGGAGGTCAGCGCGTCGAGGTCATCGCGCAGCACGGCGCCGCCGACCTTGACCACGGCGAAGCGCTTGGCATCCACCTGCGAAAAGCGCTTGAGGTACTGGCTGATCTCCTTCGCGCTGGCCATGCTGGAAAGCAGGCGCACGATGGTCTGGCGGGTCTGGCGGTGGGGCTGGAGGGAAGAAGGCATTTCAGTATCGTCACGGGCGGCCGAAGCCGCGGTGGGAGATCCGTCAGTGGTGGGACACGACGGCGTCATTCGGTCAGGCGCCGGCGCTGATGATGCGGTGCACGGCATCGGTGTAACGCTGCAGCTGCTCCAGCGTCACGAACTCGTCGGCGGTGTGGGCCTGGGCGATGTCGCCCGGGCCGTACACCAGGGTGGTGTAGCCACCGGCGGAGAACAGCGAGGCTTCGGTCCAGAAGTCCACGGCATTGCCGATCGGCAGGTCCAGCGCATCGGCCACGTCACGCGCGGCCAGGCGGCGGTTTTCCGCTTCGGCAATGTCGCCGGCCGGCAGGCTGGGTCCGCGGAAGGTTTCGGTGAACAGCGCCGCGTCCGGTTCGGCGAAGCCGGCAAAGGTGGCCAGCAGCGCGTCGATATCCATCGACGGCAGCGGGCGGAAACCGAAGCGCAGTTCGGCGGCCGGGGCGATCATGTTGGCCTTGATGCCGCCTTCCACGCGCCCGATGTTGAAGCGCAACCCGGTCAGCCCGCCGAAGCGGGCATGCGCAAGCGAGTCCACATGGTCCAGCGCGCGGTTGCCCCAGCGCATGGCCTGGTGCAATGCGCTGGCGGCCGCATCCTGCTTGCCCGACGCATGCCCTGCCCGGCCGGCGAAGTGCATCAGCACCGAACTGATGCCACGGTGCGCCAGCACCGCTTCGCTCATGGTCGGTTCGGCCACCAGCACCGCTTCATACGGAATGCCACGGGCCAGGAACGCGGCGATGCAGCGCGGATCGTTCGCCTCTTCATCGCTGGAGAACAGGAACGCGGCATCGCCGTTGCTGGCGTTGGCCGCAGCCACCAGCGCGGCGGCCGCACCCTTGATGTCGCACACGCCGAGCCCGATCACCCGGTCATCGGTGCGCCGCATCGCATGCGGGTCGGCGCTCCAGTGCGGGGAATCGGGTACGGTGTCCAGGTGCACGTTGAACAGATAGCGCGGCGTACCACGCACCGCATACAGGCTGACCGCGCCATCGCCATGGTCGATCACCTCCACGTTGAACCCGGGCAGGTTCGCGCGCAGGTAATCGAAGATGCCACCGGTGGTGATCGCACGCGGCGGGTTGCGGGTGTCAAAGGACACCAGCGCCTGCAGGTGGTTGAGCGTCTGTTCCAACATGTTTCCGAAGTCCTTCAAAACGCGGTGGCGTAGTGCCGGGCCCTGCCCGGCAACCAGGCGGTACTGATCAGCGATTGACCTGAGCGTACAAAGTGGAACTCATCCCAAACAGCTTGATGAAGCCCTCAGCCTCTTCCACGCCCCAATCAGCCGACTGCGCATAGGTCGCGCCCTTGGTGTTGAGCAGGTGCGGCGACTTCACCGCCACCGCATCCACGCGGCCGCCACGGGTTTCCAGCACGACTTCGCCGTTGACCTTGGCCTGCGAGGACTTCAGGAACGCTTCGATGTCGCTCTTGAGCGGGTCGTGGTAGAAGCCTTCGTACACCAGCTCCACCCACTTGCGCGCCACGTCCGGCTTGAAGCGGTTCTGCTGCTTGGTCAGCACCGCATCTTCCAGCGCGCGGTGCGCGGCCAGCAGCGACACCAGGCCCGGGGCTTCGAACACGATGCGGCCCTTCAGGCCGATCACGGTGTCGCCGGTGTACACGCCACGGCCCACGCCGTACGGCGCGAACAGCTTGTTGAGCTGGGCCAGGATCTGCTCGCCCGGCAGCGCCTTGCCGTTGAGTTCAACCGCTTCGCCTTCGACGAACTTCAGGGTCACGTTCAGCGCGGCTTCCGGCCATTCGCTGCGCGGTGCGCACCAGCCGCGGGCGCCTTCGCCCGGGGCTTCCCAACGGTCGATCTCGCCGCCGGACATGGTCAGGCCGAGCAGGTTCTCGTTGATGGTGTAGGCCTGCTGCTTGGCGCGCACGCCGAAGCCGCGCTCTTCCAGGTACTTCTGCTCGTAGGCGCGGGTCTGGGTGTGTTCCTTCTGGATTTCACGGATCGGCGCGACGATCTGGTAGTCGCCCAGTGCCTTCACGGCCAGGTCGAAGCGGACCTGGTCGTTGCCCATGCCGGTGCAGCCGTGGGCAATGATGTTGGTGCCCAGCTCGGCGGCGCGCTTGAGCGCGGCATCGACGATCAGGTAACGGTCCGACACCAGCAGCGGGTACTGGCCCTGGTAGCCTTCGCCGGCCCACACGAACGGCTTGACGAAACCACTCCAGATGGCCGGGCCACCGTCGACGGTGACGTGGCTGGTCACGCCCAGTTCGGCGGCGCGCTTTTCGATGAAATCACGCTCTTCGTCATCCACGCCGCCGGTGTCGGCGAACACGGTGTGCACGTTGTAGCCGCGCTCCTGCAGGTAGGGCACGCAGAAGCTGGTGTCGAGTCCGCCGGAGAAGGCCAGGACGATGTCTTTCTTGCTCATGGGGTCGGGTCCGAAGTGGGGGTGATATGAAAAATGGGGGGAATACGCGCGATTACCGGCCGGCCAACGCCGACATGATGGCCTTCTGCACGTGCAGGCGGTTTTCGGCTTCGTTGATGGCGATGCACTGCGCCGAATCCATCACGCCGTCGGTGGCCTTGACGTTGCGGCGCAGCGGCAGGCAGTGGCTGAACACACCGTTGTTGGTCATGGCCATCTTGGCTTCGTCGACGATGAAGTGCTTGTACTGGTCGCGGATGGGCTTTTCCGGTTCCCAGTTGCCGAAGAACGGCAGCGCGCCCCAGCTCTTGGCGTACACCACGTCGGCGCCGCTGTAGGCGCTGGCGATGTCGTGGCTGATCTTCAGCGAACCGCCGTTCTCGGCCACGTTATTCTCGGCCCAGCCCATGTAGCGGTCATCGAGGATGTAATCGGCGGTCGGGCACAGCAGGGTCACGTCCATGCCCATGCGGGTGGCGATGGTCAGGGCCGAGTTGGCCACGGCGGTGTTGAGCGGCTTGGGGTGGTAGGTCCAGGTCAGCACGTACTTCTTGCCGCGCAGGTCCTGGGTGCCGAAATGTTCCTGCAGCGCCATCACGTGGGCCAGTTCCTGGCACGGGTGGGTGATGGTTTCCATGTTGATCACCGGCACCGGCGAGTACTTGGCGAACGCCTTGAGCACGATGTCCTCACGGTCCTGCGCCCAGTCGATGAACTTCGGGAAGGCTCGCACGCCGATCAGGTCGACGTAGCGCCCCAGCACCTTGGCCACTTCGGCGATGTGCTCTTCGGTGTCGCCATCCATCACGGTGCCGAGGTTGAACTCGATCGGCCATGCATCCTTGCCCGGCTGCAGCACGATCGCGTGCCCACCCAGCTGGAAGGCACCCAGCTCGAAGCTGGTGCGGGTGCGCATGGACGGGTTGAAGAACACCAGGGCAATCGACTTGCCCTTGAGCTCGTCGCCCAGCTTGTTGCGCTTGAACAGCGCGGCCTGGGTCAGCAGGGCATCCAGCTCGGTACGGCTCCAGTCCTGGGTGTTCAGGAAGTGCTTCAGGGACATCGATCGATCCTTTGAGGCGGGTTTCAATGGAAGAAAGGGTACAAATGCAACTTTTCAAATCGTAGAAACGAAAAAACCCAGCGCGGGGGCTGGGTTTTCCGAACAGACAGCACGAAGCTCCGGTTACCCAGCGAAAATGTGGGGTTCCGGTCGGCGGGCACGCGACGTCATGCCCGTAGCCATACGGGCGGCGCTGGTGTCGTGCTGGAAGTCGGTGAGTTTCATGGCCGCCCATCTTTACATGTGAGGGGGCACGGCGCAAGGCCCGGAAACGGTAGGTATCGACCGTTGGTCGATACGCGAACTACGGATTTGCGGCGCTGCCCTGTTCGGCGCCCACCCACGGGGTGATGGAGACGCGGATCTTGAGCCGGTTGCCCGGGTCTTCGGGCAGGCGCGAGCGGTACTTGGTGCCCTTGTAGACGTAGTCCACGTCGTAGGCGATGGGGCGGCGGAACTCCCGGCCGACCGGGATGATGCGGCAATCGCGGGTCAGCAGCGGGCCGTTGTTGGCGGCCGGGGCTTCCACCACCGGGGCCATGTCCTCGGTGCTGCCGTCTTCACGCTTGAAGATGGAGCGCACCGAATCCATGAAACGGCCGAACCGGCCCTTCTCTTCCTGCGGCTCTTCGCCGGTGACGTTGACTGGGGCCAGGGTGCGGGTGGAGACCGGTTCGCAGTGTTCTTCGGTGCGGGTGGCCCGCAGGGTCTGGAACACCGGTTCCACGTTGAGCACCTGCGCGTAGTCGAACTTAACGTTCTCCACGATCACCACCCGGTTACGGACCTCGGCGTCCTGGGCACACGCCATGAAGGCGGCGCTCCCCAGCAGGCAGGTCAGCGTCAGCAACGAAGCGGATTTCATTGGCAACAGGAAAGAGGACAAGGCGGATAGTTTAGGCAGTGCGCGGCACAAGGGGCTGAACATTACCCTTCCGCGACGCATCTGCCCATACCGGACCGTGTCGTTTGCGAAATCCGGGGGCAACCGGGTGGGTCCCGGGGCCGGCGCTGGGGGCCGATGTGATCTAAAATCGAGGGCTTGCCCCTACTCCGCCCGGCCCTACGCCCCCATGACCCTGCGCCTGCACAACAACCTGACACGCCAGCTCGAACCGTTCACCCCGCTCGATCCGACCTGTCCGACCCTGTATGTGTGCGGCCCCACGGTCTACAACTACGTCCATATCGGCAATGCCCGTGGCCCGGTGGTGTTCGGGGTGCTGGCCGACCTGCTGCGGCGCCGCTTCGGCGGGCTGCGCTACGCCCGCAACATCACCGACGTGGACGACAAGATCAATACGGCCGCGCGCGAGCAGGGGGTGCCGATCTCGGCCATCACCGACCGCTTCGCCACGGCCTACCGTGAAGACATGGCCGCGCTGGGCGTGGTGCCGCCGGACATCGAGCCGGAAGCCACCGCGCACATCCCGCACATCATCACGATGATCGAGCAGCTGATCACCGCCGGCCACGCCTACGCGGCCGAAGGCCACGTGCTGTTCTCGGTGCCCTCCTACGCCGACTACGGCAAGCTCTCGCGCCGCGACCCGGACGAGATGCTGGCCGGAGCCCGGGTGGACGTGGCCCCGTACAAGCGCGACCCGGGCGACTTCGTGCTGTGGAAGCCCTCCAGCGACGACCTGCCCGGCTGGGAATCGCCGTGGGGCCGGGGCCGCCCGGGCTGGCACATCGAGTGCTCGGCGATGGCCGCCGCGCACCTGGGCCCGACCATCGACATTCACGCCGGTGGCGTGGACCTGCAGTTCCCGCACCACGAAAACGAGATCGCGCAGAGCGAGTGCGCGCACGGCGGGCAGACCTTCGCCCGGTTCTGGCTGCACAACGGCATGCTCAACTTCGGCGGCGCCAAGATGAGCAAGTCGATCGGCAACATCGAACGGGTCCATGACCTGGTCCGCCAGCACGCGCCGGAGGCGCTGCGGCTGGCCCTGCTGTCGGCCCATTACCGGCAGCCGCTGGACTGGTCCGATGCGCTGATCGAGCAGTCGGTGCGGACCCTGGACCGCCTGTACGGCACCCTGCGCGACTTGGCCGACGTGGCCGCGACCCCGGCCATCCCGGCCGAGATCGAGGCGGCGCTGGACGATGACCTGAATACCCCGCAGGCGCTGGCCGAGCTGGCCCGGCTGGGTGCGGAAGCGCGCCGCGCCAAACCGGCCGAGAAGGCCGGCTGGAAGTCGGCCCTGCTGGGCGCCGGCCTGGCGCTGGGGCTGCTGCAGCAGGAGCCGGCCGCGTGGTTCGGCACCAGCGGCGGTGATGCCGACGATGATGCGCGGATCCAGGCGCTGATCGACGAGCGCGCGGCGGCCAAGCAGGCCCGCGATTTCGCCCGTTCCGATGCGATTCGTGACCAGCTGGCCGCCGAGGGCATCGTGCTGGAAGACACCGCGCAGGGCGTGCGCTGGTCGCGCAAGCGTTGAAAGGCCGCCCGACCAACGGTCGGGCGCTACCGTCGGGTTGGCCCGACGTTCCGTGACAACTGTAGAGATGGCTGTGATCGACTCCCCCTTCCCGATTGAACCCACTGCTGCCGATGCGCAGGCTGCCATTGCCGAAGAATTCGCGTTCTTCGGCGACTGGTCCGAGCGCTACCAGTACCTGATCGACCTGGGCCGCAAGCTGCCCACCTTCCCGGAAGAATGGAAAACCGAGGAGCACCGCCTGCTGGGCTGCCAGTCGATGGTGTGGATCGTGCCGGAGGGCAACGCCGATACGCTGCGCTTCCACGCGATCAGTGATTCGGCGATCGTCTCGGGCCTGATCTACCTGGCGCTGCGTGTGTATTCGGGGCGTTCGGCGGCCGAGATCCTGGCCACCGAGCCGACCTACATCCAGGACATCGGGCTGTCGCGGCACCTGTCGCCGACCCGCAGCAAAGGGGTGGCGGCGATGCTGGCCTTCATCCGCGAGACCGCGCAGGCGCAGTCGGCGTCGTGACGGACAGCGCGCTGGGCCTGCTCGCGCGGCCGGGTTTCTCGCTGCTGCTGGCGTACCGCATCCTGGCGATGCTGTCCTACCAGATCGTGGCGGTCACGGTGGGCTGGCACATCTACGAGGTCACCCGGAATCCGTTCTCGCTGGGCCTGGTCGGGCTGGCCGAGGTGCTGCCGTTCTTCTGCGTGGCGCCGTTCGCGGGCTACCTGGTGGACCACCTGCCGCGCCGCCGGCTGGGCATGGTGGCGTGCAGCGGGCTGGTGCTGACGGCGGTGGTGCTGACGGCGGTGGCCGAGGGCTGGCTGCCGTTCCACGGGGTGTGGCCGATCTATGCGGCGGTGGCGATGACGGGCATGGTCCGGGCATTCCTGTCGCCGATCTACAACGCGCTGTTCGCGCGGGTGTTGGAACGCCACCAGTTCGCGCGGGGCGCGGGGCTGGGTTCGGTGGTGTTCCAGGCGGGCATGGTGGTGGGCCCGGCACTGGGTGGCGGGCTGGTGGCCTGGGGCGGCAAGAGCCTGTCCTACGGGGTGGCGGTGGCGGCGGCGCTGGGCGCGCTGGGCTGCCTGGCCATGCTGAGGGTGTCCGAGCCGGTGCACACCGGGCCGGCGGCGCCGATCTTCAAGAGCATCGCCGAGGGCGGCCGCTTTGTATTGGGCAACCGGATCATGGTGGGCGCGATGGCGCTGGACATGTTCTCGGTGCTGCTGGGCGGGGTGGTGGCCATGCTGCCGGCGTTCCTTCACGAGATCCTGCACCACGGGCCGGAAGGCCTGGGCATCCTGCGCGCGGCACCGGCATTGGGCTCGGTGTGCGTGGGGCTGTGGCTGGCGCGCCGGCCGCTGCAGCGCAATGCGGGGCGGGTACTGCTGTTCGCGGTGGCCGGGTTCGGGTTGTGCGTGATCGGCTTCGGGCTCTCCCACAGCTTCTGGCTGTCGGCGGTGATCCTGCTGTTCTACGGGGCCTTCGACGGGGTGTCGGTGGTGATCCGTTCGACCATCCTGCAGCTGGCAACGCCGGAAGAAATGCGCGGGCGGGTATCGTCGATCAACGGCATTTTCATCAGCTCGTCCAACGAGCTGGGCGCGTTCTACGCGGGCACGATGGCCAAGCTGCTGGGCCTGGTCCCTGCGGTGGTGCTGGGCGGGTTTGCCGTGTTGAGCGTTGCCGGTATCACCGCCTGGAAGAACCCCACCCTGCGCCGGTTGAATCTGCGCGATCTGCAGTAACGGCTAACGGCTAATGGCGAACGGCAACAGCAACAGCCCTGGTCTGCTGATCTGCGTGTAGAGGGCCGGCGGGTGCGGGGGTACGGGGGGCGCCGTGAATCGCCCTCCGGGCCCCGGCCCAACCGCCAGCGGTTGTGCGTTCAATCGCACGCGAGGCAGTGCCTCGCAAGCAGTGCGTCTTCACCCTTGGGGGCTCTTACGAAACATCCATGTTTCGTAAAGCCCCCGTACCCCCGCCCCCGCCGCCCCTCCGACGGTGGATCGGTGGCCACGAGAAGATCAACGGCAGCGCCGATCATTCTCATGCGTTAGTGGCGGTAACCGCGTAGAGCCACGCCCTGCGTGGCTGCTTTTTCCGTCCGCCTACGACCCACCGTCGGCCTCCCAGCTCGCAGCAACAAAGACGCTGCTATTGCCTCGAAGCCAAACGACCACGACCAAGACAACAAAAAACCCGGCCGAAGCCGG
>DGIP01000235.1 GCA_002386405.1 Stenotrophomonas maltophilia
CAAGATCATCAAGTAATCTGCTAGACTCTGCGCCCCGATGTTGCCTGGGTAGGGCATCGGGGTTGCAACACAAACGGGAAAAGAGGCGCAGGACGCACCTCGTGTTCCCCAGACCAGGAAGGGTCGCGCCATTCAGGCAGTGTCAACAGGACCCCCTGTTGACCGCCGCGTTGTATGCGCGCTATACTTTTTGTCTGGGCAGATCGGGAGACCGGTCTGCCTCGATTTTTGAGGTCTACGGAAAGATCTTGTCGCCGCGCAGGAATGTGCGGCGTCCGCATTCAGGATATTCATGGGACAAGGCAACCCAGAGGCCTTGTCCGTCGCTCTTTTAACGAAGGAACCTACCGCCATGGCGGACCAAAAGATCCGGATTCGGTTGAAGGCGTTCGATCATCGTTTGATCGACCGTTCGGCCAGCGAGATCGTTGAAACGGCAAAGCGGACCGGCGCGCAAGTGCGTGGCCCGATCCCGCTGCCGACCAAGATCGAGCGTTACACCATTCTCGTCTCGCCGCACGTCGACAAGGACGCGCGTGACCAGTACGAGACCCGCACGCACAAGCGCGTGCTCGACATCGTCGACCCCAACGACAAGACCGTGGACGCGCTGATGAAGCTCGAACTGGCTGCCGGCGTCGACGTTCAGATCAAGCTGACCTGAGGACTACGACCATGACGAAGAAATATTCGTTGGGCTTCGTGGGCCGCAAGGCTGGCATGAGCCGCGTGTTCACCGAAGATGGCCAGGCCATCCCGGTGACCCTGATTGAAGCTACCCCGAACCGCATCGCGCAGATCAAGACCGTCGAAGCTGACGGCTACAGCGCCGTGCAGGTGACCGTCGGCGCGCGTCGCGCTGCCCTGGTCAACAAGCCGGAAGCCGGCCACTTCGCCAAGGCGAAGGTGGAAGCGGGTCGTGGCCTGTGGGAATTCCGCGTTGAAGACGCGCAGCTCGGCGATTTCGCCGTTGGCGGCGAAGTCAAGGCGGACATCTTTGAAGTTGGCCAGAAGGTCGACGTCCAGGGTGTCACCAAGGGTAAGGGCTTCCAGGGCACCATCAAGCGCTACAACTTCCGTATGGGCGATGCAACCCACGGTAACTCGCTGTCGCATCGCGCGCCGGGTTCGCTGGGCCAGCGCCAGACCCCGGGTCGCGTTTTCCCGGGCAAGAAGATGTCGGGCCACATGGGTGCCGTGCAGCAGAGCACGCAGAACCTGGAAGTTGTCAAGGTCGACGTCGAGCGCGGTCTGATCGCGATTCGTGGCGCCGTGCCTGGCGCTGCGGGTGGTGACGTGATCGTGCGTCCGGCTAGCAAGGCATAAGGAGAGATGACGATGGAACTCGTTATCACGGGTAGCAACAACAAGGTCTCGGTCTCCGATGCCGTGTTCGGTCGCGATTTCAGCGAAGATCTGGTCCACCAGGTCGTCGTTGCCTATCGCAATGCCGGTCGCGCCGGCACCAAGGCACAGAAGACTCGTTCTGAAGTGGCTGGTACCACCAAGAAGTCGAAGAAGCAGAAGGGCGGCGGTGCGCGTCATGGCGCGCTGACGGCTCCGATCTTCGTCGGCGGCGGTGTCACCTTCGCGGCCAAGCCGCGCAGCTTCGAACAGAAGGTCAACCGCAAGCAGTACCGTGCCGCCATGTGCGCGATCCTGTCCGAGCTGAACCGCCAGGGCCGTCTGACCATCGTGGAGTCCTTCGATGTCGAAGCGACCAGCACGAAGGCTCTGATCGCCAAGCTGGCCGGCCTGGAAGTGGGCAAGCGCCCGCTGATCGTCACCGAGGAAGCCACCGAACACCTGTACCTGTCGGCCCGCAACATTCCCTACGTGGAAGTGCGTGACGTGCAGGGCCTGGATCCGGTGTCGCTGGTCGGTGCCGACACGGTCGTCATCACCGCTGACGCGGTCAAGAAGGTCGAGGAGTGGCTGGCATGAACAGCAACGAAAAAATCTTCAGCGTGCTGCGTGCTCCGCGAGTCTCCGAAAAGACCGCGCGCCTGCAGGAACATTCCAACCAGTATGTCTTCGAGATCTCGAACGAAGCGACCAAGGCCGACGTGAAGGCCGCGGTAGAGCAGTTGTTCGACGTCAAGGTCGAAGCGGTCAACGTGCTGAACGTGAAGGGCAAGAACAAGTCCTTCCGTAACCGCACCGGCCGCCGCGGCGATTGGCGCAAGGCGTACGTGCGTCTCGCCGATGGCCAGTCCATCGATGTAACGGCCAAGGCCTGAGGTACATCCCATGCCATTGATGAAATTCAAGCCCACTTCCCCCGGCCGCCGTTCGGCCGTGCGCGTGGTTACGCCCGATCTGCACAAGGGCGCACCGCACGCAGCGTTGCTGGAGCCGAAGAGCAATACTGGTGGTCGTAACCACCACGGTCGCATCACCACCCGTCACGTGGGCGGTGGTCACAAGCAGCATTACCGTCTGATTGACTTCAAGCGCAACAAGGAAGGCATTCCGGCGCGCGTGGAACGCATCGAATACGATCCGAACCGCACCGCCCATATCGCCCTGCTGTGCTACGTCGACGGCGAGCGCCGCTACATCATCGCACCGAAGGGCCTGAAGGCCGGTGACCAGGTGATCGCGGGTTCGGATGCGCCGATCAAGACCGGCAACACCCTGCCGCTGCGCAACATCCCGGTTGGTACCACTGTCCACGGCATCGAACTGAAGCCGGGCAAGGGTGCCCAGATCGCGCGTGCCGCCGGCGCTGCCGTGCAGCTCGTTGCTCGTGAAGGCGTCTTCGCCACCCTGCGCCTGCGCTCGGGTGAAATGCGCAAGGTGCCGGTCGAGTGCCGCGCAACGATCGGTGAAGTCGGCAACGACGAACACAACCTGGAAAAGCTGGGCAAGGCTGGCGCCAAGCGCTGGCGCGGTGTCCGCCCGACCGTTCGTGGTGCTGCCATGAACCCGGTTGACCACCCGCACGGTGGTGGTGAGGCGAAGGCCGGCCAGGGTAATCCGCATCCGGTCACCCCGTGGGGTGTCCCGACCAAGGGTTACAAGACGCGCAAGAACAAGCGCACCCAGCAATTCATCGTCCGCGATCGTAGGGGCTAATCGACCATGGCACGTTCACTCAAGAAGGGCCCGTTCGTCGATCACCACCTCGTCAAGAAGGTGGAGGCCGCTGCGGGTAGCAAGAAGCCGATCAAGACCTGGTCGCGCCGTTCGATGATCCTGCCGGAAATGGTAGGCATCACCATCGCCGTTCATAACGGTAAGAACCACGTTCCGGTGCTCGTCAACGAGAACATGGTCGGCCACAAGCTCGGCGAATTTGCCATCACCCGGACCTTCAAGGGTCACGGTGGTGACAAGAAGTCGGGCAAGTAAGGAGAGATGACAATGGAAGCGAAAGCAATCCTGCGCTCCGCGCGCATCTCTGCGCAGAAAGCCCGCCTGGTCGCTGACCAGGTGCGCGGCCTGCCGGCCGAGCGTGCGGTAAACCTGCTGAAGTTCTCGGACAAGAAGGCTGCCCACCTGATCAAGAAGGTGGTGGAGTCGGCTATTGCCAATGCCGAGAACAACCAGGGCGCCGACGTCGACGAGCTTAAGGTTCAGACCATCATGGTTGATGAAGGTCCGACCCTGAAGCGTTTCATGGCGCGGGCGAAAGGCCGCGGCACCCGCATCCTCAAGCGCACCAGCCACATCACTGTGGTTGTGGGCGCCGGCAAGTAAGCGGAAAGGAAAACACCATGGGTCATAAAGTTCATCCGATTGGTATCCGCCTCGGCATCTCCAAGGACTGGAACTCCAAGTGGTACGCCAACAAGGCCGAGTTCGCTGGTTATCTGGCGGCCGACCTGAAGGTGCGGGACATGCTGCGCAAGAAGCTCGCGCAGGCCGGCATCAGCAAGATCCTCATCGAACGTCCGGCGAAGACCGCCCGCGTGACGATCCACACCGCCCGTCCGGGCGTGGTGATCGGCAAGCGTGGCGAGGACATCGAGAAGCTGCGCAAGGAAGTGAGCGAAATGATGGGCGTCCCGGCGCACATCAACGTCACTGAAGTGCGCAAGCCCGAGCTGGACGCACAGCTGGTTGCCGAGTCCATCGCGCAGCAGCTGGAGCGTCGCATCATGTTCCGCCGCGCAATGAAGCGCTCGGTCGGCAACGCGATGCGCCTCGGTGCCCTGGGCATCAAGGTCAACGTCGGTGGCCGCTTGAACGGTGCTGAAATCGCCCGTTCGGAGTGGTACCGCGAAGGCCGCGTGCCGCTGCACACGCTGCGTGCCGACATCGACTATGGCTTCGCTGAAGCCAAGACGACCTACGGCATCATCGGCATCAAGGTCTGGATCTACAAGGGCGAGGTTTTCGATTTCTCCCAGGTTGGCCAGGAAAAGCAGGACGACACCCCGTCGCGCAACGATCGTAACGATCGCGGCGACCGCGGTGACCGTCAGCGCCCGGCCCGTGAAGCGAGGTAACGACAATGTTGCAACCCAAGCGAACCAAGTACCGCAAGGTACACAAGGGCCGTAACGATGGCCTGAGCTGGAGCGCCAACGCTGTCAGCTTCGGCGAATACGGCCTGAAGGCAACCGCCCACGGTCAGCTGACCGCGCGCCAGATCGAAGCGGCCCGCCGCTCGATCAGCCGCTACGTCAAGCGCGGTGGCAAGATGTGGATCCGAGTGTTCCCCGACAAGCCGATCACCAAGAAGCCCATCGAAGTCCGAATGGGTTCTGGTAAGGGCAACGTGGAGTACTGGGTAGCCCAGATCCAGCCCGGCCGCATGATCTATGAAATTGAAGGTGTGGGTGAAGACGTGGCACGCGAGGCGTTCCGCCTGGCAGCTGCCAAGCTCTCCGTGACCACCACTTTCGTGACCCGGACGGTGATGTGATGGATATCAAACAACTTCGCGAAAAGTCGGCTGACGACCTGAAGTCCCATTTGGTTGACCTGCGTAAGGAGCAGTTCTCGCTCCGCATGCAGCAGGTCACCGGGCAGCTGCCGAAGACTCACGAAACCCGCCGGGTCCGCCGCGAGATTGCTCGCGTCAAGACCCTGCTCGGCAGCAACAAGTAAGGATGGCCGCGATGAGCGACAATACTGAAAACAAGCAGCTGCGCACGGTCGAAGGCCGTGTCGTCAGCAACAAGATGGACAAGACGGTCACCGTGCTGGTGGAGCGCCTGGTCAAGCACAAGCTTTACGGCAAGTACTTGAAGCGTTCGACCAAGCTGCACGCGCACGATGCCGACAACGCCTGCAATGAAGGCGATGTCGTGCTGGTGACCGAAATTGCTCCGATGTCCAAGACCAAGAACTGGCGCGTGGTGGAAGTCATCACGCGTGCGGCTCAATAAGGAGATCTGACTCATGATCCAGATGCAGAGCTACCTCGAGGTCGCGGACAATTCCGGTGCCAAGGAAGTGATGTGCATCAAGGTGCTGGGCGGCTCCAAGCGTCGCTACGCACACATCGGTGACATCATCAAGGTCACCGTGAAGGATGCAATTCCGCGCGGCAAGGTCAAGAAGGGTGAAGTGTTCGACGCCGTCGTGGTGCGTACCCGCAAGGGTGTGCGTCGCGCCGATGGCTCGCTGATCCGTTTCGACGCCAATGCCGCGGTCCTGCTCAACAACAAGCAAGAGCCGATCGGCACCCGCATCTTCGGGCCGGTGACCCGTGAACTTCGTTCCGAGAAGTTCATGAAGATCGTCTCGCTCGCTCCCGAAGTGCTGTGAGCGACAGGAGATAATCATGGCTAACCGTATCAAGAAGGGCGACCAGGTCGTCGTCAACACCGGCAAGGACAAGGGCAAGCAGGGCGAAGTCGTCCGCGTCGACGGCGATCGTGTGATCGTCGCCAACGTGAACATCGTCAAGCGCCACACCAAGCCGAACCCGCAGGCAGGCGTTGCCGGCGGCGTGGTCGAGCGTGAAGCGTCGATCCATATCTCCAACGTGAATGTGCTCAACCCGGCTTCGGGCAAGGGCGAGCGCGTTGGCTTCAAGGTGCTGGAGGATGGACGCAAACTGCGTGTGTTCCGCTCCAGCGGTGAGGCGCTCGACGCCTGAGGAATGAGAAGATGAGTTCCCGTCTCGAAAAGTTCTACCAGGAAGAAGTGGTGCCGGCGCTGATGAAGCAGTTCGGCTACACCAATCCGATGCAGGTTCCCCGCCTGGTCAAGGTCACCCTGAACATGGGTGTCGGCGAAGCGGCGACCAACAAGAAGATCCTGGAAAATGCCGTCGCCGACATGGCCAAGGTCTCCGGCCAGAAGCCGATCGTGACCAAGTCCCGCGTCTCGGTGGCTTCGTTCAAGATCCGCGATGGTTGGCCGATCGGCTGCAAGACCACGCTGCGTCGTGCCAAGATGTATGAGTTCCTGGATCGCCTGATCAACATCTCGCTGCCGCGCGTGCGCGACTTCCGTGGTGTCTCGGGTCGTTCCTTCGACGGTCGCGGCAACTTCAACATGGGTGTGAAGGAACAGATCATCTTCCCGGAAATCGACTTCGACGCTGTCGACGCGATCCGCGGCATGGATATCGCCATCACCACCACCGCCAAGACCGATGCGGAAGCGAAGGCGCTGCTTGCAGCGTTCAAGTTCCCGTTCCGTAACTGATACGTCGAGGAATCCGAAATGGCAAAGACCTCCATGGTCAACCGCGACCTGAAGCGTGCGAAGCTGGCCGTCAAGTACGCCGGCAAGCGTGAAGAGCTGAAGAAGATCATCTCCAGCACGACCGCTTCGTACGAAGAGAAGGAACAGGCCGTGATCAAGTTGCAGAAGCTGCCGCGCGATTCGTCGCCGAGCCGCCACCGCAACCGTTGCGAACTGTCGGGCCGCCCGCGTGGCGTGTACAGCAAGTTCGGCCTGGGCCGCAACAAGCTGCGCGAAGCCACCATGCGTGGTGACGTGCCGGGCCTGCGCAAGGCCAGCTGGTAAGGGATTCGTCCCTGCAGTACGGGGTGGGCCTGTTCAGGTTCACCCCGACTTGAAGAGTCCGACCCCGGTCGGGCTCTTTTTGTCGTATACTCCCGCGTCTCACCCGGCTGTACAGGGTGGGGTAGGGCGCAACACCCGAACGACGGGCCTCCAGGCCCATTTCAGAAATAGCAAGATTTTCGCGAAAGCGGATATCGGTGCACTCAAAGGTATCGACTATGAGCATGACTGATCCCATCGCCGACCTGCTGGTACGCATCAAGAATGCGGCCGCAGTTGGCAAGCAGACGGTGAAAGCACCGTCCTCCAAGATCAAGGTTGCAATCGCAGAAGTGTTGAAGGCCGAAGGCTACATCACCGACCTGCGCGTGACCAAGACCGAGAACAACAAGGCCGAGCTTGAAATCGTCCTGAAGTATTTCGAGGGCAAGCCGGTCATCGAGACCCTGAAGCGCTTCTCGCGTTCGGGTCTGCGCCAGTACCGTGGCAAGTCCGAGCTGCCGAAGGTCCTGAACGGCCTGGGCATCTCCATCATCTCCACCTCCAAGGGCATCATGACTGATGCGCAGGCGCGCCAGTTGGGCGTCGGCGGCGAAGTCCTGTGCTTCGTGGCCTAAGGCGAGAAGGAAACCACTATGTCCCGCGTAGCCAAGAAGCCGGTCAACCTGCCCAAGGGCGTTGAACTGAACATCCAGCCGGAATCCGTCAGCGTGAAGGGCCCGAAGGGCACCCTCAGCCTGCCGAAGGTGGCTGGCGTTGAAATTTCCGTGAACGACGGCGTTGCCACCCTGGCCGCCAGCAATGACGACCTGGTTGCCCTCGCTGGCACCGTGCGCGCCATCCTGGCCAACATGGTCAAGGGCGTCACCGAAGGCTTCGAGCGCAAGCTTGAGCTGGTCGGCGTCGGTTACCGCGCCACCATGCAGGGCAAGGACCTGAGCCTCGCGCTCGGTTTCTCGCACCCGGTTGTGTACGTGGCGCCGGAAGGCATCACGCTGTCGACCCCGACCCAGACCGAAATCCTGGTCCAGGGCACCGACAAGCAGCTGGTGGGCGAAGTTGCCGCCAAGATCCGCGCTTACCGCAAGCCGGAGCCCTACAAGGGCAAGGGTGTGAAGTACGCCGGCGAAGTCATCATTCGTAAGGAAGCCAAGAAGGCGTAAGGGCGAATCCCCTTCGTGGGGAAGAATCCTGTCTTCAGCTTTCAAGGAAAAAGATCATGAACAAGAACATTGCTCGCCTGCGTCGCGCCAAGTCCACCCGCGCACACATCCGTGTCCTCGGCGTGCCGCGTCTGTCGGTGCTGCGCACCGGTCAGCACCTGTACGCCCAGGTCTTCACCGCCGACGGCTCCAAGGTGCTGGCTGCTGCCAACACCACCCAGGCCGACGTCAAGGAAGGCCTGAAGAACGGCAAGAACAGCGACGCCGCCGCCAAGGTCGGCAAGCTGGTTGCCGAGCGCGCCAAGGCTGCGGGCATCGAGAAGGTCGCTTTCGACCGCTCGGGCTACCGCTACCACGGCCGCATCAAGGCACTGGCCGATGCAGCCCGCGAAGGCGGCCTGCAGTTCTAAGGGATAAGGAAGCGGGGCTGGTCCCCGCTTCCGCCTGCCTGCCGGCACGGGTTGTGCCGGGCGGCGTCCTTCTTCTGCAGGGGCGTTCGATCCACCGCGTCATTCCACAGCTATAAGCGGCCCTGAGCCGTACATACCCAATCAATCAAGGAATCAACATGGCAGAAGAACGTCAGCAGCGGGGTCGCGATCGCGACCGTAACCGCGAAGAGAAAGTCGACGACGGCATGATCGAAAAGCTGGTCGCGGTCAACCGCGTCAGCAAGACCGTCAAGGGCGGTCGTCAGTTCACCTTCACCGCACTGACCGTGGTCGGTGACGGCGCAGGCAAGGTTGGCTTCGGCTACGGCAAGGCGCGTGAAGTGCCGGTCGCGATCCAGAAGTCGATGGAGCAGGCTCGCAAGAACCTGGCCGACGTCGATCTGAACAACGGCACCCTGTGGCACCCGGTGAAGTCCGGCCACGGCGCAGCCCGCGTGTTCATGATGCCGGCTTCGGAAGGTACCGGCGTCATCGCCGGCGGTGCCATGCGCGCCGTGCTGGAAGCCGTTGGCGTCAAGAACGTGCTGGCCAAGGCCGTCGGTTCGCGCAACCCGATCAACCTGGTTCGCGCCACGCTGAAGGGTCTGTCCGAAATGCAGTCGCCGGCCCGCATCGCGGCCAAGCGCGGCAAGAAGGTGGAGGATCTCAACCATGGCTAATGACACCGTCAAGACCGTCAAGGTCCGTCTGGTTGGCGGCCTGCGTGGCACCCAAGCGCGTCACCGCCTGTCGGTGCGTGCCCTGGGCCTGAACAAGCTCAACGATGTGCGTGAACTGAAGGACAGCCCGCAGGTTCGCGGTCTGATCAACAAGGTCCACTACCTCGTCAAGGTTGAGGAATAATCCAATGACCCTGCATCTGAATGAACTGAGCCCGGCACCGGGCGCGCGCAAAGAGCGCACCCGCGTCGGCCGTGGTATCGGCTCCGGCCTGGGCAAGACCTGCGGCCGCGGCCACAAGGGTTCTTTCGCCCGTAAGGGTGGCGGCAAGATCAAGGCGGGCTTCGAAGGCGGCCAGACCCCCATGCAGCGTCGTCTGCCGAAGGTCGGTTTCCGTTCCAAGATCGCCAAGGACACGGCCGAAGTGCTGTCGTACCACCTGGACCGCCTGGAAGCTGGCGAGATCGATTTCGCCGCGCTGCGCGCTGCGAAGCTGGTCCCGAGCACTGCCAAGCAGGCCAAGATCGTCATGAAGGGCGGCCTGACCAAGGCCTTCACCCTGAAGGGCATCGCAGCAACGGCCGGTGCCAAGGCCGCGATCGAAGCTGCCGGCGGCAGCGTACAGGAGTAAGACATGGCGCAAGCTGGCATTGGTAACCTGGGCGGCGGGCTCGGCAAGTTCACGGAACTTCGCCAGCGTCTGCTGTTCGTCGTCGGGGCTTTGATCGTCTACCGCATCGGCTGTTATGTGCCGGTGCCGGGCGTCAATCCCGATGCCATGCTTGCGCTCATGCAGGCGCAGGGCGGCGGCATCGTGGACATGTTCAACATGTTCTCGGGCGGCGCCCTGCACCGTTTCAGCATTTTCGCGCTGAACGTGATGCCGTACATCTCGGCATCCATCGTGATGCAGCTGGCCGTCCACATCTTCCCCGCGCTCAAGGCGATGCAGAAGGAAGGTGAGTCCGGTCGCCGCAAGATCACCCAATATTCCCGCATCGGCGCCGTGTTGCTGGCGGTGGTGCAGGGCGGCAGCATCGCGCTGGCGCTGCAGAACCAGCTGTCCCCGTCCGGTGCGCCGGTCGTGTACGCGCCGGGCATGGGCTTCGTGCTTACCGCCGTGGTCGCGCTGACCGCCGGTACCATCTTCCTGATGTGGGTCGGCGAGCAGGTCACCGAGCGCGGCATCGGCAACGGTGTGTCGCTGATCATCTTCGCCGGCATCGTGGCGGGCCTCCCGGGTGCGGTCATCCACACCTTCGACGCCTTCCGCGAAGGCAACCTGCAGTTCATCCAACTGCTGCTGATCGCGCTGGTGGTGCTGGCCTTCACCTTCTTCGTGGTGTTCGTCGAACGCGGCCAGCGCCGCATCACGGTGAACTACGCACGTCGCCAGGGCGGCCGCAACGCGTACATGAACCAGACCTCGTTCCTGCCGCTGAAGCTGAACATGGCGGGCGTGATCCCGGCCATCTTCGCCTCC
Source organism: Stenotrophomonas maltophilia (assembly GCA_002386405.1). GTDB lineage: Bacteria > Pseudomonadota > Gammaproteobacteria > Xanthomonadales > Xanthomonadaceae > Stenotrophomonas > Stenotrophomonas maltophilia_AD. The sequence continues at coordinate 10,692 of DGIP01000235.1, forward strand.
AGCATCCTGGCGTTCCCGACCACCCTGGCCATGTGGTCCGGCCAGGCCAGCTCGGCGACCTGGCTGCAGAAGGTCGCCAACGCCCTGGGTCCGGGCGAGCCGCTGCACATGATCGTGTTCGCTGCGCTGATCACCGGTTTCGCGTTCTTCTATACCGCGCTGGTGTTCAACTCGCAGGAAACCGCCGACAACCTGAAGAAGTCGGGCGCGCTGATTCCGGGCATCCGTCCGGGCAAGGCCACCGCGGACTACATCGACGGCGTGCTGACCCGCCTGACCGCAGCCGGCTCGGCCTACCTGGTGATCGTCTGCCTGCTGCCGGAAATCATGCGCACGCAGCTGAATGCGTCGTTCTACTTCGGCGGCACCTCGCTGCTGATCGTGGTGGTGGTGGTGATGGACTTCATTGCGCAGATCCAGGCGCACCTGATGTCGCACCAGTACGAGAGCCTGTTGAAGAAGGCCAACCTGAAGGGCGGCAACCGCGGCGGTTTTGCCCGCGGCTGATTGGCCTGTTACACTATCGTCTTCCTGACGTGATGGTCCTCCGCTTCGCGGACCTGGCCACACAAACGAAGGGCGGCCCCCGCAGCGGTTCCGGGTGGGGGTGAGATCGGGTCGTCCCGCGCGGGAGTAGCGCGGGCGGCACCGGAAGAGGGCTCGAAAGGGTCGTTTTCCGGAGTCAACCTGATCCGGCGCCGGAGCCTGGGCACACTCCCTGGGCCGGGTCCATGAAACCTTTCAGGTTTCACGGGCTTCCATGTAAACCGGAACCTTGTTAGTATCGCTAGTTCACTTTTTTGATCCATCCTGCCGGATCGGCGCGCCTTGGGTGCGCTGTCGGCCATCACTCAGCTGGAGAACCGCGTCATGGCGCGTATTGCAGGCGTCAACCTGCCAGCCCAGAAGCACGTCTGGGTCGGGTTGCAAAGCATTTACGGCATCGGCCGTACCCGTTCGAAGAAGGTCTGCGACGCCGCAGGCGTCACTTCGACCACCAAGATCCGCGATCTGTCGGAGCCGGAAATCGAGCGTCTGCGCTCGGAAGTGGCCAAGTACATCGTGGAAGGCGATCTGCGCCGTGAAATCGGTATCGCGATCAAGCGCCTGATGGACCTGGGCTGCTATCGCGGTCTGCGTCACCGCCGCGGCCTGCCGCTGCGTGGTCAGCGCACCCGTACCAACGCCCGCACCCGCAAGGGCCCGCGCAAGGCGATCAGGAAGTAAGGGACCTAAGAAATGGCTAAGCCCGTCGCTAAGACCAAGAAGAAGATCAAGCGCGTCGTCACTGACGGCGTTGCCCACGTCCACGCTTCTTTCAACAACACCATCGTGACCATCACCGACCGCCAGGGCAACGCTCTGTCGTGGGCGACGTCCGGTGGCGCTGGCTTCCGCGGTTCGCGTAAGTCCACCCCGTTCGCTGCCCAGGTGGCTGCCGAGAAAGCCGGCCGTGCCGCGCTGGATTACGGCGTCAAGTCCCTGGAAGTCCGCATCAAGGGCCCGGGTCCGGGTCGTGAGTCGGCCGTGCGCTCGCTGAACAACGTGGGCTACAAGATCACCAACATCATCGACGTGACGCCAATCCCGCACAACGGGTGCCGTCCGCCGAAGAAGCGTCGCGTCTAAAGGAGCGATAAGAAATGGCTCGTTATATCGGTCCTACCTGTAAGCTCGCCCGCCGCGAAGGCGCCGACCTTTCCCTCAAGAGCCCGGCCCGTGCGCTGGACTCCAAGTGCAAGCTGGAGCAGAAGCCCGGCCAGCACGGCGCGACCGCCCGCAAGGGCAAGCTGTCCGACTACGCCACCCAGCTGCGTGAAAAGCAGAAGGTCAAGCGTATCTACGGTCTGCTGGAGCGTCAGTTCCGCAACTACTACAAGAAGGCCTCGACCAAGAAGGGCAACACCGGCGAGAACCTGCTGCAGCTGTTGGAAACCCGCCTGGACAACGTCGTCTATCGCATGGGCTTCGCTGTGACCCGTCCGGCTGCCCGTCAGCTGGTCTCGCACCGCGGCGTCACCGTGAACGGCAAGTCGGTCAACCTGGCTTCGTACCAGGTCAAGGCTGGCGACGCTGTCGCGCTGTCCGAGAAGGCTGCCAAGCAGCTGCGCGTTCAGGAAGCCCTGACCGTGTCCAAGACGCACGACCTGCGCCCGACGTGGATCGAAGTGGACGCCGACAAGTTCGCCGGCATCTTCAAGGCCGTGCCGGATCGTTCGGACCTGCCTGCGGATATCAACGAAGCGCTGATCGTCGAGTTGTATTCGAAGTAATTCACATTGGAGAGCCCCCGGCGACGGCCGGGGGTTCACTAGGAGAACCCGCAACATGACGGTTACCGCCAACCAGGTTCTGCGTCCTCGTGGTCCGCAGATCGAACGCCTTACCGACACCCGCGCCAAGGTCGTTATCGAACCCTTGGAGCGTGGTTACGGGCATACGCTGGGCAATGCCCTGCGTCGCGTGCTGCTGTCGTCCATCCCGGGCTTCGCCATCACGGAAGTTGAGATCGACGGCGTACTGCACGAGTACACCACGCTCGAAGGCCTGCAGGAGGACGTTCTCGAAGTCCTGCTCAACCTGAAGGACGTGGCGATCCGTATGCACACCGGTGACAGCGCAACCCTGTCGCTGTCCAAGCAGGGTCCGGGTGTCGTGACTGCTGCCGATATCAAGGTCGACCACAACGTCGAGATCCTCAACACGGATCATGTCATCTGCCACCTGACCAAGGACACGGCAGTCAACATGCGTTTGAAGATCGAGCGTGGTTTCGGCTACCAGCCGGCGGCTGCACGTCGTCGTCCGGACGAAGAAACCCGTGCCATCGGTCGTCTGGTCCTGGACGCCTCGTTCTCGCCGGTCCGTCGCGTCGCCTATTCGGTGGAAGCGGCCCGCGTCGAACAGCGTACCGACCTGGACAAGCTGGTGCTGGACATCGAAACCAACGGCACGATCGATGCCGAGGAAGCCGTGCGCACCGCCGCCGACATCCTCAGCGATCAGCTGTCGGTCTTCGGTGACTTCACCCACCGCGACCGCGGTGCAGCCAAGCCGGCGAACAACGGCGTGGATCCGGTGCTGCTGCGCCCGATCGACGACCTGGAACTGACCGTGCGTTCGGCCAACTGCCTCAAGGCCGAGAGCATCTACTACATCGGCGATCTGATCCAGAAGACCGAAGTGGAACTGCTCAAGACCCCGAACCTCGGCAAGAAGTCGCTGACCGAGATCAAGGAAGTCCTCGCCCAGCGCGGTCTTTCTCTCGGCATGAAGCTGGAGAACTGGCCGCCGGCCGGTGTCGCCCAGCACGGCATGCTCGGCTGATCCAGCGCCAACGTTTCACCCCGCACCTTCGGGTGCGGGGGCTTTACCCGCAGTACCTCGCATCGACAGGCGCCAGCCTGCGGTGACGGTCGGCCAGGAGGGCCGGCACCGGACCATCCGCAGTCCAAGTAACAACGCCGGGAAGGCGACAGCGATACCCAACCGATCCAACATTCTTTCAAGGAACATCCGTCATGCGTCACATGAAATCCGGCCGCAAGTTCAGCCGTACCAGCGCCCACCGCGAAGCAATGTTCAAGAACATGGCCGCGTCGCTGTTCAAGCACGAGCTGATCAAGACCACCCTGCCGAAGGCCAAGGAACTGCGCCGCGTCGCCGAGCCGCTGATCACCCTGGCCAAGGTCGACTCCGTTGCCAACCGCCGTCTGGCCTTCGCCCGCCTGCGTGACAACGAAGCCGTGGGCAACCTGTTCACCACCCTGGGCCCGCGTTACGCGAACCGTCCGGGCGGCTACCTGCGTCTGCTGAAGTGCGGCTTCCGCGCTGGCGACAACGCGCCGATGGCCTACGTCGAACTGGTCGACCGTCCGGCCGCCGTGGCTGAAGCCGTCGAAGAATAATCGACGCGCTTTACCAAAGATTCTTCAGGAAACCCGGCCTTGTGCCGGGTTTTTTGTTGGCTGCGTAGATCAAGAGCAACGTCAACGGCACTGGGGATTTACGGTCCACTGCGGGGCCCCGGCCGGTGTGGGTTTGCGGGGGGCGCCGTGAACCC
>DGIP01000137.1 GCA_002386405.1 Stenotrophomonas maltophilia
AGCCGCAGCCGTTCGACTTCGTCACCCTCAAGGGCCAGGCGCGCGCGCTGTCCGAGGCCGCCTACAAGAGCCACCGGCGCACCCTGCCGGGTCCGCTGGAGGCGCTGGACTGGGACCAGTACCAGTCGATCCGCTACCGCCAGGACCACGCGCTGTGGGCCGACCAGCCCGGCCGCTTCCAGGCCAAGTTCTTCCACCTGGGCCTGTACTTCCATTCGCCGGTGCGCATGTTCGACGTCGTCGACGGCAAGGCGCAGGAACTGGCTTATGACCCGGCCGCCTTCGACTACGGCAAGAGCGGCCTGAAGAACGGCCACCTGCCGGCCGACCTCGGGTTTGCCGGGTTCCGGCTCAACACCCGCGCCGACACCGACCGCGATTTCGCTGCCTTCCTGGGCGCCAGCTACTTCCGCGCGGTGGGCAAGGAAGGCCAGTACGGCCAGTCCGCCCGTGGCCTGGCGATCGATACCGGCATGGACCGCCCCGAGGAATTCCCCGATTTCATCGCCTATTTCCTGGAACAGCCGGCCGCCGACTCCAACACCCTGGTGGTGTACGCGCTGCTGGATTCGCCCAGCGTGGCCGGTGCCTACCGCTTTGCCATCACCAACGGCGATGTGCTCCTGATGGACGTGGACGTGGCGCTGTACCCGCGCAAGGCCATCGAACGGCTCGGCATCGCGCCGTGCACCAGCATGTACCAGGTGGGCGAGAACGACCGCCGCATGGCCTGGGACTGGCGCCCGGAGATCCACGACACCGACGGCCTGTCGATGTGGAACGGCGCGGGCGAATGGATCTGGCGCCCGCTGTCCAACCCGCGCCAGCTGCGCTTCAACATGTTCGTGGACAACAACCCGAAGGGCTTTGGCCTGCTGCAGCGCGACCGCAGCTTCGACCATTACCAGGACGACGGCGTGTTCTACGAGAAGCGCCCGTGCCTGTGGGTGGAGCCGAAGGGGCAATGGGGCCGGGGCTCGGTGCAGCTGGTGGAAATTCCCACCGTGGACGAAACCTTCGACAACATCGTGGCGTTCTGGAACCCCGAAGCCAAGCCGCAGCCGGGCCAGGAAATGCTGCTGGGCTACCGCCTGTACTGGGGCGCGGAGCCACCGGCACGACCGCCGCTGGCGCAGGCCGTGGCCACCCGCACCGGCCTGGGCGGGGTGATCGGCAAGAAGCGCGAGTATTTCTCGTGGCGTTTCGCCGTGGACTTCCAGGGCGGCGAACTGGCCGGGCTGATCGACAAGGGCGAAGTGGAAGCGGTGGTGCAGGCCAGCCGCGGCCGCACCGAGATCGTTTCGGCGCGCCCGCTGCGCGAAATCAAGGGCTACCGCGCCATGTTCGACCTGGTGCCGCCCGATGACAGCACCGACCAGATCGACATCCGCCTGTACCTGCGCAGCGGCGGCAAAACGCTGACCGAAACCTGGTTGTATCAATACTCGCCGCCGCCGCCCGGGGCGCCGGAACGCACGCTGTATTGATCAGATCGGCAGGGTGGCCTGCATCGGCTCGATCCGGCCCTCGCCGCGCGTGATCTTCTTGAACTCCGCGCGGCTGACCGAGACGTAGCGTTCGTTGCCGCCGATCTCCACCTGCGGGCCGTCCTGCACCGCGTGGCCGTGTTCGTCCACGCGCACGGTCATGGTGGCCTTCTTGCCGCTGTGGCAGATGGTCTTGATCTCCTGCATCTCGTCGGCCCAGGCCAGCAGGTACTGGCTGCCCTCGAACAGCTCGCCGCGGAAATCGGTTCGCAGGCCGTAGCAGAGCACCGGAATGCGCAGCTGGTCGACCACTTCGCTCAGCTGCCAGACCTGGCTGCGGCTCAGGAACTGGGCCTCGTCCACCAGCACGCAGCCCAACGGCCCATGGCCGGCGATGTCGGCGCGGATCAGCTGTTCCAGGTCGGTATCCCGGTCGAAGGCGATGCCGTCGGCCTTCAGGCCGATCCGCGACGCCACCACGCCGCGCCCGGCGCGGTCGTCCAGGCGCGGGGTGAGGATGGCCACGCGCATGCCGCGCTCGCGGTAGTTGTGCGCCGACTGCAGCAGCGTGGTGGTCTTGCCGGCGTTCATCGCCGAATAATAGAAATAGAGCTTGGCCATCGGCCAATTCTAGACGGCGCGCTACTTCCCGTCGCCCTCGCCGCCATGGACGGTTTCCGGCAGCCCCACGTCGATCTGCTGCTGGCGCAGCGGGGCCATCCAGTAGGTATCGTGCAGGCACCAGTACAGCTCGGGCTTCCAGTACTCCGGGTCGTAGTAGTCCGCGCCGGACTGGACTTCGCCCGCCGTGGCCCCGGTGCGCTGTTCCACCTGCAGGCCGCTGTGCACGTGCCCGACCCGGCTGCCGGTGATCTTGGACAGCCTTCCGCGCATGGCGCTTTCCAGCCGCGGCTTGGCGACCTCGTCGCCGTACTGGGCGAACACGTCCTGCCGGCGCTGCAGTGCCCGCTCGCGCTGCCCCGCGTCCAGCTCGGCCCACCAGGCGTCGCGCAGGCGCACGAAGTCGTGATAGCCGCGCTCGGCGGCCAGGTCCATCCATGCATAGGCCAGCTCCGGGTCGGCCGCCACGCCATTGCCCTCGCGGTACATGATCGCCACCCGCAGCTGCGAGTACTTGTCGGCGTACTCGGCGGCCTTGCGGAACCGCGACAACGCGCGTGGCAGGTTGCCCTTGTCGATCTCCTTCAGCGCAAAACGGCGCCAGCGCAGATCCGGATGGCCATCCAGGAAGCCATCGGTCATCAGCGAGGCGGGAATGGTCCGGGGGGCCTGTCGCGCGCAGGCAGGGGCGCTTGCGCCAGCCACCCCGGTGGCCAGCCAGAGCGCCGCCCCGACCGCGCTGCCGGCCATCCAATGCATGAATCCATTCATGTGACTGCTCCGTTCCGATCGCTCTCTGGATATCCCACCGCCCGGCGCAGGTCAAGCCAGGTCCGGTGGGCTGCTGCCCGTTACAATGCGGCACCCACGGAGAAGGCATGCACGGTCTCAACCCCCCCCAGAGCGCGGCAGTGCTGCACTGCGAAGGTCCCCTGCTGGTACTGGCCGGCGCGGGCAGCGGCAAGACGCGCGTGATCGTGGAAAAGATCGCCCAGCTGATCAGCACCCGCCGTTACCCGGCCAAGCGCATCGCGGCGATCACCTTCACCAACAAATCCGCCAAGGAAATGCGTGAGCGCGTGGCCAAGCGCCTGCACGGCGGCGACGCCGAAGACGTCACCATCTGCACCTTCCACGCGCTGGGCCTGAAGTTCCTGCAGATCGAGCATGCCGCGGTGGGCCTCAAGCGCGGCTTCTCGATCTTCGACGCCGACGATTCCACCTCGCAGGTGAAAGACCTGATGTACGGCGCCAAGCCGGACGACATCGAGGACGTGAAGAACCTGATCTCGCGTGCGAAGAACGCCGGCCTGTCGCCCGAACAGGCGATGGCCGAAGCGCGCAGCAACCGCGAGAAGGAAGCGGCCAGCGTCTACGAGCGCTACCAGCTGCGCCTGACCGCGTTCAACGCGGTGGATTTCGACGACCTGATCCGGCTGCCGGTGCAGGTGCTGGAAGAAAACCCGGAGATCGCGCTGGCCTGGCGCGAACGCATCGGCTACCTGCTGGTCGACGAATGCCAGGACACCAACGATGCGCAGTACCGGCTGCTCAAGCAGCTGGCCGGCACCGCCGGCAACTTCACCTGCGTGGGCGACGATGACCAGTCCATCTACGCCTGGCGCGGTGCCAACCCGGAAAACCTGCAGCAGATGGCGCGCGATTACCCGGCGCTGGAAATCATCAAGCTGGAGCAGAACTACCGCTGCTCCAACCGCGTGCTGCGCGCGGCCAACGCGCTGATCGCCAACAACCCGCACGAACACCTGAAGAAGCTGTGGAGCGACCAGGCCGACGGCGAACGCATCCGCGTGTGGGAATGCCGCAACAGCGAACACGAGGCGGAGAAGGTCGCGGCCGAGATCTCCTACCTGGCCACCTCCAAGAAGATTCCGTGGAGCGATTTCTGCATCCTGTTCCGCGGCAACTTCCAGTCGCGGCCGCTGGAAAAAGCGCTGCAGCTGGTGCGCGCGCCGTACCACATCACCGGCGGCACCGCGTTCCTGGAACGCCAGGAAGTGAAGGACACGCTGTCGTGGCTGCGCCTGCTGGTGAACCCCGATGACGATACGGCGTTCATGCGCGCGGTGCAGGCGCCCAAGCGCGAAGTGGGCGCCGGCACGCTGGCCAAGCTGGCCGAGCTGGCGTCGGACAAGGAGCTGCCGATGGCGCATGCGGCCGAGGCGATCGGCGCGCTGGCGCAGCTGCCGCCGCGTGCGGCCAGCAGCCTGAGCCGCTTCACCGACATCCTGCGCGACCTGCGCGCGGAAATGCCCAAGCTCAGCTCGGGCGACCTGGTGCGCAAGCTGGTCAAGGACTCCGGGCTGGTATCCGAACTGCGCGGCGCCTGCAAGGAAGAGTCGGTGTACCAGCGCCGCATCGGCAACCTCGAAGAGCTGGCACAGTGGTTCGAGGGCGGCCCGCGTGGCGCCACCACCGCCGACCTGGCCGCGCAGCTGGCGCTGCTGTCGCGCAACGACAAGGACGACGGCGGCAACCAGGTGCGCATGATGACCCTGCACGCGTCCAAGGGCCTGGAGTTCCCCTATGTGTTCATCGTCGGCTGCGAGGATGGCGTGCTGCCGCACCAGGTGAGCCTGGACGAAGGCAACCTGCAGGAAGAGCGCCGGCTGCTGTACGTGGGGATCACCCGGGCCAAGGTGCAGCTGTGGATGAGCCACAGCAAGCTGACCCGCAAGTTCGGCGAGCATGTGCGGCTCAAGCCCAGCCGCTTCTTCGACGAGATCCCGGCCGAGGAAATGCAGCGCGACGGCGCCGACCCGGTGGCCGATGCGGCGCGCAAGAAGGAACGCGCCAGCGCGGGGCTGGCGGCGATCGAAGCGTTGTTCGATTGAGGCGATCGGCCGCACAATCCAGTCATTGCCCCGTGACCGGAAGCCGCATGTCCGCCCTGATCCAGACCGACCGCCTGCACCTGCGCCTGATCGATCCCGACCATGACGCGGCCGACATGCTGGCCCTGCTCAACGAACCCGGTTTCATCCGCCACATCGCCGACCGCGGCGTGCGCACGCTGGCGCAGGCGCGCGATTACACCGCCGAACGCGTGCTGGGCAGTTACACGCTCAACGGGTTCGGCATGTACGCCATCATCCGCCGCAGCGACGGCGCGTGGCTGGGCAACGCCGGGCTGGTGCGCCGCGATGGCCTGCCCGCGCCGGATGTGGGCTACGCGCTGCGGGCGCAGTACGAGGGCCACGGCTACGCGTTCGAGGCCGCGCGCGGGGTGATGCATTACGCGCGCGACGTGCTCGGCTACCCGGACCTGTACGGCATCGTTGCCCCCGAGAACCTGCGTTCGGCCGCGCTGCTGCGCAAGCTGGGCATGGAAGACCGCGGCGATGTGCGCCTGCCGGCGCCACGCGATGAAGAAGTGCTGCTGCTGTTCGCCACGCCCGGCGCCCCAGCCGTAACCGGGGCATGACCACCTGACGTGCGTAGAGCCACGCCCTGCGTGGCTGCGTCACCCGCCCAGCTGAGCGCGCAGTTCCGCCAGTTGTTCCTGCAACGCGGCCACCGTCGTCTCCAGCTCCTGCACGCGCGCTTCCAGGCCGGCATTGCTGCCGCCGGCCGAGGGCGCGGCCTTGTACTGCTCCGCCAACGCCTGCACATCCACCGGGCCGGCCAGCAGGTGCATGTACCGGTCTTCGCGCTGGCCGCCGGCGCGCGGCAGCAGCACGGCCAGGCCGCGCTGGATCATGCGCTCGACGTGGTGGCGCAGCTCGTCGGCATCCTGGAACTGGAACAGGCGCTCGCTGCGGGTGAGCAGCTCGTTCACGGTCTGCGGGCCGCGCAGCAGCAGCAGGCCCAGGATGGCCAGCTGCTGCCGGGTCAGGTCCAGCGCGCTGCCGGCGCGGTGCTCGTAGCGCTCGGCACGCGAGGAGAACTGCTGGCGGGCCAGGCCCAGGGTTTCCAGCTGGCGCAGGGCGTGGTGCACATCGCCGGCCGACAGCTGCAGCACCGGCTCGCGCGCGGTCTTCTGGTTGGCCGCCACCTGGGTGGCATTGACCGTGAGCGGGTAGGCGTCCGGGGTGGTCGCTTCCTTCTCGATCAGGCAGCCCAGGGCGCGGGCCTGGGCCGCGTTGAGCACGGGCAGGGCAGGGGTCTGGGTGTCGTCGGTCATCTCGCGCTCCGGGTGTTTCTGGGGCGTGCAGCATAGCCGAGCCCCGCGGACGGCATGAACCGCAGCGGCCAAGCCGGTAAACTGGCGCCACTCAGTACTGGTGATTCCCATGCGTCGTACCGCTGTTTCCCTGTCCGTGCTTGCCTGTGCCGTGATGGCGCTGGGTGCGTGCAAGCGCACCGAAACCCCCGCCGAAGCCGCTGCCCCGGCCCCTGCTGCCGCCGCTGCCGCGCCTGCCGCGAAGGGCGATGCCGCCGTGGCCGCCAACGACAACCTCAATGCCGTGCTGTGGATGCAGCGTTCGCAGGAATACCGGGCGATCACCGAGCAGACCTACCGCGCCGCCGCCGACCACCTGGACAAGGCGCTGAAGGAAGCCAACTGGGATGCGCTGGTGCCCGAAGAGCGCGGCAACGCCGCCAAGGGCCTGAAGCCGGCCGTGGTGCTGGACGTGGACGAAACCGTGCTGGACAACTCGCCCTACCAGGCCCGCCTGGTCCGCGATGGCGGCGAGTACGACGAATTGAGCTGGGACCAGTGGGTGGCCGAAAAGAAGGCCAAGGCCATTCCGGGCGTGGTCGATTTCGCCAAGGCCGCCAACGCCAAGGGCGTGACCCTGCTGTACATCTCCAACCGCGCCGTGCACCTGAAGGAGGCCACCCTGGCCAACCTGCGTGCCGAAGGCCTGCCGGTGGCCGATGACAGCGTGTTCCTGGGCCTGGGCACGGTGGTGAAGGACTGCGAGCAGGCCGGCAGCGAGAAGAACTGCCGCCGCCGCCTGGCCGGGCAGAACTACCGCGTGCTGATGCAGTTCGGCGACCAGCTGGGCGACTTCGTGGAAGTCACCGCCAACACCAACGACGGCCGTGACGCGCTGCTGCAGCAGTACCACGACTGGTTCGGCGAGCGCTGGTGGATGCTGCCCAACCCGACCTACGGTGGTTTCGAGCCGGCCCAGTTCAACAACGACTACAGCCAGTCGCGCCAGGCCCGCCACGACGCCAAGCGCGCCGCACTGGATTACGCGCCGTGAGCCGCGCCCCGCTGCCGCTGCGCGATGACGAACGGCTGATCTTCGCGCTCGACGTGCCGGGCCGCGAGGATGCGCTGGCCTGGGTGGACCGGCTGGGCGATGCGGTGTCGTTCTACAAGATCGGCATGGAGCTGCTGGCGTCGGGCGAGTACTTCGAGGTGCTCGATGCGCTGGCCGCGCGCGACAAGCGCGTGTTCGTGGACCTGAAATTCTTCGACATCCCGGCCACCGCCGCGGCGGTGATCCGCCGGCTGTCGCAGTGGCCGGTGAGCTACGCCACGATCCACGGTTGGCACCCGGCCATGATGGAGGCCTGCGCGGCCGCCAACAGCAGCGACATGCGCCTGCTGGCGGTGACCGTGCTGACCTCGATGGGGCGCGATGACCTGCGGGGCATGGGCATCGACCGAGAGCCGGTGGACGTGGTGGTCGAGCGCGCGCTGGCCGCCCAGGCCGCCGGCATCG
>DGIP01000138.1 GCA_002386405.1 Stenotrophomonas maltophilia
CTTCCGTAACAACCTCGTCATGAAGTCCGGCGCACGCGTACGGCTGGATGACGAGGTTGTTACGGAAGCCGGCCGCCACGCCCATGCCCACCAGCCAGCGGCCGTCGCGCCGGGTGCCAGGGCGGGCGTTGCGCTGGTCCCAGCCGAAGCGCTCGGCACCGTCGCGCAGGCACTGCACCAGCTGCCGCTTGGAGAAGGGTCGTTCCGGGTTGGCCGGGTCCACCTGGGTGTCATTGCGGATGCGGAACTCGACGGGATCCAGGCCCAGCTTCTCGGCCATTTCATCCATCGCGATTTCCAGCGCCATCAAGCCCGGGGTCTCGCCCGGCGCGCGCATGGCATTGCCTTCCGGCAGATCCAGGTGCGCCAGGCGCAGCCCGGCCAGCCGGTTGGCGCCGGCGTACAGCAGCTTGGTCTGCTGCACCGCTTCTTCGGGCGAACCGCCGGGCAGGTTGCCCGACCACGATTCGTGACCGATCGCGGTCAAGGTGCCTTCGGCGGTTGCGCCGAGTCGGATCCGCTGCAGCGTGGCCGGTCGGTGGGTGGTGTTGTTGGCCACCATCGGCCGCGACAGTGTCACCTTGACCGGGCGCTTGGCGGCGCGCGCACCCAACGCCGCCAGCACCACGTCCGAGCGTACGAACAGCTTGCCGCCGAAACCACCGCCGATGTACGGCGAGATCAATCGCACATTGTCCTTCGGCAGGCCCAACGTCTTGGCCAGGTCGGTCCTGCCCCAGTCGATCATCTGGTTGGAGGTCCACACCGTGAGCTTGTCGCCTTCCCACGCGGCGAGCGTGGCATGCGGTTCCATCATGGCGTGCGACTGGTCCGGCGTGTGGTACATCGCATCCAGCGTGACCGGGGCATTGCCGAAGGCCTTTTCAAAGTCACCGACGCGCGCGTCCGGATCGGTCTTCTGGAAATTCGTGCCGGCCTTCTTCGCCGCAGCCAGGTCATAGGCACCCTGCTGGGTGGCGTAGCGCAGCCGCACCCGTCCAGCCGCGGCGCGCGCCTGTTCAAAGGTCTCCGCCACCACCAGCGCCAGCGCCTGGTGGTAGTGGGTGATCTCCGGGCCGCCCAGCAGCGGGGCGGCGTTGCGCTGCGATTTCTGCAACGGGCCGGCGTTGTCGGCGGTCACGATGGCCAGCACGCCCGGCGAACGCCGCGCGGCGTCCAGCTCCATGGAGCTGATCCGGCCCTTGGCAATGCCGGCGGTGACCACGTAGCCGTACGCGGCATTGGGCACGGCATCGTGCCATTCGTAGGCATACGTGGCATGGCCGGTGGTCTTCAGCGGGCCGTCGATCCGGTTCAGTGGCTTGCCCACCACCTGCAGCTGGTCGATGGGGTTGGTGCCTGCGGGTGTGTCGAATTTCATGGCTTACCCCTTGGCCTGCTGGAGGACGGCGGCGAGCGTGCGCTCGGCCAGCTGCACCTTGAAGGCGTTCTGCGGTGAGGGTGCGGCGCCTTCCAGCAGCTTGGCCATCACGGCGGCAGCGCCCTGCGGCAGCAGCGCGTCGGCTTCCGGCTTGCGCCACGGTTTGTAGGCCACGCCGCCCAGTGCCACCCGGCCGCTGCCATCGCGCTGCAGCACCGCCGCTACCGACACCAGCGCGAAGGCGTAGGAGGCACGGTCGCGCACCTTGCGGTAGATGTGGGTGCCACCCAGCGGTGCGGGCAGGATGGCCGCGGCGATCAGCTCGCCTTTCTCCAGCACCGTTTCCAGGTGCGGGGTGGTGCCCGGGGCGCGGTACAGCTCGTTCAGCGGAATGTGCCGGCTCGAGCCATCGGGCCGCAGCGTTTCCACTACGGCATCCAGCGCCATCATCGCCACCGCCATGTCGCTGGGGTGGGTGGCGATGCACGCAGCACTGGTGCCGACCACGGCGAGCTGCCGGCTGATGCCGCCGATGGCGCCGCAGCCACTGCCCGGCAGGCGCTTGTTGCACGGCTGCGCGGTGTCGTAGAAGTACGGGCAGCGGGTGCGCTGCAGCAGGTTGCCGGCAGTAGTGGCCTTGTTGCGCAGCTGGCCGGAGGCGCCGGCCACCAACGCGCGGGTGAGCAGCGCGTAGTCGCGGCGGATGCGCGGGTCGGCCGCCAGGTCGGTGTTGCGCACCAGCGCACCGACGCGCAGGCCGCCTTCGGCGGTCGCTTCGATGGTGTCCAGCGACAATCCGTTGACGTCGATCAGGTGCGCCGGCGTTTCGATCTCCAGCTTCATCAGGTCCAGCAGGTTGGTGCCGCCGGCAATGAAGCGCGCCCCTTGGGTGCGGGCTGCCGCAGCGGCCGCTTCGGCCGGGGTGCTGGCACGTTCGTAGGTGAAGGCCCTCATGCGCGCGTTCCTCCGACGTCTTCGATCGCCTCGACGATGTTGGAATAGGCGCCGCAGCGGCAGATGTTGCCGCTCATGCGTTCGCGGATCTCATCGGTGGTCAGCGCGGCGCGGGCGTCCAGGTCATCGGTGACGTGGCTGGGAATGTTGTCGCGCACTTCCTGCAGCACCGCCACCGCCGAGCAGATCTGGCCGGGGGTGCAGTAGCCGCACTGGTATCCGTCGTGTTTGACGAACGCGGCCTGCATCGGGTGCAGCTTGTCCGGTGCGCCCAAGCCTTCGATGGTGGTGATCTTCGCGCCCTGGTGCATCACCGCCAGGGTCAGGCAGGCATTGATGCGGCGGCCATCCACCAGCACGGTGCAGGCACCGCATTGGCCGTGGTCGCAGCCTTTCTTGGTGCCGGTCAGGTGCAGGTGCTCGCGCAGTGCATCCAGCAGGGTGACGCGGGTGTCCAGCTGCAGCGTGCGCGGCTTGCCATTGACCTCGAAGGCCACCTCGGCGGTCACCGGTGCACGTGCGCCGGCGGTGTTTCCCTGGGCTTCTGCGACCACGGTTGGAATCACCATGCTGGTGGCCGAGCCGGCGCCGAGTTTCAGCACGTCGCGGCGGGAAAGGGAAAGCTGGGGGGGCGTGCTCATGGGGTGGCTCCTCGTTGGCTGCTGCAGCCTGGCTCACGGGATCGGTGCATCGATGATCGTTCAGCGGGGGTCGGCATGCGGTGAAGCGCCGTGTGAATGGGGGTTGCCGGCGTGCGAGCAGACCACCCACTCGCTGTCGCCTTCCACGTACAGCTCTTTCTTCCAGACCGGCAGCCGGTGCTTGATCGCATCGATGATGTAGCGGCAGGCGCCGAAGGCAGCGTCGCGGTGGGGCGAGGAAACGCCGACCCACACGGCCAGCTCGCCCACCGCCAGGCGTCCGCTGCGGTGGATCCCGATCGCGTCGATATCGCCGAAGCGCTCGCGGGCCTCGGCCAGGATCGCCTCGCCCTCGCTCTGCGCCAGGGCGGTGTACACCTCGTATTCGAGGCCTTCGACGTCCCGGCCGTCGTTGCGGTTGCGGACCCAGCCTTCGAACGCACAGAAGGCGCCATGCGCGGGGTTCTGCAGGGCCGAGCGCAGCGCCGGCACATCCAGCCCTACCGCGCTTACCGAGAACGCGCTCATCCGCCGTTGACCGGCGGGATGAACACCACGGTGTCGCCGTCCCGCAGCGGGTGGTCCCATCCGCAGAAGCGCTCGTTCACGGCCACCCTGAGCGTGGACGCGGGCAGGGTGAAGCCGTGCCTGGCCTGCAGCTGCGCGTAGAGCGTGCCCAGTGATTCGGCGTCGGTGTCCACGCGTTCGGCGCCCCGGTTGGCCTGTTCGCGCAGCTGCGCGAAGTAAGTGAGTTCGACCTGGGGCATCAGCTGGGTTCCAGTTGTTGGCGTGCCTGCAGCAGCTCGCCGGGGGTGTTGACGTTGTCCAGGGCACTGCCCGGCGAGGGCAGCGCGTGGATCTGCAACTGCAGCAGCGCTTTGCGCGGGCAGTAGTTCCCCGCGTCGAAGCGCTGGCGCAGCAGCGGCGCGGAGGACGGTTCCCAGATCGCACAGAGCGGCTCGGGCAGGTCGTCGTGGCGGCTGACGAACGCCGTGGCGTCCTTCGCCGGGTGCCGTGCCGCCACCAGCGCGCGCAGCGTGCGCGCATCCAGCAGGGGCAGGTCGCAGGCGATCACCAGCCATGCATGCCCGGGGAACGCCTGCTGCGCGGAGAGGATGCCGGCGACGGGACCCACGCTGTCGACGCTGTCCACCAAGGTAGGCAGGGTGCCCCGCAGCGTTTCGCCGCGCTGGTCCGGGCGAAGCGAGACAAAGGCGTGCACCAGCTCGACATGCCTGAGCAGAGCCCAGGCGCGCAGCAGCTGTGGCTGCCCGGCGTAGTCGAGCAGTGCCTTGTCGGTCTGCATGCGGCGGCTGGCACCGCCGGTCAGCAGCAGGGCCGACAGCGGTGCGCTCATGACGGATACGCCAGGTCGGACTTGCCGCCGCGTTTGGACACCAGCCGCACCTGCTCGATCACGATGGCATGCGACAGCGCCTTGCACATGTCATACAGCGTGAGCGCGGCAACGCTGGCCCCGGTGAGGGCCTCCATCTCGACGCCGGTGGTGCCGTGGCAGGCCACTGTGCAGTCGATCACCGCGCTGTCGCCGTCCATGTCGATGGTGATGTCGCAGCGCTGCAGGGCGAGCGGGTGGCACAGGGGAATCAACTGCGAGGTGACCTTGGCGCCCATCACCCCGGCAATGTGGGCCACGGTCAGCACCGCGCCCTTGGGCAGCACGAAGCCGGCCTCGCGCAGCTGGTGGGCGACCTCGGGCGGGAAGCGCACCCGGGCCTGGGCGTGCGCCACGCGGTCGGTGGCGGTCTTGCCGCCCACATCGACCATGCGCGGCCGTGCATCGGCGTCAAGGTGCGAGAGCAGGGTAGGGTTGGGTTCCATCATCCACCTATGTAGTGCATTTCGATGCGGCGCCCGGGCCTGGAAGCCGGGCGGCCGCGCAGTTCGCTGTACCGGTCGTTGCGGGCCGACCACACCCCCGCCAGCACCGCGCGCAGGGCGGCGGCGTCCGCGCTGGCACGCAGCAGGCTGCGCAGGTCGGTGCCACGGGTGGCGAACAGGCACGTGTAGAGCTGGCCTTCGGAAGAAAGGCGCGCCCGCGTGCAGTCGCCGCAGAAGGGCTTGGAGATGGACGAGATCAGGCCGATTTCACCCGCGCCGTCGACGAACCGGTAGCGGGTGGCGACTTCGCCCGGATGGCGGGGCGGCAACGCGAGCAGTGGCCAGCGGGCGTGGATGCGCGCGTGCAGCACCTGCGAGCTGACCACGCGGTCGGCCGACCAGCCGGTGCGGTTGCCCACGTCCATGAACTCGATGAAGCGCAGCACCACGCTGCTGCCGCGGAAGCGTTCGACCAGGTCGAGCGCGCCCGCGTCGTTCAGGCCGCGCTGGAGCACGGCGTTGATCTTGACCCCGTCACGGAAGCCGGCGTCCCGGGCCGCGTCGATCCCGCGCAGCACCGCTTCCACGTCGCCACGCCCGCCGCTGATGTGGCGGAACAGCGCGGGATCCAGCGTATCCAGGCTGACCGTGACCCGGTCCAGGCCCGCGTCAGCCAATGCCTGCGATTGCCGGTCGAGCAGCACGCCGTTGGTGGTCAGGGCGATATCGTCGACGCCGTCGATGCGTCGGAGGCGGCGGATCAGGTCGGGCAGCTGTGGGCGCAGCAGCGGTTCGCCGCCGGTCAGGCGCAGCTTGCTCACGCCCAGTGCCGCAGCCTGGCGGCATACGCGTTCGATCTCGTCGAAGCTCAACCGTGCTTCCGGCGGCAGGAAGGCATAGTCCTCGCCATAGGTCGCCGCCGGCATGCAGTAGGTGCAGCGGAAATTGCAGCGGTCCATCACCGATATGCGCAGGTCGCGCAGCGGCCGGTTGCGGCGATCAAGGACGGGTGCGTGTGCGCTCATGTCACCACCGGTGCAGCTGCAATAGCTGGCCTGCCGCACCCGCGCGGCCGGCGGCAAGTTCCAGCACGCCAGCCGTGCCGGCCAACGCCGTGAAGTCACCGGAGTTGCGCGAGGCCACGGGCTCGGCCACCACAGTGCCGCCGCCATCGTCCTGCAGATGGACCGGAATGAACTGGGCCAGGGCAAAGGCGGGCAGGTCAGTAGCCAGCAGCACCCTCTCTGGTGCGGGAGGCGCTGCGCCCATGCCCGCCAGCAGCGCCGGGCGCACGTAGCGGATCAGGCAGACCAGCGATGACACCGGATTGCCCGGCAGCGCGAAGACACGTTGGCCCTCCGGCCCCACGCCAAACCACATCGGCTTGCCCGGGCGCTGCGCGATGCCGTGGAAGTGGCAACGCACGCCCAGCGCCTCCAGCGTGTCGGGCAGGTAGTCGCGCTGCCCCATGGAAACGCCGCCGGACAGTACCAGCGTGTCGTGCGACGCCAGCAGCCGGCCCAGCGCCTCGGCAAGCAGGGTGGGATCGTCTGCCAGGTGATGCAGGGAGGCGCGGCCCAGGCCGGCCGCCTGCAGCGCGGCCATCAAGGCCAGGTCGTTGGAACGCCGGATCCGCCCCGGTGGCAGTGCTGCGTCCACGTCCACCAGCTCATCGCCGGTGGCGACGATGGCCACGCGGGGCAACCGTGCGACGGTCACCCGGGCCACGCCGTTGGCGGCCAGCAGTGCCATCCGGGGGGCGTCAATGCGGATGCCCGGTGCCAGCACCGGCGTGCCGGCGGCGCAATCGCTGCCACGGCGGTGGATGAACTGGCCGGCAACCGGCGTGGCCGTGGCGCGCAGCGCATAGCCGTCGGCAGTGCGCTCCAGATGTTCGATCGGCACGATGCAGTCGCAGCCCTCGGGCAGGACGGCGCCGGTGGACACCTCGATGCAGCTGCCGGCATCTTCCAGGGCCTGCCCGTGCATGCCGGCCATCTGCGCACCGGCAACGCGGAGCACGGCGGGCATCACCGGCTGCCAGCGGGTGGCCACTCCATCCATCATGACCCGGTCGAACGGGGGTTGCGCGCCTTCGGCGACCACGGCCTGTGCCAGCACGCGGCCGACCGCATCGGGCAGGGCGAGCTGTTCGGTGACAACGTCGGGAGTGCTGGAACGAAGCACGGCATCGGCTTCCTCTACGCTGATCAACGGCCTCATCAGTGCGTGCGGGTGGCGGGGAATGGCCCAGTCTGGCGATTCCGGCGTGATCGCCATTTCACGTCAGCGCATCACCTTGTCCGGGGTGATCGGGGTGCTGCGGATGCGCTTGCCGGTGGCGTGGAAGATCGCATTGCTGATCGCGGCGGATACGCCCACCAGGCCGATTTCGCCCACGCCTTTTGCGCCCAGGCTGCTGACCACCCGGTCATCTTCATCCACGAACACCACGTCCACGTCATGGATGTCGGCGTTGACCGACACGTGGTACTGCGCGAAATCGCGGTTCATGAAGCGCCCGAACCGATGGTCGGCCTCGGTGTGCTCGTGCAGGGCCGCGCCGATGCCCCAGACCACGCCACCGATGATCTGGCTGCGTGCCGTGGTCGGGTTGAGGATGCGCCCGGCGGCAATCGCGCTCACCACCCGCATCACCCGCACGGTGCCCAGCTCTTCATCTACCCGCACCTCCACGAACACCGCACTGTGGGTGGCGCGGGTGAACTTCCGTTGCTCCAGCAGGTTCGGCAGCAGCAGGTAGCTGGCCTCGATGCTGGCGCGCTCGGCGCCGGCCAGCAGCGTGGTCAGCGGCACCGCGCTGGCCGGGTCGTCGCGCAGCGCCAAGGTGCCGTCGCGGAACACCACGTCGTCCAGTCGTGCCCGTGCAAATGCCGAGCCTGGCGCCAGCCGGGCCAACGCGAGCAACCGCCGGCGCAGCTTGCTGCACGCCCCCTCCACCGCCGAGCCGACCGTGCTGACGTGCGAGGAGCCGCCTTCGATCGGGGCCACCGGCAGTGTCGAATCGCCCAGCTGGAAGGTCACCTGCTCCAGCGGCAGGCCCAGCGCTTCGGCGGCGATCATGCTCATCACGGTATAGGTGCCGGTGCCGATGTCGCTGGCGGCGCTGCTCACCACCAACCGGCCATCGGCATGCAGCCGCGCATGCGCCCGGGCAAACATCTGCATCGCATCCCACTGCCCGGTGGCCATGCCCCAGCCCACCCACTCATTGCCCTCCTTGCGCGCGCGAGGTTGCGGGGCGCGCTGCGACCAGCCGAAGCGCTCGGCGCCTTGGGCGTAGCAGTCACGCAACGCCTTGGTCGAATACGGCTTGCCATCGGCCGGATTGACCTCGGCATAGTTCTTCAGGCGCAGCGCCAGCGGGTCGATGCCCACCGCGTGGGCCAACTCATCCATCGCCACTTCCAGTGCGTGCACACCGTGCGCCGCACCGGGGGCGCGCATGTCGATGGGGGTGTACTGGTCCAGCCCGACCACCTTGTAGCCCAGGTGCACGTTGTCGCAGGCGTACAGCTGCCCGCTCCAGTTCACTACCACTTCGACGTAGTCCTCATTTCGCGAGGTTTCGCCGACCGCTTCGTGCCAGATCGCACGCAGGGTGCCATCGGCATCGGCGGCCAGTTTTAGCCGCTGCACCGTCTCGGCGCGGTGGCCAAAAGTAAACATCTGCTGGCGGGTCATCACCACCCGCACCGAACGTTCCAGCGCCAGTGAACCCATCACCGCCAGCGCAAGCTGGTATTGCGGCCGCAGCCCGGCGCCGAATGCACCACCGACGAAGGGATTGCGCACCGTCACCTTGCGCTTGGGCAGCCCGAACACCTGCGATACATACCAGCGGCTGTTCTGTGAGCCCTGGGTCTTGTCGTAGATGGTCAGGTGGCCGTCGTCGCCACGGATCACCGTGCTGGCGAACAGCTCCATCGGGTTGTGGTGCTCGACGCCATGGTAGAAGTCGGCGCTGATGGAGAACGGAGCGTCCTCAAGGGCCTGGTCCGGCGTGCCCTTGTCCTTTGGCGGGGGCGAGAACCCCGCCTTCATCTTCTTCGGCGGCCGCGCGCGGGCCATGGCGGCGACCAGGTTGGTGTCGTGTTCTTCCACGTCGTACTGCACCCGCACCCGGCCTGCGGCTTCTCGTGCGGCTTCGAAGGTCTCCGCCAGTACCAGCGCCACGGGCTGCCCGCTGTACAGCACGGTATCGTCGAACAACGGGCGGAACGGCTTGCCGGCCGGCGCGGTCATGTCTTTGTAGAACAGCCCGGCGCTGCGCATGTGCGGGCGGCTGAGGTGGGTGACGATGCGCAGCACGCCGGGCACGGAATGGGCTTCATCCAGGCTGAAGCCCACGATCCGCCCCTTGGCGATGGTGCTGTTGACGGCCACGCCGTACACCAGGTCCGGCGCGGGCCATTCGGCGGCATAGCGTGCCTCGCCGGTGACCTTGGCGCGGCCGTCGATGCGCGGCGTGCCGGTGCCGGTAGGTACATGGCCGGTACCTGCCGGGGCGACCGGCGCGGTCAGCTGCGTGGGAAGGTTCATGCCTGCGTCTCCGGATGGGGGCGCGTGCTGCCCTGGTTGTCCACGGTGCCCTGTGCCGCCGTTTCGAGCGCGCGGATGACGGTGCGCTTGGCCAGCGGGATCTTGAAAGCGTTCTGGCCTTGCGACACTGCCCCTTGCAGCAGTGCCTCGGCAGCCGCCTCGTATGCGTCGGTGCCTGGCGTGGCGCCGATCAGCAACGACTCGGCGGAGGGCTCCCGCCAGGGCTTGTGCGCCACGCTGCCCACGGCCAGGCGCGCGGCCCGGATCGTTCCATCGGGTGCGATGTCCAGCGCCGCGGCTACCGAGACCAGCGCGAACGCATAGGACAGGCGTTCGC
This sequence comes from Stenotrophomonas maltophilia, assembly GCA_002386405.1. Lineage (GTDB taxonomy): Bacteria > Pseudomonadota > Gammaproteobacteria > Xanthomonadales > Xanthomonadaceae > Stenotrophomonas > Stenotrophomonas maltophilia_AD. Next base: position 9,719 of record DGIP01000138.1, read on the forward strand.
GCACCTTCAGGTAGGCGCTGTGGGCGGCAAGCTCGAGCGCCGGTGGCAGCTCGATGCGCAGGATCAGTTCGTCGGCAGCCAGCGTGCTGTCCACCTCGGGCGATGCGCCGGGCAGGCGATGGAAGTCGGCGAAGGGGATGGCGCGCTCGCCCCTGGTGCTGGCGACGTGGACCACGGCGTCCAACGCCGCCAGTGCCACGCACATATCCGAAGGATGGGTGGCGATGCAATGCTCGCTGGCACCCAGGATGGCATGGTGGCGGGTCAGCCCGCCGATCGCGGAGCAGCCGCTGCCGGGTTCGCGCTTGTTGCAGGGCGTGGCCGGGTCGTAGAAGTAGGTGCAGCGGGTGCGCTGCAGCAGGTTGCCGCCGTTGGTGGCCATGTTGCGGATCTGCGGCGACGCGGCCGCGAGCATCGCGGCAGACAGCAGCGGGTAATCGCGCTCCACCAGCGGGTGCCAGGCGGTGTCGGCGTTGCGCGCCGTCGCGCCCATGCGCAGTCCACCGTCCTCGCGCGCCTCGATCCGGTCCAGCGGCAAGCGGCTGACATCGACCAGCGCGGCCGGGTTCATCAGCTGCAGCTTCATCAGGTCCAGCAGGTTGGTGCCGCCGCCGATGGGGCGAACGTCATTGCCGCCATCAGTGCCGGCCAGTGCCAGCAGGGCATCCTGGACCGAATCCGGTCGCTGGTAGATGGCGGGGATCATGCGGGCACCGTGCCAGGCACCCAATCGGCCGGCTCTGCGTCAGGCGGGGCAGGGTGTCCGCTGGCCAGCACCGACATCACCGCATCGGTGATCTGCGGGTAGGCGCCGCAACGGCAGAGGTTGCCACTCATCAGCTCGCGCACCTGGTCGCGGTTGCAGACCTTGCCTTCGTTGATCAGGCCCTGTGCCGAACAGATCTGTCCGGGCGTGCAGTAACCGCATTGCAGCGCGTCGCAGGCAATGAACGCCTGCTGCAGGGGATGCAGTACCTCGCCGTCGGCAAAGCCCTCGATGGTCTGCACCTCGGCGCCGTCCTGCATCACTGCCAGGGTCAGGCAGCTGTTGATCCGGCGCCCATCCACCAGCACCGTGCACGCGCCGCACTGGCCGTGGTCGCAGCCTTTCTTGGTACCGGTGAGCTGAAGCCGTTCACGCAGCAGGTCGAGCAGGCTGACCGTGGACTCGAGCTGCAGGGCGTGCGCGACGCCATTGATGGTGAGGTTTACCGGATAGGTATGCGGGGCGCGTGCGACGGGAGCGTGTTCGCTCATGGCAGTTCCAGCTAGGCGATGCCCTGACACTGCGTCATTGCCTGTCGAGTGCGGGTGCACGGCAGATGCGGTCCGCGCGAAATCACGCCGCCAGTACATTTACTTAACGCATTGCAGTGTTTCCGCGGAGGGCACGCAGGGTGGCCGCATCGGACACTGCCCGCAGGCGTTCAAGCGGGGATCCGGAGTGACGAAGCGCGGCCACGACCAACGGATGGGCGCGGGCCTGGAGGCGAGGGCGGGTCACCGCCAGCGACACTCCTGGCTGGCGTCGCTGTTGCTCCTGCTGGCCCTGCAGGTCCCGGTTCACGCACAGACCGTGGTCCAGAACGGGACCAGTCTGCAGCTGCCGGGCGGACAGGTTGACGCCAATCCCGGCGACAACACCGCGTCGGTCAACGTGCTGGTGTACGCGGTCACCGTGGCCAAGACCGGCAGCCCGGCCAGCGGCGTGCCCGTGGCGCCCGGCGACACCATCGGTTTCACGCTCACCGCGACCGTGACCGGTACCGACACGGCCGCCGACACCGTATTCACCGACACCCTGAGCAGCGGCCTGACCCTGGTAAGTGGCTCGCTGCCGGCAGGCTGCACCGGGAGTGGGCAGTCCGCGCTGTGCACGTTGCCCAGTGGCAGTGCACCGGGCACCTACAGCTGGTCCTACCAGGCGACCGTGGACGCCGATGCGACCGGTACCGTGAGCAATACCGTGACGGGTGGGCAGGGCTGCACGCCGGCGGCGAGCTGCACGGTGACCCATCCGGTCTATTTCGGCCTGTCGCTGGGCAAAAGCTGGACCAACGGCCTGGCCAGTGACAGCGTTGACCTGGCGATCAGCGGCAGTGCCGACCAGGTGATCGTGCTGGCTGGCGGCAGCTCCACCCCCGGAGGCACCACCACCCCCGCCCGGGCGGCAGTGGCCCCTGGCGCGGCAGCGTCGTTGGGCGAGCAGTTCGTGGCGGGCAGTGCCGCCAATTACACCACCGCGCTCACCTGTACCCGCAACGACAACGGCGGGGCGGTCGCAGTAGGCGGAAGCGGTACCAGCGGCACGATCACCATGCCCGCCGACACCGGGGTGACCTGCGCCTTTGCCAACAGCCGCATCCAGGCCAGCCTGACCTTGGTGAAGCAGTGGGTGAATGCGCGCGTGGGTGAGACGGCCACGGTGCTGTCGGCCGGTTTCACCAACGATGCCAGCAGCGGCCTGTCCACCTCCACCGGCAACAACAGCACAACCGGCGCAGCGGTCAGCGTGTTCGCTGGCGACGTGGGCAACCTGGGGGAAACCCTGAGTAACGCCAACAACTACGATGCCACGCTGGCCTGCACCGGCAATGCGGACCCGCTGGCCGGGGTCACGCTCACCATCGCGCCGACCGACACGGCCATTACCTGCACCCAGACCAATACCCGCCGCCAAGCCACGCTGGTGCTCAGCAAGACCTGGGTGAACGGCCTGCCGGGCGATACCGCCACGGTCACCAGCAGCGGCTTCGAGAACGCGGCCAGCAGCGGGCTGTCCACCTCCACCGGCAGCAACACCACCACCGGCGCTGCAGCGGTGGTGTACGCCGGCGAAAGCGGCAGCATCACCGAAGTTTTGAGCAACGCCGCCAACTACGACAGCACATTGGCCTGCACCGGCAACACCGTGCCGCTCAACGGGACCACGCTGACCGTGGATCCGGCCGACACCGCCATCAGCTGCACCCAGACCAACACGCGCCGCGAAGTGAATCTCACCCTGCGCAAGAGCTGGGTGGACGCGGCCGTGGGTGAGGCGGTGGAAGTAAGCGCCACGGGCAGCACCACTTCGCCGATCACGCTGAACGCGGTGGCCGACAGCGCCACCGAGATCGACACCGGCACCGCCGTGCCGGTGTTCGTGGGCGAAACCATCACCTTGGCCGAGGCCTTCGCGGTACCCGGCAACGCCGCCAACTACACCAGCACGCTGGCGTGTACCGGCAGCAGCGGGCTGAGCGGCAACACGCTGGTGGTCGGGCAGGGCGACAGCAACATCGTGTGCACGTTCACCAACACGCGGCCGCAGGCCACCCTGCAGCTGGTCAAGGTGTGGGCGGCCGACAGCCGCAACGGCGATGTCGCCCAGCTCGGTGCCACCACCGGGCTGCAGAACAACACCAACGCCTTCACCTCCACCGCTTCGATCGGTGCCAACAGCACCACCGTGCCGGTGTTCGTGGGCGAACAGGCCACGCTGCCGGCCGAGACCATGGGCGGCGCGGCGCTGGCCAACTACGCGGTGGCACTGAGCTGCAGCGGCGGCACCCTCGGCGGCACCGACGGCAAGGCGGCCAACACGCTGGACATCACCCCTGCCGATGCCGGTACGCCGATCGTCTGCACCTACACCAACACCCGCACCGCCACCACGCTGACCCTGCAGAAGACCTGGCTCAACGCGCTGCCCAATGATGAGGTGACCATCGTCGCCACCGGCCTGGTGCCGCTGTCGTCCACCGCCACCGGCGGGGCAACCCAGACCGACACCGGTGCGGCGCAGACCGTGCATGCCGGCGATGTGCTCAACCTCACCGAATCGTTCAGCTCGGTCACCTCCAACCTGTACACCACCACGCTGTCGTGCACCAACACCAGCGGACTGGTGGTGAACGACCCGACCACGGGCACGCTCACGGTGGGGCCCAACGATGGCCCGATGACCTGCACTTACGTCAACGACCGGCGCAGCGCCGAACTGATCGTGCGCAAGGTCTGGAGCGGCGGGCCGCCCACCAGCGTCACCATTCCCGGCAGCACCGGCTTCACCAACAACACGCCGGGCTTCACCTCGACCTCGCCCGGGCCGGACCAGGTCGGGCCCGTGACGGTGTACGCACTGGAGAACGGCAGCCTGGGCGCGGAGAGCTTCCCGGGCGGAAACAGCGGCGACTACACCAGTACGTTGACCTGCGACGGTACCGACACCAACCCGGCCAACGGCCTGCTCATCGCCATCGCCGACGCGGGGAGCACCATCACCTGCACCTACAGCAACACGTTCGTGCCGCGTGCCACGCTGGACCTGCAGAAGACCACCCCGGTGACCAGCGTCACCACGGTGGGGCAGGTGGTGCCGTACACGATCACCGCAACCAACACCGGCAACGTGCCGATCAGCAATGCCACCGTGGTCGATCCGCTGATCGCCGGCAACATGGTCTGCACGCCGGCCATTCCGGTGGCCTCGCTGGCGCCGGGCGCCAGCATCACCTGCACCGGCAGCTACACCGTCACCCAGGGCGACATCGACCGGGTCGGCAGTGGCGATGGGATCAATGACGATGTCATCACCAACACCGCGGATGTGGAAGGCACCGATCCCGATGGCAACCCGGTCGGCGACAACGCCAGCGTCGACACCACCTTGCCGTCGCGCAACTTCGTGGCCGAATTCACCAAGACCCCCAACCTGGCCGATGCAGACGGCAACGGCACCGGCAGCGTGGGTGAAGTCATCAGCTACAACTTCACGGTGACCAATTCCGGCAATACCACCATCCAGAGCGTGACGGTATCCGACCCGGCCCTGCCGGGCCTGAGCTGCCCGCCCGGCGGCCCGCTGGCACCGGGGCAGTCGGTCACCTTCGGCACCGCGCCGCCGGCGGACATTGCCTGCACCGGCAACACCCACACCATCACCCAGGCCGACATCGACGACCGCGGCGGTGGCGATGGCGATATCGACAACACCGCCACCGCGACCGCCGTGGCGCCCGGGGGCGGCAGCGTGGACGGCGACGCCACCTCCAGCGTGCCGCTGGATCCGCCGGCGCCGCAGCTGGTGCTGGACAAGAGCGCCAGCCCCACGCAGGTCAGCACCGCGGGCGAGGTGATCACCTATACCTTCACCGTCAGCAACCCGGGCAACGTCACCCTGGCCAACATCAGCGTGATCGATCCGAAGGCGGGCCTGAGCGCGATCACCTGCACGCCGCCGGCACCGTTCACGCTGGCGCCAGGCGCCACCGCGACCTGCTCGGCCACCTACACCGTCACCCAGGCCGATATCGACGGCGGCAACGCGATCACCAACCTGGCCACGGCCGCCGGCGATTACAGCGGCACGCCGGTGACCGATACCGATGGCAGCACGGTCATCATCAACCATGGCACGGTCTCGCCGGAACTGGTCAAGATTCCCAGCCGCACGTCGGTCAGCGCGGTGGGCGATCAGATCAGCTACACCTTCCGGGTCAACAATCCATCCAGTGTCACCCTGACCAACCTGCAGATCACCGACGACACGCTGCTCGGCAGCGGGCTGTCCTGCTCGCCCATCTCCAGCCTGGCGCCGGGCAGCAGTGCCGATTTCAGCTGCACCGGCAACACCTACACCGTGCAGCAGTCGGACATCGACAACCAGGGCAACCCGGTCAACGACACCCAGGTGATCCACAACGATGTCACCGGCACCGCGCAGTACCAGATCGGCAGCAACCCGTTGGTCACCGTCACCGACGTGGCCAGCGCCGACGTGGCGCTGCCGCAGCGCACGCCCGGCATCTTCCTGACCAAGGGCTCGGACGTGGCCTCCGTGAGCGGGCCCAACCAGCCGATCACCTATACGTTCTCGGTGCAGAACACCGGCAACGTCACGCTGTTCAACGTGGTCGTCACCGACCCCATGCTGCCGTCGCTGTCGTGCCCGCCGCTGTCCAGCCTGGCGCCGGGCGCGCTGGTGGTGTTCAGCGGCTGCACGGGGATCGTCTACACCGTCACCCAGGCCGACATCGACAGCGGCAGCAGCGACAGCCTCCCGGGCAACGGCCAGATCGACAACGTGGCCACCGTGGTGGCCGATACCCCGGTGGCAGGCGGCACGGTCACCAACAGCGCTGCCCACCAGGTCAACCTGCCGGTGCGCGGCCCGCAGATGACGATCGTCAAGAGTGCCGATGTCGCCGCCATCACGGCACCGGGCACGATCAACTACCGTTTCACGGTCAGCAACACCGGCAACGTGACGATCGAGGACGTCACCGTGAACGACCCGGCGCTGGGCCTGTCGTGCCCCAGTGTCGACCTCGCGCCGGGGCAGACGGTGGTGTTCGGCGGTACCGGTGCGGACGTGGTGTGCACGGGGACGACCCGGGTGGTGACACAGACGGAAGTGGACACCTTCAACATGGTCAGCAACGTGGCCACCGCCGACGGGACCTCGCAGGTGTCCGGCGCGATCAGCCGCACCGGCGCGCTCGACATTCCGGTGGTGCGCAGCCCCGCGCTGGGTCTGACCAAGGTGGCCAACGTCGCCCAGGTGGCGAGCCCGGGCGATGCCATCGTGTACACGCTCACGGCCACCAACAACGGCAACAGCACCCTGACCAACGTCACCGTCGCCGATCCGATGCTGCCGGCGCTGTCGTGCACGCCTGCCATACCGGTGGCGGCGCTGGCGCCGGCCGCCACCATTACCTGCCAGGGCACGTACATCAGCACCCAGGCTGATTTCGATACCAACGGCGGCGGCGACCAGACGATCGACAACACCGCCACCGCCAGCAGCGATGTGACCAGTGCCTCGGCCAGCGCGCAGGTGGCGTTGCCGCTGCCGCAGCAGTCACTCGAGATCGAGAAGACCGCCGGGACCCCGACCCTCAACCTGGGGCTGGATCCGGCGGTCACCGACGCCGGCGACACCATCACCTACACCTTCGTGGTGACCAACACCGGCAACCAGAGCCTGTCCGCCCTGGCGGTGATCGATACCAACCTCAACGCTGCCGCCACCTGCGACAAGACCACGCTCACCGCCAGCGGGCCGGATGCCGTGGCGACCTGCACCGGCGTGCACACCATCACCCAGGCCGAGATGGACAACGGCACCGTCACCAACACGGCCACCGCCGAAGGCACGCCGCCGGGAAGCGCGCGGGTGAGCTCCTCGCCCGATTCGGCCGTGGTCACCCTGGCGGCGCAGCCGGTGCTGGTGCTGGACAAGACGGCCAGCGCCCCGACCGTGGCCGGCGGCGCATTGCCGGGCGTGACCGACGCCGGTGACACGATCAGCTACAGCTTCGTGGTCACCAATGCCGGCAACGTCACCCTGAACAACATCACGGTGGCCGATCCGCTGCCCGGCATGCCTCCCATCACCTGCCCGCCGGGGCAGCTGGCACCCGGCACCAGCACCACGTGCTCGACCGTGGTGTACACCATCACCCAGGCCAACATGGATGCGGGCGCGGTGACCAATACGGCCACCGGGCAGGGCACGCCACCGTCGGGGCCGAACGCCACCGGGGATGACAGCACCACCACGCCGTTGACCGCGGGGCCGGCGTTGACTTTGGCCAAGACTGCCACCCCGACCACCTACGCCAGCGTCGGCCAGTCCATCAGCTACAGCTACGTGGTGACCAATACCGGCAACGTCACCCTCAACACGCTGGCGCTGACCGACGACCGCATTGCCAGCGTCAGCTGCACGGTCACCACGCTCGCGCCGGGCGCGAACACAACCTGCACCGGTACCTATCAGATCACCCAGGCGGATCTGGATGCCGGCAGCGTGACCAACACCGCCAGTGCCAGCGTGGTGCCGGCGCAGGGGAGTGTGGGTCCGGCCACCGCGCAGGCCACCATCACCGCGGTGCAGAACCGCACGCTGGCGCTGGTCAAGAGCAGCACCGCCACCAGCTTCGACGCCGCCGGCGATGTGCTGCCTTACAGCTACCTGGTCACCAACACCGGCAACATCACCCTGACCGACCCGGTGACCATCACCGACGACCGCATCGCCTCGGTGAACTGCCCGGCGCTGCCCGCTGGCGGGCTGGCGCCAGGGGCCAGCGTGACCTGCACTGGCACCTACACCGTGACCCAGGCCGACCTGGATGCGGGCAGCGTGACCAACATCGCCACGGCGCAGTCCGGTGCGGTGAACTCCGGGCCATCCACCGTCACCATCACCGGCAGCCAGCAGCCGGCGCTGGGACTGGACAAGACCACCACCACAAGCAGCTACGACAGCGTGGGTGACACGCTGGCCTACACCTACCGGGTCACCAATACCGGCAACGTCACCTTGACCGTGCCGATCGTGGTGACCGACGACCGCATCGTCGCGCCCAACAGCGTGGCGTGCCCGGCGCTGCCCGCAGGCGGGTTGGCACCAGGCACCGAGCTGGTCTGCACCGCCACCTACAGCGTGACCCAGGCCGATCTGGATGCTGGCAGCGTGACCAATACCGCCACTGCGGCCTCCGGCAGCGTGGCATCGGGGCCGGATTCGGTGACGGTCACCGGCGTGCAGACACCCGCGCTGGGCATGGCCAAGGTGGTCAGCAACGCGCCCACCCCGGTAGTGCTCAACAGCGTGATCGAGTACACCGTGACCGGCACCAACACCGGCAACACCACGCTCACCAACGTGGTGATCAGCGACAACAAGATCACCCCGTCCAGCACCACCTGCGCCAGCGTGGCGCCGGGTGGCACCTGCGTGCTGGTGGGCACCTACACCGTCACCCAGGCTGACGTCGATGCCGGCCAGGTGCTCAACATCGGCAGCGGCATCTCCGATACCACCCCGCAGACACCCTCGCCGCCGACGATCACACCGGTGCAGCAGCTGCGTGGGCTCACGCTGGACAAGTCCAGCAGCACCGCGACCTATGCGGCGGTGGGTGACGTGCTCAGCTACAGCTACCTGGTCACCAACAGCGGCACCGTGACGGTGACCAGCCCGATCTCCGTCAGCGACGACCGCATCGTCGCACCCGCCACGGTGAGTTGCCCGGCGCTGCCGGCCGGCGGCCTGGCCCCGGGGGCCAGCCTGACCTGCACCGCCAGCTACACCGTCACCCAGCTCGACCTCAACCTGGGCAGCGTGACCAATACCGCGACCGCAACCGACGGCACCACCACCTCGGCGCCCGACAGCGTGACGATCACCGCCACGCAGCTGCCGTCGATCACGCTGGACAAGAGCGCCAGCGTGGCCGACAGCAATGGCGATGGCATCACCGGTGACGCGGGCGATGTGATCACCTACAGCTTCAGCGTGACCAACACCGGCAATGTGCTGCTGTCGCCGGTGACCGTGGTCGATCCGCGCCTGCCGGGCCTGGGCTGCACCGTGCTGGCGCTGCCCCCGGGCACCACCACCACCTGCACGGCAAGCAACAATACCTACACCATCACCTTCGCCGACGAGACGGCCACCTCGGTGGTCAACACCGCCACGGCCACCGGTGACGCGCCGGGCACCGCGCCGGATGCCACGGCCACCGATACCGAAACCACGCCCACGTCCATCACCCCGGCGGCGATCACGGTCAACAAGAGCGCCGCGCCCGCATCGGGGACACAGGTCGCGCCGGGTGACGTGGTGCAGTTCACGCTCACCACCACCATCGCCAACAACGAACTGCATGAGCTGTTGACGCTCACTGACACGCTGGGCGACGGGTTCACCTTCGTGGCCGTGACCAGCCCGGGCGCCTACACCTGCAACGCCGCCAACCCGCTGGTATGCACGCTGCCGGTCGGAACCGCGGCCGGCAGCTACGCGATCGTGTACACGGCCACCGTGGATGCCGATGCGACCGGCACGCTGCGCAATGCCGTGGTGCCGACCAAGCCGGCCGGGATCGATCCGGCGCCGGTCTGCCAGAGCTGCAGCACCGAACACCCGGTGGTGCCCTCGACCGCCACGGTGAGCAAGAGCGCCAACCCGGCCAGCGGCAGCTTCGTGCAGCAGGGCCAGACGATCACCTATACGGTGACCACCGTGGTCGCGGGGTCGGCCACCACCCAGCCGCTGATCCTCAACGACCAGCTCGATGCCGGGCTGGGCCAGGCCAGCGTCGCCACTGCCGGCGCCTACAGCTGCAGCGGCAACCTGGCCTGCATCCTGCCCATTGGCACGCTGCCGGGCAGCTACCCGCTGGTCTACTCGGTGAGCGTGGCCACCGATGCCAGCGGCACCCTGCACAACGTGGTCAGCGCGGCCAACCTGCCGGGCGGCGATCCGGATCCCACCTGCGTGCAGTGCAGCACCGAACACATCGTCGAGCAGCCGGCGCTGGAAACCGCCAAGCGCCTGGCTGGCAACACCAACCCCAGTGGTGAGGTGACCACCGGCGATACGCTGACCTACAGCGTCACCGCCACCAACACCGGCAACGTGGCCCTGAGCGATGTCACCATCGATGATCCGCTGATCACGCCCAGCCGCATCGTGTGCGCCAGCGTGGCCCCGGGCGACGAGTGCACGCTGACCGGCACCTATGTGGTGACCCAGGCCGATACCGATGCCGGCACGGTGGACAACATCGCCACCATCACCGCACAACCCGGCCCCGGGGGCAGCCCGCTGCCACCCGCCGTGTGCCCGCCGGGCTCGGCCGATGCGCGCTGCCGCCCGGTACTCAACCTGCCGATCGCGCGACGCCCGGCGCTGGCCACCACCAAGACCGCCACGCTCAGCGTGGACCGCGGCACCCCGGGCAAGGGCAATGCCGACGACGTGGTGACCTATGCGGTGACCGCCACCAACACCGGCAACGTGACGCTGGACCAGCTGGTGATCCAGGACACCCTGCAGGGCGGCACGCCCACCGTGCTCAGCTGCGCACCGACCCAGCTCGCACCCGGGCAGAGCGCTACCTGCGCCAGCTACGACCACACCATCAGCGAAGCCGATGCCGGGGTGGACGGTGGCCAGTTGACCAATACCGTGCTCGCTACCGGCCAGCCGACCGGGGCCGGGCTGGCCACCGCGACGGCCACCGCGGCGGCCGTCATCGCGGTGGAGAACGCACCGGCCGACATCCGCCTTACCAAGGTCGCCAACGTCCGCGAGGTGAAGGTGGGCGACCTGGTGCGTTACACCCTGACCGCGCAGAACGTGGGCGACATCGACCTGGTGGATGGCTACCTGATCGACACCCCGGCGCCGGGCTTCACCTACGTGGAAGGGTCGCTGCAGGGCGACGATGACGACCACTCGGTGACCGCCAGCGGCAGCGCGCCGCTGCGCATCAACGACCTGGACATCGCGGCGGGCAACACCGCGCGGATTTCCTACCTGATGCGGGTGGGTGCCGGCGTACGCCCGGGCACGTTGATCAACCGCGCGCAGACCTTCGCGCCGACCGACAAGGCCGCGTCCAACGTCGCCACCGCGGAAGTCGTCACCGGCAGCGACCCACTGCTGGACGACAGCCTGATCATCGGCAGCGTGTTCGACGACCGCGATGGCGACGGCTGGCAGGACAGCGCCGCGTTGACCGGGCTCAAGGCACAGGGTGGCTTCTCTGCCGAAACCTACATCGCCGGTTCGACCACCATCGACCGTGGCAACGGGCCGCAGCCGGTGGCCGACGCCAGTGCGCCGCTGCTGCATGGCCTTGCACTGGGTGACTTGGCCGGGCGCAGCAGCGAGGCGGCACCGTCCGGCACCATCGTGGTACGCCAGCGGCTGCGCGAGCCGCGCTTCACCGACGACTTCGTACTGAGCAGCCGGCAGGGCGTCAGCGTGCACCTGGCCGCCGACGGCAGCGCCCGCCAGCAGCGCGAGGGCGATGCGGCCAAGGGGCTCACCGCCGCGCAGCCGAGCGTGACCCGCAAGGTGATGCCGGGCGAAGGCGGCTACATCGTGGATTACGTGATCGCCAACACCGGCATCGACGAGAGCGGCATTCCTGGGGTGCGGATCGGTTCGGTGGAAGGGCTGCTGATGGAAACCGACCAGTTCGGCCGCTACCACCTGGTCGGTGTCTCCGGCGGTGGCCTGGCGCGGGGGCGCAACTTCATCCTGAAGGTGGATGCGGCCACGCTGCCGGCCGGCACCACCTTCGTCACCCGCAATCCGCTGCTGCGCCGGATCACGCCCGGGGTGCCGGCGCGCTTCGATTTCGCGGTGACCCTGCCGGCCACCGTGCTGGAAGAGCAGCGCCAGGTGGAGATGGTGCTGGGCGAAGTGGTGTTCGCGCCGGACAGCGCCCGCATCGGCGAGCGCTACCAGCCGGTGATCGAAAAGATGGCCGAACAGGCGCGCGGCCAGGGCGAAGGTGAAGTCGTGATTGCCGCCAGCGGCGGCAGCGAAGCGCTCGCGCTGGAGCGGGCCAACGCGGTGCGCCAGGCACTGGTGAGTGCGCTGGGCAGCAACGGCGCGGCCATCCGCGTGGTCGCGCGGGCCGACGTGGACGACCCGGCCTCGTTGCTGGTCGGCGTCGACCAGGGCGGCGCACTGGTGGGCACAGTGCTGTTCGATACCGACAGCGCGGTGATCCGCCCGGCCATGCAGCCGCTGCTGGAGCGCATCGCGCAGCAGCTCGAACAGCGCGGCGGCGGGCGCGTGGTGATTGTCGGCCACGCCGACGTGCGGGGCGGCGCGGCCTACAACGTCCAGCTGGGCCTGCGTCGTGCCGAAGCGGTGTACGCGGCATTGCGCGGACACCTGAGCCCGGCGGTGCGCGACAAGGTCCAGGTCGACAGCAGCGCCGATCCGGCCGCGCCGATGGACGCGCGCCCAGGCGCGGGGGAGGCACGATGAAGCCGCACCTGCTCAGCGCTGCGCTTGCGACCCTGTTGGCCGGCACGGCGGCCGGCGCCCACGGGCAGCAGACGGACACGCCGCCACCGACGCCTGCGTCAGCGCCGACCCCACCGGTCCGCTGTGGTGAACAGGCGTGCGAGGAAGGCGAGGAACTGCTGCTGCGCATCCGCACGCGCGGCAAGACCGAGCCGGTCACCGAGGGAACCAACGCACGGTCCGGCTCCGAGACGCTGCAGCCCGACCGCCGCGTGACGATCTCGGCGCCACCACCGGGACGTGCCGTAGCCACAGGCCGCTTCAACGTGCGCCTGCCCAGTGGCGGCGTGCTGTGGGCCACCGAAGATCCGAACCTGGGGCAACCCGAGCTGTCGGCGAGCGCGCCGTCGCTGGTTGCCTTCGAGAACGGGCGTATCCAGAAGCCGGTGTCGTTCTATGTGCGTGGCAACTACGGCGACTTCATCGAACGCATGGAGATCCTGGTGTACCGCGCCACCGACGTGGACCTGATCGCGCCGCTGGCACGCATCCCGGTCGAGGTTTCGGCGGTCAGCCAGGTGGAGTGGGATGGCACGCTGCCGGCCGAAGAACCCTTCCGTGCCGGCGATGAACTGCTGTATGTGGTGCGCGCCTACGGGCACAACGACATCTTCGACGAGACCGTGGCCCAGCGCCTGCAACTGGTGCGCCCAATCGAGGCCGAAAGCCAGTTGCGCAGCCTGCGCAGCCAGGTCGAGCGCAGCCAGGGCACCTCGCTGGGCGTGGACCAGGCCCTGCAGCAGAGCCTGATCGATGCGGCGTTCGCGTCGAACGGGCTGCGCCTGCAGAACATTCCCATCTATGGCTCGCGCATCCGTATCACCGGGCGTGACATTCCCGAGTCCACCTCGCTCACCATCAACGGGGCTTCCTACCCGGTGGACATGGAGCGCAAGTTCGTCGCCGAGTATCTGGTGCCGGTCGGCCAGCACCGCTTCGACATCGCCGTGCGCGGTGGCCGTGATGGACTGGAGCAACACCACGCGCTGGACGTGGACGTGACCGGCAAGTACTTCTACGGCATCGGCCTGGCGGACGTGACCATCGCCCAGAACAACGTGAGCAGCGCCACCGCACCCTTCGCGGTGGACGAGCGCTACAGCGACGACGTGATCAGCGATGGCCGGCTGGCCTTCTATGCCAAGGGCAAGGCACGTGGCAAGTACCTGATCACCGCCCAGGCCGATACCACCGAGCAGGACATCGAGCACCTGTTCGACGGCTTCACCGAGGCGTGGCCGCAGGACATCTTCCGCCGGCTCGACCCCGACCTGTACTACCCGACCTACGGCGACGACTCCACCACCTACCGCGACGTGGACAGCATGGGCCGCTTCTACGTGCGGGTGGACTGGGACAAGAACCAGGCGCTGTGGGGCAATTTCGCCACCGGCATCACGGGCACCGAGTACGCCCAGTACGTGCGTTCGCTGTACGGCGGTGCGCTGAGCTGGCGCTCGCAGGCGATCAACCCGTGGGGCGACCCGCGCAGCCTGCTTCGCTTGTTCGGTGCGCAGGAGCAGACCGCACCCGGCCACAATGAATTCATCGGCACCGGCGGCAGCCTGTACTACCTGCGC
>DGIP01000136.1:0-660 GCA_002386405.1 Stenotrophomonas maltophilia
GACCACCTCGATGGCTTCGCCGACATCCCCGGCCGGGGTGCTGTCGTCGTAGTGCAGTTCATTGATGAATACGTCCGCCTGGGCGGAACCAGCGGCCAGCGCCAACAGGCACCCCAGGGACAGCGGTGTGAGCAACCTCATCTACGGCTCCTTGTGATTGGGTTTTGCCGGCCGAATCTAGCTAATCCATATGACACATCTATCGATTTGTCGTCTTCGGCACTCCGCATTGGGACGTGCGTCAAGAAAATGGCGGCATGGGGAAATTCAGCGGTGCCCCCTTGAAAGGGCCCGGGGCAGCACCATCTCTGCCCTGTCCCGCACTGGCGGGTTTTTTCACGCGCGGTGCTGGCAGTCGCCTGGGGCGAGTGCTAACATCGCCAGACTTTTTCAAACCAATCAACAACTTAAGAGGCCTACATGAACATCAAGCCGCTTCACGACCGCGTTGTGGTCAAGCCGATCGAAGCCGACGAAGTTTCCGCCGGCGGCATCGTGATCCCGGACTCGGCCAAGGAAAAGTCGACCAAGGGTGAAGTCGTGGCCGTGGGCCCGGGCAAGCCGCTGGACAACGGCAGCGTGCGCGCGCCGTCGCTGAAGGTCGGCGACAAGGTGATCTACGGCCAGTACGCCGGCAGCACCTACAAGAGCGAAGGCGTG
>DGIP01000136.1:846-6883 GCA_002386405.1 Stenotrophomonas maltophilia
TACAAGAGCGAAGGCGTGGAATACAAGGTCCTGCGCGAAGACGACATCCTCGCCGTCATCGGCTGAGTTTGCGCCGCCGGGCTTTGCCTGGTCTTACGTGTCCCCAATCAATGCAGCCGGGCAACGCCCGGCGCCACATAAAAGGTAATCGCAATGGCTGCCAAGGAAATTCGTTTCGGTGAAGACGCCCGCGCCCGCATGGTGCGCGGCGTCAACGTTCTCGCCAATGCCGTCAAGGCCACCCTGGGCCCGAAGGGCCGCAACGTCGTGCTCGAAAAGAGCTTCGGCGCCCCGACCATCACCAAGGACGGCGTCTCCGTCGCCAAGGAAATCGAACTGGCTGACAAGTTCGAGAACATGGGCGCGCAGATGGTGAAGGAAGTCGCGTCGCGTACCAACGACGACGCCGGCGACGGCACCACCACCGCCACCGTGCTCGCCCAGGCCCTGATCCGCGAAGGCGCCAAGGCCGTGGCTGCCGGCATGAACCCGATGGATCTCAAGCGCGGTATCGACAAGGCCGTGGTCGCCGCCGTCGCCGAGCTGAAGAACATCTCCAAGCCCACCGCTGACGACAAGGCCATTGCCCAGGTCGGTACGATCTCGGCCAACTCGGACGAGTCGATCGGCAACATCATCGCCGAAGCGATGCGTGAAGTCGGCAAGGAAGGCGTGATCACCGTTGAGGAAGGCTCGGGCCTGGAAAACGAGCTGGACGTGGTCAAGGGCATGCAGTTCGACCGCGGCTACCTGTCCCCGTACTTCATCAACAACCAGCAGGCGCAGACCGCCGACCTGGACGATCCGTACATCCTGCTGCACGACAAGAAGATCTCCAACGTCCGTGACCTGCTGCCGGTGCTGGAAGGCGTCGCCAAGGCCGGCAAGCCGCTGCTGATCGTTGCCGAAGAAGTCGAAGGCGAAGCGCTGGCCACCCTGGTGGTCAACACCATCCGTGGCATCGTCAAGGTCGTGGCCGTCAAGGCGCCGGGCTTCGGCGACCGTCGCAAGGCGATGCTGGAAGACATGGCCACCCTGACCGGCGGCACCGTGATCTCCGAAGAGATCGGCCTGTCGCTGGAGAAGGCGACCATCGCCGACCTCGGCCGCGCCAAGAAGGTGCAGGTTTCCAAGGAAAACACCACGATCGTCGACGGCCAGGGCGACAAGGCCGCCGTGGAAGCGCGCGTGGCCCGCATCAAGACCCAGATCGAAGACACCTCGTCCGATTACGACCGCGAGAAGCTGCAGGAACGCGTGGCCAAGCTGGCCGGCGGCGTTGCCGTGATCAAGGTCGGCGCGTCGACCGAAATCGAAATGAAGGAAAAGAAGGACCGCGTCGACGACGCCCTGCATGCTACCCGTGCAGCGGTCGAAGAAGGCGTGGTGCCGGGCGGCGGTGTGGCCCTGGTCCGTGCGGTCACCGCGCTGGCCGGCCTGAAGGGTGCCAACGAAGACCAGAACCACGGCATCCAGATCGCCCTGCGCGCGATGGAAGCCCCGCTGCGTGAAATCGTCGCCAACGCCGGCGAAGAGCCGTCCGTGATCGTCAACAAGGTCAAGGAAGGCACCGGCAGCTACGGCTACAACGCCGCCACCGGCGAGTTCGGCGACATGCTGGCCTTCGGCATCCTGGACCCGACCAAGGTGACCCGTTCTGCCCTGCAGAACGCCGCCTCGATCGCCGGCCTGATGATCACCACCGAAGCGATGGTGGCTGAAGCGCCGAAGAA
This sequence comes from Stenotrophomonas maltophilia, assembly GCA_002386405.1. Lineage (GTDB taxonomy): Bacteria > Pseudomonadota > Gammaproteobacteria > Xanthomonadales > Xanthomonadaceae > Stenotrophomonas > Stenotrophomonas maltophilia_AD. The sequence goes on from DGIP01000136.1 coordinate 2,580, forward strand.
GGACGAGCCGGCCATGGGCGGCGGCGGCATGGGCGGTATGGGTGGCATGGGCGGCATGGACTTCTAAGTCCCCGCACACGCGACATCCTGTCGTGCTGTAAAAAAAGGACCCCGCCGAAAGGCGGGGTTTTTTGTTGGGCAGCGGCGGCCGCAGTTGCGAATGAAACATTTTGCGTCGCACAAGAGCTGTGCTATCTATAGTCCCCAATGAACGCACGCCACGCCAATTCCTACTTTTGGTATTACTTTCCGAAGCCACCGGCGGAGGAAGGCATGCGTTCACCCTGAAGAAACCTTCAGACGCATTCCCGAAAGCCGCCAGCGCACCTGGCGGCTTTTTTGTTGCCGCCGCGCTGGGGACCCCCACCTTCCAGAGGACACCCCCATGCCCCCCCATACCGACGACCTGCGCATCCGCAAGATCGAACCGTTGACCCCGCCCGCCCAGCTGCTGGCGATGCTGCCCTGCGACGAGGAAGCGTCCTCCACGGTGAGCGCTTCGCGCGCTGCGCTGCACGAGATCCTGCACGGCCGCGACGACCGCCTGGCGGTGGTGATCGGCCCGTGCTCGATCCATGACCCGGTCGCTGCGATCGAATACGCACAGCGCCTCAAGCCGCTGCGCGATGCCTACGCGGGCGAACTGGAAATCGTCATGCGCGTCTACTTCGAGAAGCCGCGCACCACGGTGGGCTGGAAGGGCCTGATCAACGACCCCGACCTGGATGGCAGCTTCCAGATCAACAAGGGCCTGCGCGTTGCGCGCGGCCTGCTGCGCGACATCAACAAGCTGGGCCTGCCGGCCGGCGTGGAGTTCCTGGATGTGATCTCGCCGCAGTACATCGCCGACCTGGTTGCCTGGGGTGCCATTGGCGCGCGCACCACCGAAAGCCAGGTGCACCGCGAGCTGGCCTCGGGGCTGTCGTGCCCGGTCGGCTTCAAGAATGGTACCGACGGCAACATCAAGATCGCTGCCGACGCGGTGGGCGCCGCGTCCAACCCGCACCACTTCCTGTCGGTGACCAAGCAGGGTGATACGGCCATCGTCGCCACCGCCGGCAACCCGGATTGCCACGTGATCCTGCGCGGAGGCAAGGTGCCCAACTTCGATGCCGCCAGCGTGGACGCCGCCAGCCAGACGCTGGCCAAGGCGCAGTTGCCGGCGCGGTTGATGATTGATGCCAGCCACGCCAACAGCAGCAAGAATCCCGAGAACCAGCCGAAGGTGATCGCCGACATCAACGCACAGCTGGCGGCCGGCGAAGAGCGCATCGTGGGCGTGATGGTGGAAAGCCACCTGGTGGCCGGTCGCCAGGAACTTGTGGACGGCCAGCCGCTGGTCTACGGCCAGAGCATCACCGATGGCTGCATCGGCTGGGACAGCTCGCTGCAGGTGCTCGAAGCGCTGGCCGAGGCCGTGCGTGCGCGGCGCGTGCGTCGTCTGGCCGAGGCGGCTTGACCCGCAGGGAGCCGGCCGCCGGCCGGCTCCACGAAAGATCCGCTCTACCGTAAGTCTGGTTTTGTTAAACATAATCAATTGGATACTGCGCGCCTGGGGCCGCAGACTGCAGGCCTCACTTGAGGGTCCTATAGGGTGTATGTACAATGTATGCACAATCCAGCAACGTGCGGGTGCTTCCCATGGGAACCGCAAGCAAAGTCATCAATTTCCGGGCCCCTGCCGATAAGCAGGATCTGATCGATCGTGCTGTAGCAATCAGTGGCGTGAATCGCACCGAGTTCATCCTGGATGCCGCGTGCGACAGGGCGCGCGAGGTGCTGGCCGACCAGACGCAGTTCACCTTGAATGCTGGGCAGCTGCAGCGCTTCAATGCGCTGCTGGACGCACCGCTGGAGGACAACCCGGCGCTGCGCCGCTTGTTGAGCACGCCGGCGCCTTGGGAACGCTGAGCCCTTGTGGCTCTCCGCTCCAACCCCGCTGCACGCGGAGCATCTGTTGGATGACTTTCGCTGCAGCGCCCCAGCCCTGGCGAAATGGCTGCTTGAGCGCGCACGCCAGAACCAGGCATCCGGCGCATCACGATGCTTCGTCGCCTGCGATGAGCAGCATCGCGTTGTCGGTTACTACGCGCCCTCGGCCGGTTCGATAGCGCATGAAGCCGTGCCCGGACGAATCCGCCGCAACATGCCCGATCCCATTCCGGTCATCGTGCTGGGGCGGTTGGCGGTACATGCCGATAGGGCGGGGCAGGGCATTGGACAGGGCTTGTTGAAGGATGCCGTGCTGCGCGCCCTGCAGGCCTGCGGCCAGGTCGGAGCACGCGCGTTGCTCTGCCATGCCATCGATGAGCCCGCCAAGGCGTTCTATCTCAAGCACGGTTTCATCGCTTCACCGATTCACCCGCTCACGTTGATGCTGCCTCTCATGCGCTAATGCACCTCGTCGCGGTACACGAACTTCGGCATTTCCCACTTGAAGTGGATGGCCAGCAGGCGGAACGCGAAGCCGCCGCCCAGGCACCACAGCGTGGCGGCGTTGAGCGACACACCCAGTTCGAGCAGGCCCAGCCATGCCGCGCCGGTGAGCAGGGTGATCACCGCGTACAGCTCCTTCTGGAAGATCAGCGGCACCTCGTTGCACAGTACATCGCGCAGCACGCCGCCGAAGGCCCCGGTAAGCATGCCGGCGATCAGCACGATCGGTGCCGCGTGGCCGCCGTCGCGTGCCACCGCGCAGCCGATCAGGGTGAAGCAGATCAGGCCCAGGCCATCGAGGACCAGGAATGTGCGGCGGAAGTGGTGCATCCAGCGCGCCACCCAGGTGGCGATCAGCGCCGCACAGATGGTGAAGCCCAGGTACTCGGGGTGCTTGACCCAGCCCAGTGGGTAGTGGCCCAGCACAATATCGCGCAGCGAGCCGCCGCCCAGCGCGGTGACGCAGGCGATGATGACCACGCCGAACAGGTCCATCCGCCGCCGGCCGGCAGACAGCGCGCCGGTCATGGCTTCGGCGGAAATGGCGATGAGGTAGATCAGGGACATCAACATGCGGTGGCTCCGGAGGGGCAGGCGGGGCACGGAAACGCACACACGCCAGCGCCGAATCACTGTCGTGGGGTGGGATTCCGTTGCCGCTCCCGCTGTCCTTTTGCCTGAGAGTTCAGTGGCCAGGCCACGTGCCCCTTCGGCGGGTCATTGAAGACCTCTCTCCAGATCGGCGTGTTGGATGCATGGTTGGTGGCGTATCGAGCCACCGGCCTGAGCGATTATGGGAGCCTGCGCCTTCGGCGGGCGCCAGCGCGGCGCCTCTCTCCTGCATCCGGGGCGGATTCTAGCAGCCAGCGCGCCCCTGCCGGTGGATAATCCCGGTATGTCCGCTGAACCCGCCCCCTGGTACGTCTACCTGCTGGAATGCCGCAACGGCAGCTATTACGCCGGCATCAGCAACGACGTGGACGCGCGCTTCCAGGCCCACCTGTGCGGCAAGGGGGCGCGCTACACCCGCGCCAACCCGCCGGTGAAGCTGCTGGCCATGCGCGCGTATCCCGATCGCTCGGCAGCTTCCAAGGCGGAATGCGAGCTCAAGCGCCAGCCGCGCGCACGCAAGCTGGCCTGGCTGCAGCAAGGGAATGCCGAAACATGACCGGAATCGACCCCGCCAAGGCGCGCGCAATGATCGGCAAGACCGTGCTCGCCGGCATGACCTACCTTGACGCCCAAGGCAACGCCCTGGAGCACCGCCAGATGGCCGGGCACGTGCTGCGCATCAATGACGACGAGGGCGTGGTACTGGCCAGCGCAGTGGACGGCGAGGAGTTGTTCCTGCCGCCCACGCTGGACCACTACACGCCGGCCGCCCCCGGCGACTACACCCTGCGCTCGATGGCACTGACCATCAGCGATCCGGATTTCCTGTGCACCTGGGACGTTCACCTCGCGCCTGGCAACGATCCCTGATCGGACGGCTTCGGCCGCCGGTCCTCGCGGTCATCACCAAAGATGATCCGCGCGCTGCGCTGGTAGCTCCAATACGCCACCGCCCAGTTGAGCAGCACCACGATCCGGTTGCGGAACCCGATCAGGAAGAACACGTGCGCGGCGAGCCAGAACCACCAGGCGAGCACACCTGACAACTGCAGCCGGCCCAGGTGCACGATGGCGGCCATGCGCCCGATCGTGGCCAGGTTGCCGAAGTCCTGGTACGTGAACGGCCCGGGTGCCGGCTTGCCGTCCAGCCGCGCACGGACGGTTGCAGCCACATGCTTGCCCATCTGCTTGGCGGCCGGGGCAACGCCCGGCACCGGCCGGCCATCGGCCTGCTGCAGCGCGGCCAGGTCGCCGGC
>DGIP01000134.1:0-477 GCA_002386405.1 Stenotrophomonas maltophilia
GCGGCACCAGGGCGAACAAGCCGACCAGCTGGCGTTCGGCGGCCGCCGGGTCGAACGCACCGCGATGGCCGCCAGCCTCGAAGCCCTGCGCCACTACCGCATCGGCACCAGCGGCCTCGGCGGCCAGTGCTTCGGCCAAGGTGGTGGCGCAGGCGAACCAGGCGATGCCGGCGTCTTTCAGGCGTTGCACCTGGGTGGTGGTGAACACGCCCATGATGGTGGAGGCGACTGCAGGCTTCGCGGCAATCAGCGCATCGAACTGCGCATCGAAATCAGCCGGGCCGGCGTCGGCCGCGTCTGCCGGGACTTCCGGGCCCCATTGCGCGAGGAATGCGCGGGTGGCGGTTTCTGCGCTGGCGTCGCGCTCGGGGGCAGGATCAGGAATCCACACATTGACCTGCGCAGGACCGGTGGACTGGGCGCGGAAGGCGTCCATCCACGCCACGATGTCCTGCGGCTGCGAGAGGACCGCGCCCA
>DGIP01000134.1:730-943 GCA_002386405.1 Stenotrophomonas maltophilia
GGCGCCCATGCTGCCTGCGTTGGCAAGTGCCGCCGACAGGGTTACCGGGCAAGCGCCCGCCATGGGGGCCAGCAGGATCGGGGACTGCAATGAAAAACGCCGACAGAAGTTGTCGGCGCGTTCGAGGATTCGCGGGTCGGTCATGCGGGGCGCACCTTGGGGGTCGACCTTTACAGTCTACGCTGGGTGTCCCGTGGACACGCATGGCGTGTC
>DGIP01000134.1:1170-6880 GCA_002386405.1 Stenotrophomonas maltophilia
CGTGGACACGCATGGCGTGTCCCTACGCATTATCGCCGCATGGCGCGGGCTCAGCGGAACGGGAGGCCGCCGCGGCCGCCCATGGCACCCATCATGCCCTTCATGCTGCGCATCATGCCCTTCATGCCGCCGCCGGCCATCTTGCTCATCATCTTTTCCATCTGCTGATACTGCTTCATCAGCTTGTTGACGTCGGCGGGAGTCAGGCCGGAACCGCGCGCGATGCGGGCACGGCGCGAGCCGTTGAGCAGGCCCGGGTTGCGGCGTTCCTTCTTGGTCATCGAATTGATGATGGCGATCATGCGCGGCACTTCCTTGCCCTGGCTGACCTGCTGCTTGAGGTGCTCGGGGATCTGGCCCAGGCCCGGCAGCTTGTCCATCAGGCCGCCGATGCCGCCCATGTTCTGCATCTGCTCCAGCTGGTCGCGCATGTCGTTCAGGTCGAACTTCTTGCCCTTGGCGACCTTCTCGGCCAGCTTCTGCGCCTTGTCCTTGTCGACCTGCTGCTCGACCTGCTCCACCAGCGACAGCACGTCGCCCATGTCCAGGATGCGGCTGGCGATACGGTCCGGGTGGAACACGTCCAGACCGTCCGGCTTTTCGCTGACGCCGACGAACTTGATCGGCTTGCCGGTGATGTAGCGCACGCTCAGCGCGGCACCGCCACGGGCGTCACCGTCGGTCTTGGTCAGCACCACGCCGGTCAGCGGCAGCGCTTCGCCGAAGGCCTTGGCGGTGTTGGCCGCGTCCTGACCGGTCATGGCATCGACCACGAACAGGGTTTCAGCCGGGTTCACCGCCGCGTGCAGGGCCTTGATCTCGGCCATCATCGCTTCGTCGATGGCCAGGCGGCCGGCCGTATCGACCAGCAGCACGTCCACGAACGACTTGCGCGCATCATCGATGGCCGCGCGCACGATGGCTTCCGGCTTCTGGTCGGCGCTGGACGGGAAGAACAGCACGCCCACCTGGTCGGCCAGGGTCTTCAGCTGCTCGATCGCGGCCGGACGATAGACGTCGGCCGACACCACCATCACCTTCTTCTTGCGCTTTTCCTTCAGGTGCTTGGCCAGCTTGCCCACCGTGGTGGTCTTGCCCGCACCCTGCAGGCCCGCCATCAGGATGATGGCCGGGGCCGGCACGTTGAGGTTCAGGTCGGAGGCGGCCGAGCCCATCACAGCGGTCAGCTCGTCGCGCACGACCTTGATCAGCGCCTGGCCCGGGGTCAGCGACTTGAGCACTTCCTGGCCAACCGCGCGCACCTTGATGCGCTCGACCAGGGCCTGCACGACCGGCAGGGCGACGTCGGCTTCCAGCAGCGCGATGCGGACTTCGCGGGTGGCCTCGCGGATGTTTTCCTCGGTGAGGCGACCGCGGCCACGCAGCCGCTCGATGGTGCCGGAGAGGCGCTGGGTCAGGGACTCGAACATGGAGGCAACCTGTTCAGAACGAAAGACAAAGAGACGCACAGTATAGCGGGTCCGCCGCACTCCCCCGACGGCCCGGGGGTATGCGAAACTGACACGATGACAATCGTTCTCATCGCGACCCTGCTGTACCTGGCTGCCACCGCCCTGCTGGTGCGCGCGGTGGTGCGCGATGACGCCAACCGCTCGCCCACCTGGCTGTGGCCGGCGGTGCCGGCGATGGTCCTGCACGGCAGCTACCACGCGCTGGTGGCCCTGCACACCAGCGGCGGCCCGGACATGCACTTCTTCGCGGCGCTGTCGCTGGTCGGGCTGGGCATGGCCTGGCTGACCTCGCTGGTAGCCGCGCGCGGGCGCATGGCCGCGCTGGGCGTGCTGGTGTTCCCGATGGCCGCGGCGGTGCTGTGCGTCTACCACGGCTACGGGCATGCACCGAGCCGGCCGCTGGGCTGGCAGCTGGCCACCCACGCCTGGATGGCGCTGCTGGCCTACGCCACCCTGAGCGTGGCCGCGCTGCTGGCGATCATGCTGTGGCTGCAGGAGCGTGCCCTGCGTCGGCGCGATTTCCGCCCGTGGCTGCGCGCCCTGCCGCCGCTGGCGGACCTGGAATCGCTGCTGTTCCGGGTGATCGCGGTGGGCTTTGCGCTGCTCACCCTGACCCTGGTGACCGGGGTGCTGTTCGTGGACGACCTGCTGGCGCAGAAGCTGGTGCACAAGACCGTGCTGAGCGTGCTGTCGTGGATCGTGTTCGGCACGCTGCTGATCGGCCGGCGCCGTTACGGCTGGCGCGGCGCCAAGGCGGTGCACTGGACGCTGACCGCGATGGCGCTGCTGCTGCTGGCGTTCTTCGGCAGCCAGTTCGTGATCGAACTGGTGTTCGGGCATACCCGGTAAGCGCGTACCGCCCAACGGTCGGTACCTGCCGATTCCGCTAGATCGCGTCGATGGCTTCTGACAGGCGCTCTACGGCGATGACTTCCATGCCCTTCACGCTGCCCGTCTTGGGCGCGTTCGCCTTGGGCACGATGGCGCGCTTGAAGCCGTGGGTGGCCGCTTCGCGCAGGCGGTCCTCGCCGTTCGGTACCGGGCGGATCTCGCCGGACAGGCCGACTTCGCCAAAGGCAATCGTCTTCTCCGCCAGCGGCCGGTCCTGCAGCGAGGACAACACCGCCAGCAGCACCGGCAGGTCCACGGCGGTTTCCTGCACGCGGATGCCGCCCACCACATTCACGAACACGTCCTGGTCGCCCACCAGCACCCCGCCGTGACGGTGCAGCACCGCCAGCAGCATCGCCAGGCGGTTCTGTTCCAGGCCCACCGCTACGCGGCGGGGGTTCGACAGCGGTGAGGCATCCACCAGCGCCTGCACTTCCACCAGCAGCGGCCGGGTGCCTTCGCGGGTGACCATCACGCAGCTGCCCGGCTGGCGGGTGCTGCCACCGGACAGGAAGATCGCGGACGGGTTGGAGACTTCCTTCAGCCCCTTCTCGCCCATCGCGAACACGCCCAGCTCGTTCACCGCACCGAAGCGGTTCTTGAACGCGCGCAGCAGGCGGAAGCGGCTGCCGCTCTCGCCTTCGAAATACAGCACCGCATCCACCATGTGCTCGAGCACGCGCGGGCCGGCGATGCCGCCCTCCTTGGTTACATGCCCCACCAGGAACACGGCCGTGCCGGTTTCCTTGGCAAAGCGCACCAACCGCGCCGCGCTCTCGCGCACCTGGCTGACCGAGCCGGGCGCGGCGGTCAGCGATTCGGTCCACAGCGTCTGCACCGAATCGGCCACGATCAGCTTCGGCCGCGCCGCGCTGGCGTGCTGCAGGATCGCTTCCACCTGGGTTTCGGCCAGCGCGTTGACGTTGTCCAGCGGCAGGTCCAGCCGCACCGCGCGGCCGGCCACCTGCGACAGCGATTCCTCGCCGGTGATGTACAGCACCGGCAGCGTGGCGGCCATCTTCGCCACCGCCTGCAGCAGCAGGGTCGATTTGCCGATGCCCGGGTCACCGCCCACCAGCACCACCGCGCCTTCGACCAGGCCGCCACCCAGCACGCGATCAAATTCGCCGATGCCGGTGCTTACCCGCAGGTGCTCGGTCTGCTGCACGTCCTTGAGCGCCATGATCTTCGGCGCATCGACCTTGCCGGCCCAGCCCGAGCGACGCGCGGCCGGCGACTTGGTGGCCGCGGCGCTTTCCAGCGTGATCTCGCTCAGCACGTTCCAGGCGCCGCACTCGGTGCACTGCCCCTGCCACTTGCTGTATTCCGCGCCGCATTCGGTGCACACATAGGCGGTAAGCCGCTTGGCCATGTCAAATCCAATTCATCGTCTGTCGGGCAGGATAGCCGAGCCGCGTCGCAGCAACCGAGACGCGCGCCCGACCGCCGGCTGAACGCCCCCGCTCAACCTTGCCCCGCCCCGGCCGATACCGTGGCGGGCGCCCGCGCCTTTCCCTTCCCCATGTACTTCCAGGCTTTTCCATGACCGGCACCTACAGCCAGAGTCTCGTCGTTTTCTCGCTGCTGGTTGCCATCCTCGCCTCGTACACCGCGTTGGACATGGCCGGCCGGCTGGCCAGTACCGAAGGCCGTGTGGCCCGCTGGTGGCTGGCCGGTGGCGCTGCCGCCATGGGCCTGGGCATCTGGTCCATGCACTTCGTGGGCATGCTCGCCTTCCACCTGCCGATCCCGGTCGGTTACGACCTCGCCATTACCCTGTACTCGCTGGCCGCGTCGGTCGGCGCATCGGCATATGCGTTGTGGCTGGTGTCGCGCCCGGAACTGCCGTGGCCGCGCCTGGTGGCCGGCGCGGTGCTGATGGGGCTGGGCATCGCCTGCATGCATTACCTGGGCATGGCCGCGATGCGGATGGAGCCCGGCATCGACTACGACCCGCGGTGGTTCACCGCTTCGCTGCTCATTGCCATCGTCGCCGCCGGTGCCGCCTTGTGGATCGCCTTCCGGCTGCGCAGCCAGCAGCGCCATACCGGGCTGCTGCGCGGGCTGGCCTCGCTGGTGATGGGCCTGGCCATCGTGGGCATGCATTACACCGGCATGGCCGCCGCCAACTTCCCGGAAGGCAGCATCTGCGGCGCGGTGTACGCCAACGGGCTGGATACCAAGTGGCTGGCCGTGCTGGTCATCGTCACCACCCTGGCCACGCTGGGCATCGCGCTGATTGCGTCGCTGTTCGACCGCCAGATGCGCACCCGCACCGGCCTGCTGGCCGATTCGCTGGCCCAGGCCAACGAAAAGCTGCTGCAGGCCGCGCTGCACGATCCACTCACCCAGCTGCCCAACCGCATGCTGCTGCAGGACCGCATCGACCAGACCATCGAAAAGGCCAGGCGCCGCAACTTCAGCTTCGCGGTGATGTTCTGCGACCTGGACGGCTTCAAGGCCATCAACGATGCCTACGGCCACCAGCTCGGCGACAAGCTGCTGATCGAAGTAAGCCAGCGCGTAAGCGGCTTGCTGCGCGGGCAGGACACCTTCGCGCGGTTGGGCGGCGATGAGTTCGTCATCGTGTTCCAGCTGGATGTGCCCGAAGATGCCGCCGTGGTGGCCGAGCGCATCATCGCCTGCGTGGGCGAGCCGTTCGAGATCGATGGGCATGACCTGCACGTCACCTCCAGCCTGGGCATCGCGATGTACCCCACCGATGCCACCACCGAACGCGAACTGATGGCGCACGCCGATGCGGCCATGTACCACACCAAGGATTCGGGGCGGAACGGCTATACGTTCTTCACCGAGTCGATGCACGTCAGCGCCAACCGCCAGCTCAAGCTGCTGCAGGAACTGCGCCGCGCGGTGCAACGCGATGAAATGGTGCTGCATTACCAGCCCAAGTTCCGGGCCGATGGCGGCGGGCTGATCGGTGCCGAGGCGCTGGTGCGCTGGCAGCACCCCGAACTGGGCCTGCTGGGCCCGGACACCTTCATTCCCATTGCCGAACGCAGCGGGTTGATCCTGCCGCTGGGCGACTGGGTGCTGGACCAGGCCTGCGCGCAGCTGCGGCAGTGGCATGACGCCGGGCACGTGACGTGGTCAATGGCGGTGAACCTCTCGCCGTTGCAGTTCGCCTCGACCACGCTGCTGGAAACGGTGAAGCGCACGCTGGAAAGGCACGGCCTGGCCCCGCACCACCTCACCCTGGAAGTAACGGAAACCACGGCCATGCAGGATGTGGAAGCGAGCCTGCAGATCCTGCACGGGCTGACCGCGATGGGGGTGAACATCTCCATCGATGATTTCGGCACCGGCTATTCCAGCCTGCTGTACCT
>DGIP01000134.1:7094-7482 GCA_002386405.1 Stenotrophomonas maltophilia
AGCCTGCTGTACCTCAAGCGCATGCCGGCCACCGAACTGAAGATCGACCGTGCGTTCGTGCGCGATCTGGAAGACAACGCCGAAGATGCGGCGATTGTGTCTTCGATCATCGCGCTGGGGCGTTCACTGCAGCTGCAGATCGTGGCCGAGGGCGTGGAAACGGCCGGCCAGCGCGATTACCTCAACGCCATGGGCTGCGACCTCCTTCAGGGCTACCACCTGGGCAAGCCGGTGGCCGCCGACGAGTTCCTGCGCAACGCCGCGTAACCCCGCAACCCAACGCCGACCCAAACAAAAAGGCCGCCCATTGGGCGGCCTTTCTGCATGCATGCGGTCGGTAAACCTCAATGCATCATGTGCACGTTCATGTTGTGCATCACCCACAGCG
>DGIP01000135.1 GCA_002386405.1 Stenotrophomonas maltophilia
GCGCGCCCATCGGCTCGGCCGCGCGCCGCAGCGGTGCGTGCTGGCCGCGCGGGCGCAGCGACAGCAGGGTCCAATCCGGCACATGTGCGTGGCTGTTCATTGCGGGCATTATGCGAGGCCTTCGTTGCAACGTCGCCGTACTGATGTCTGAACATGATTCCCTTGCCGCGCACCTGGCCGCGCTGCAGCAGGTGCTGGAGCGCATGCCGCCGGTAGCGGCCATGCAGATCCGCGTGGATGCCTACGCCGATGGCGTGCTGGGCCTGCGCGCCCCGCTGGCCGCCAACGTCAATGACAAGGGCAATGCCTTCGGCGGCAGCCTGTCCTCGGCGCTGACCCTGTCCGGCTGGGCGCTGGTCACCCTGCGCCTGCGCCTGGCCGGCTTCGATGCCGATGTCTACGTGGCCGACAGCCACGTGCGCTACCTGGCCCCGGTCTATGAGGACCTGCTGGCCCAGGCGCACGCGGCCGACGATGCCGACTGGGACACCTTCCTGGCCACCTTCGCCCAGCGCGGCAAGGCCCGCATCGAGGTGGTGGCCCGCCAGCCCGGCGAGGCCGGCAAGCCGGCAGCTGAACTGACCGGACGTTTCGTTGCCTTCGCAAGGCGGTAGGATGGGCGCCTTGCCGATTGGGGAATTCGCATGCGTCGCCTTATTCAGATCCTGCTGCTGGCCTTGCTGGCCCTGACCTCCGTGTCGGCGTTCGCCGGCGAACAGAAGACCACCAAGAAGCAGCGCAAGCAGCTGGAAGAAACCCAGGTCAAGTACGACTCGACCATGCGCTGGGGCACCGTGGACGACATGCTGCCCTACCTGGATCCGGCCTACGCCAAGGAACACCCGCTGACCGACCTGGAGGTTCGCCGGTTCGAACAGGTGAAGATCTCCAGCTACCGCGCCGGCGACAACGTGCCGCTGCCCGACGGCCGGGTCGGCCGCAATGCCGAGGTCCGGGTGATCAACCTCAACACCCAGTCCGAGCGCACCGTGCGGGTCAAGGAAATCTGGCGCTGGGATGCCGAGGGCAAGCGCTGGCTGCAGGCCAGTGGGCTGCCGGACCTGTGGCAGGAATCCTGAGCTGGCGCAGGGCTGGACGCCGGTTCGCCCGCATGTGCGACAATCGGCGCCCGCTAATCGACCCGTGATCTAAGTGAATTACGAAGAGTTGCTGGCCTTTGCCGGCCGAAACCCGATGTTGTCGATGGCCTTCGTGGGCCTGACCGTCGCCATCCTCGTCACCGAGGTACGCCGCCTGCTGCGCGGCTACAAGTCGATCAAGCCGGCCGAGCTGACCCAGCTGATCAATGCTGGCGGCGCGGTCGTGGTCGACCTGTCGGCGGGCACCGATTTCGAGAAGGGCCACATTGCCGGCAGCCGCAACGTGCAGCCTGCCCAGTTCGGTCCGGAGCACAAGCTGGTGGCCAACGCCAAGCAGAGCCCGGTGGTGCTGGTGTGCCGTACCGGCACCGCCTCTGAAACCGCCGCCAAGGCCTTGAAGAAGGCCGGTTTCGAGCAGGTGCACGTGCTCGACGGCGGCCTGCCGGCCTGGCAGCAGGCCGAGTTGCCGCTGGTCAAGGGCCGCAACTGATTTTGCCCGGATTGCGCGGCACGCCTTGTGCGCGCCGCCACACGCCCCCATCGCAGGGCATGTAACAATCCGTTTTTACTGCATTCATTCTGGAGCAACAGGAAATGTCCGAAGAGAACACCAACGGCGCCATCGCGCCGGCCGACGCCGCCACCGGCCCCGCGTTCACCGTCGAGAAGATCTACGTCAAGGACGTTTCCTTCGAATCGCCCAACGCCCCGGCCGTGTTCAACGAAGCCGTGCAGCCGGAGCTGCAGCTCAACCTGAACCAGCGCGTGCAGCGCCTGGGTGAGAGCGCCTTCGAAGTGGTGCTGGCCGTGACCCTGACCTGCAAGGCCGGCGACAAGACCGCCTACGTGGCCGAAGTGCAGCAGGCCGGCGTGTTCGGCCTGGTGGGCCTGGACCCGCAGTCGATCGACGTGCTGCTGGGCACCCAGTGCCCGAACATCCTGTTCCCGTACGTGCGTTCGCTGGTGAGCGACCTGATCCAGGCCGGCGGCTTCCCGCCGTTCTTCCTGCAGCCGATCAACTTCGAAGGCCTGTACGCCGAAACCCTGCGCCAGCGCCAGGAACAGGGCGAAACCTCGCTCGCCGATTCCGAGCCGGCCGGCAACGCCTGATCGGCGCTGCAGCATGAGCAACAACGCAGACAAGATCGCCGTTCTCGGCGCCGGCTCCTGGGGCACCGCCCTGGCCAGCCTGCTTGCACGGCACGGTTGCCAGACCGTGCTGTGGGGCCGCGATGCGGCGATGGTGGACGCCATCGACCAGCGCCACGAGAACACCCGCTACCTGCCGGGTATTCCGTTGCCGGAATCGCTGCGCGCCACCACGGACCTGGCTGCGGCCGTCAAGGACGCCACATGGATCCTGGTGGTGGTGCCCTCGCACGCGTTCGGTGAAACCGTGCGCGCGCTGGCGCCGCTGCGCCCGGCGGGTGCCGGCGTGGCCTGGGCAACCAAGGGTTTCGAACCCGGCTCCGGGCGTTTCCTGCACGAAGTGGCGCGCGAGGTCCTCGGACCGGATGTGCCGCTGGCGGTGGTGACCGGCCCGTCGTTCGCCAAGGAAGTCACGCTGGGCCTGCCCACCGCGATTACCGTGCACGGCGACGATGCCGGGTTCGCCCAGCAGGTGGCCGAAGCCATGCATGGCCCGGCGTTCCGCGCCTATACCGGCGATGACATGGTGGGTGCCGAACTCGGTGGCGCCATGAAGAACGTGCTGGCCGTCGCCACCGGCGTGGCCGATGGCATGCAGCTGGGCCTCAACGCCCGTGCCGGCCTGATCACCCGCGGCCTCAACGAGATGCTGCGCCTGGCCGCTGCGATCGGTGCCAAGCCGGAAACCCTGATGGGCCTGGCTGGCCTGGGTGACCTGGTGCTGACCTGCACCGGCGATCTCTCGCGTAACCGTCGCCTCGGGTTGGCGCTGGGACGTGGCCAGAGCCTGCAGGATGCCGTGCGCGAAATCGGCCAGGTGGTGGAATCGGTGCAGACCGCCGACGAAGTCATGCGCCAGGCACGCCGCCACGGCATCGACCTGCCGATCTCCGATCGGGTCCGTGCCGTGCTGCACGGCGAACAGACTCCGGAAGAGGGCCTGCGCGCGCTGCTGGCCCGCGAACAGAAACCGGAATATCCGGACACGCTGTTCAAATGATCAGGAAAAACCCCGGCACTGCCGGGGTTTTTTTTTTGCCCTGAAACGCAAAAACCCAGCGTGCGCTGGGTTCCTGCGTGGCACCCCGACGAGGTGGGGCCAGATAAGTGAAGCCCGGCCTACTAAGCCGGGCTTCATGGCGTGAGGGAGAGAGAGATCACGCCATCCAACAACGTACCGTGCAGCTATCGCCTTACCAGGTGAAGCGCGGGCCGACGAACCATTCGCGGTCGCCACCCTTGGCCAGCTTCACTTCGCCGCTCACGCCCCAGTTCTGGGTGAACTTGGCCTGCGCGCCGACGCGGCCGTAGAACTCGCCGTCCGGGTTGATGCCGTGCTTCTTGCTGAAATCTTCGTAGCCGGCCAGCGCGTAACCTTCGATCATCGGGGTGAACGCGGTGCGCACGCCGACTTCGGTGGAGTAGCCGTTGAAGTCCAGGCCGTGCTTCGGATCGAACTTCTGGTACGCGACGCGGGCCACCAGATCGGTGGTCGGGGCGATGGTGTAGTTGTAGCCGACGCCTGCGCGCCACTGGTCAACATCAGCGTTGCCGCGGTTGAGTTCCTGCGAGGTGTAATCGCCAAAGATGTGGAAGTTCGGCGCCACGGCAACCGAGCCCTTCACAGCCCAGCCGTCGGCATAGCCGCCCTGGGCATCGGTGTTCACATAGCCGCCTTCCGCGTAGTTGTACGACAGGCCATCAGCAGCAGAAGCGGCGAACGGCAGGGCAGCAATCAGGCCCAAGGCAAGCAGGGAGGTCTTCATCATCGGGAACACACCTTTTTATTATTTGGTTTCGCCGACCGTCCCCTCTTGGGGGAGGGGAGAGAGAAGGACGGTCGACAGGTGTGAATTATCCGTTAGGCGCTCTAATCAACCCTGAATATTGAACTGACCGGTACATGAATGAAGCGCGCGTTCAGGGAACTCCAACGTACGACGAAGACGTGGTCGCTGAGCGGTAGGATCGGTTCCCAAACGATCGCCGATAGTGCCTGTGATCGAATTGACGCATGGGCCCCTGTAACCTCGTCCTCAGGCACCGCGAGCGTCTCCGATCAGGTTCCTGCCTACGTCGCACGCGGACACCTTACGTGCAGTCGATCGGGATGCGACCCTACCGGCGGCGTCCGGGCACGGCGAGAACGTGGGGTGCCCGCTCCTATTTGTCCAGGAAGGCAACCAATGCCGGAATGGTCTGCTGCGGCGCTTCTTCCATCAGCCAATGGCCGGAGCCTTTGACGATCACGCCTTCCACGTTGGTATCCACCAGCTTGGCCTGGTCGATCAGGAACTGCCCGCCGGCCTTCTCACCGGACAGCACCAGCATCGGCATGTGCAGCGGGGACTTGGCGAAGCCCGCAAAGTCCTTGGCATCCTGCTCGAAGTTCTTGAAGTACTCGAAGCCCGCACGCATGCCACCGGGGCGTGCGTACTCGGACGCGTAGAACTGCCGATCGGCCTCGGGCACCGAGTGGGTGCGGTCGGCGGCGAAGTCGTTCCAGAAGTGCTCGAAGTAGGTGCGCTCGCGGCCATCCACCAGCTTCAACGGGGTTTCGCCGTAGAAGTGGAAGTGCCACAGATCGCGCAGCAGCCACACGTGGGTCCAGTCGCCCACGCCGGGCAGGAATGCATCCATCAACACGATGCTGTCCACTTCGTCCGGGTACTGGGCGGCGTATGCATAGGCCACCATCAGCCCGATGTCATGGCCGACGATCTTGACCTTGGGGTAGCCCAGCGACTTCACCAGCGCATGGATGTCCTGCGCCAGCGTCTTCTTGTCATAGCCGCCCTCGGGCTTGGACGACTGCCCGGCGCCGCGCAGGTCGGGCGCGATGACCACATGGCGGCCGGCCAGCTGCGGCATCAACGGGCGCCACATGTGGCTGGTTTCGGCATAGCCGTGCAGCAGCACCACCGGCGATTCATCGCCCTGGCCGGCCTGCAGGTAATGCAGGGTGACGCCGTTGACGTTGGCGGTGTGGCTCTGGATGGCCGCGCTGCCGGCGGCCTGCGCGGTGGCATGCACGGCCAGCATCAGCACCAGTGCGGTGGCGGCGCGGCGGAACGAACGGGGAAACAGTTTCATGGCGATCTCCTGGAAAGGGGTGCGGCGTTACAGTTGGCTCATGCCACCGTCGGCGATGATTTCGGTGCCGACGATGTAGGCCGATTCGGGCGAGGACAGATGCAGCACGGTGGCGGCGATTTCTTCCGGGGTGCCGAAGCGGCCCAGCGGAATCTGGCTCTGGATCTGTGCGGCGGTGGCATCCAGCGCGGCCGCGTCCAGGCCGAGCTTGGTGTAGATCGGGGTGGCCACCGGACCCGGGCTGAGCACGTTGACGCGCACGCCGCGCGGCAGCAGTTCGGCCGAAAGCGTCTTGGCCAGCGAAATCACCGCCGCCTTGCTGGCCGCATACACCGAGGTGTTGGGCATGCCGATGCGCGCGTTGATCGAGCCGTTGATGACCACCGACGCGCCCGGGTTGAGCAGCGGCAGCAGTGCCTGCAGCTGGAAGTAGGGGCCTTTGATGTTGGTGTTGAAGATCTGGTCCCACAGCGCTTCGTCCACGTCCGGGTAGGCGGCGAACCTGGCCGCGCCGGCGTTGACGAACACGGCGTCCAGGCGCACCTCGGCGGCGGCCAGGGTCTCGGCCAGGGTGCGCGCGGCGGCGATGTCGCCCGCATCGTTCACCAGCGCCAGTGCAGTGCTGCCCACCGCCGCTGCAGCCTGCTTCAGGGCGGCGGCATCGCGGCCGGTGATGACCACGCGGGCGCCTTCGGCGGCGAAGGCCTTGGCCGCAGCCAGGCCGATGCCACTGCTGCCGCCGGTGACGAGGACGGTCTTGTTGCTGAAACGGTTCATGCTGATCTCCTTCGATGGTGGCGTTATGCCGTGAGCCCATACTGCGCGGGCGTTTCGCTGATTCCGTGCCACAATCGCGACGAACTCGTTCGAAGGGATCGAACATGTTGTCTGCCGACGAACTGGCCCTGCTGGAAGCCATCCGCGAGAGCGGCAGCCTGTCGCGTGCTGCGGCCCGCTTGGGCAAGGCGCCGTCCACGGTCTCGCACGCCGCCCGCCAGCTGGAGGCGCGCTTCGATGCCCTGCTGTTCGACCGCCGCCGCTACCGCCTGCAGCTCACCCCGGCCGGCCACCTGCTGGCCCAGGAAGCGGCGCGGCTGATGCTGGACGTGTCCCGGCTCACCCGCCGGGTCAAACAGGTCGCCGGTGGCTGGGAAGACCGGCTGTGGATCGTCACCGACGAAATCCTGGAGTTCGACACGCTGCTGCCGGTCATCCAGGCCTTCGACGCGCTCGGTTCGGGCGTGACCCTGCGCATTACCCATGAAGTGCTCACCGGTACTTGGGACGCGCTTCGCGATGGGCGTGCGGACCTGGTGGTGGGCGCCACCAACGAACCGCCGGTCATCCCCGGCCTGCGCTGGTTCGAACTGGGGGTGATGGAGTGGGTGTTCGCGGTGGCGCCGCACCACCCGCTGGCCAAGGCCGCCGAACCGGTGGATGCCTCACTGCTGCTGCAGCATCGCGCGGTGGTGGTGGCCGATACCTCCCGGAAAGTGGACGTGCGCGGCTACGGGGTACTCGGCGGCCAGCCGTCGCTGGCGGTGCCGAGCATGCATGCCAAGATCCGTGCGCAGTGCCAGGGGCTGGGCGTGGGCTGGTTGCCGCGCGAGCGGGTGGCCGGCCTGCTGGCACGTGGCGACCTGGTGGAAAAGCGCATGGCCGATCCACGCGAACCCAACCTGCTGTACGTGGCCTGGCGCGGTGATCACCAGGGCCGCGCGCTGGATTGGTGGCTGGCGCAGCTCAAGCAGGAGCGGCTCGCGTCGCGGCTGGTGAAGGGCATCGCACTCACTTGAGACGCTGCTCGATCCACTGCTTGAAATCGCGCACCACGCCGTCGCGCCCCGCATCGTTGAGCAGGTCATGCGCGTGGTCCTTGTACAGCAGCAGGGTCTTGTCGGTGGAGCCGGCGTTGTCGTTGAACACCTGGCTGCCGGCCGGCACGGTGACCTTGTCGGCGGTGCCATGCGCGATCAGCACCGGCAGGCGCAGCGTGGGGAAGCCACGGCGCAGACGGTCGATACCGACCAGCATCTGCGCCACGGTCAGCGCGGTTTGCTTCTCGTTGGCGATGAGCGGATCGGCATTCAACGCGGCCACCACCTCGGGCAACCGTGAGAACTCCTTGTTGGGCAGCTTGAGCACGCGCAGCTTCGGGAACGGGCCGCTGAGCCAGCGCACCAATGCCAGCACGGGTCCCGGTGCGGGCACCTGGAAGGCGTAGCTCTCGCAGATCAGGCCGGCCAGCTCGTCCTGGTGCGCCAACGTATACGCCGAGGCGATCACGCCGCCGGCGCTGTGCCCGAGCAGGAATACCGGCAGGCCCGGCTCACGTGCACGCGCCACGTCCAGCAGCGATTGCACATCGGCCAGGTAATCGTCGAAGTGCTCCACGTGGAAACGCTCGCCGCTGGATTTGCCGCGCCCGCGCAGGTCCACCGCGTAGACCGCCAACCCCATCGCGATGAACTGCGCGGCGGCCCACTGGTAGTGCCCGCTGTGTGAGTTGAAGCCGGGCACGATCGCCAGCACTGCACGTACCGGCCCGCCGGGGCGCCAGCTGCGGATGAACAGCTCGCGCTCGCCGCCGCTGATGAATTCCTCGCTGCGCGAGGGTCCGGTGCCACGAACGTCGTCGGTCAGGTCATGCAGGCGGGTGGGGGGAACGGTGTTCATGGCGGTTCCTCGTCACGGAGGGAAGGAAGACAGGCTCACATGCGGGTGCATGCCGGGCATCGGGCGTTCGGGCGCGCGTCGATGCCCCCACATGGGGGAGTTACGGATACCCCGGGCAGCGCCGGCCACGCCGGACTTCGGGCGCTATGCTTCGCCCCAGCACGGCACCGCGCCGTGCACCCGGAGAACGCCATGCTCGACCGCCTGGCTGTGCTGGATGAGATCCTGGAGCGCCACGCGCAGGTACTCGGCCGGGACTTTCATCCCTACCGCAACCACACCTACCGCGTGGCCAATTTCCACTGGTGCATGCTGCCGGGCACGGTGCACGATCTGTACGCGCTGTCGGTGGCCGTGGCGTTCCATGACCTTGGGATCTGGACTGCGGGCACCTTTGATTACCTGGCGCCTTCCGAAGCGCTTGCCCGGCAGTACCTGCTCGAGCAGGACCGGCCGGAACTGGTGCCGGTGGTCGTGGCGATGATCAGCGAGCACCACCGGATCTCGCGCGTACCGCCGGACCAGGACCGCCGCATCGAGGCGTTCCGTCGCGCCGACTGGATCGATGTGTCGCTGGGGCTGCTCCGCTTCGACCTGCATCCGGATGACTTCACCCGCGTCGTACAGCGGTTCCCGCGCCTGGGCTTCCACCTGCGCCTGGTGCAGTTCTCGCTGCGGCATGGGCTGCGCCATCCGCTGCGGCCGTTGCCGATGATGAAGCGCTAGTCGTCCAGCCGCACCAGTCCACGACGCAGGGCGATATGGATCGCTTCGGTACGGGTGCGTGCACCGATCTTCTCGAAGATGCGCGCCAGGTGGGACTTCACCGTTTCCGACGAGATGCCCAGGTCATTGGCAATGCGCTTGTTCTCCCAGCCCTGCGCCAGCGCGGCCAGGATGGACTGCTCGCGCGCGGTGAGCGGTTCCTCGCCGATGTGCTGCGCGATCTCCTCGGAGATCTCCGCCGACAGGCAGCGCTTGCCCTGCGCCACGCGGTGCAGGGCATCCACCAGTTCACGGCGCAGCGAGCTCTTCAGCAGGTAGCCACAGGCCCCCGCTGCCAGTGCATCGCGCGCATTGGCATCGCCCCGGTAGGTGGTCAGGATCACCACGCGGGCCTGCGGAAACTCCGCGCGCAGGCGGCGGGTCAGCTCGATCCCATCCACGCCAGGCATCTGCAGGTCGACCAGGGCGATGTCCGGCAGCAACCGCCGGTACTGTTCGAAGCCGTGGTGTGCATCGGCGGCCTCGCCGACCAGTTCCAGGCCGGGTTCCACCTCCAGCATGGATGCGATGCCCTGGCGGATCAGGGGATGGTCATCGATGGTCAGGATGCGGAGGGTCATGGCGGGGTCCCGGTGAGGAGTGCACCGTGCATCGTGGCGCTGCCCAACGCAAGCGCTTTCGTCAGCGCCGGAAGCCCCGCCAGCGTGGCAGGCGAACCGCTACCCGGGTGCCGCCGGTGGCCAGTGCCTGCACCGACAGCGTGCCGCCGCACAGCGCCGCGCGCTCGCGCATGCCAGGCAGGCCCCAATGTCCTTCGCTGCCGCCGTGGACAACCACCTCGTCCTGGATGCCACAGCCATCGTCCTCGATCTCGACGAGGGTGTGCAGCAGCGCATAGGTGATGCGCACGGTGATGCGCGATGCATGGGCATGGCGGTTGGCGTTGGCGAAGGCCTCGCGCACGATCCGGTAGACCTCGGCCAGTTCGGGCTGGCGCCAGCGGCGTGGCCGGCCGCGTACCTCGAGCGCGAAGGCGATCTCGGCGGGAAGTTCCAGCTGGGCCGGCAACGCACGTACCGCCGTTTCCAGATCGTCGACGCCGGCCTCATCGCGGCGCAGCGCCCGGATGCGGTCGCGCCCTTCGACCAGGCCCGACTCTGCCTCTTCCAGCGCATGCGCGAGCCCGGCTTCGGCGCCGGCGGCATCGCCCAATGCCAACCGGCGGCGCGAGGACTCGATGCGCAGCATGAGTGCCTGTACCGACTGCAGCAGGGTGTCGTGCAGGTCGCGCGCGATCCGCTCGCGTTCGCCGACCCGCGCCCGGTACAGGCGCTGCACGCGCAGCCGGGCGATCGCCACCCGCCAGCGTACGAACAGCCACACCAGCGCGCCGGCCAACGCCAGCATCGCCAGCGCGAACCAGCCGGTTTGCCAGAACGCGGGCAGCACGGTGACGTGGAACGACGCCTCCTTGGGTGACCAGGTGCCGCTGTCGTCGCTGGCGATCAGCCGGAACCGGTAGCTGCCGGGCGCCAGCCGGCTGTACAGCGCCTGGCGACGGGTACCCGCTTCGCGCCACGCATCGTCCACGCCGTCCAGCCGGTAGCGGAAGCGCACCCGCTCCGGCACGCGCAGCGCCGGGGCGGTGTAGTCCACGCGCAGGTCCCGGCTGCCGGCGGGCAGGCGCAGGTGCGGAGACAGCGGCATGGCGGTGTCGTCCACCTGCACGGCCAGCAGCGACGGCGCGGGCGGCGCCGCGGCCGGATTGCGCGGAATATGGTCGGGATCGATCCAATGCACGCCACGATCAGTCGCGAACCAGATCCGTCCTTGTGCATCGCTCTGCACCGACGACACGCCACCGGTCTTCTCGGTGCTGCCGCGCAGGCCATCGAGCACGCCGAAGCGCTCGAAAGCCACCGCATGCGCCGGGTCGGCGCGCCAGCGCGCCAGTTCGCCAGCCGGCACCCGGGTGAGGCCGCTGCGCCCGCCCAGCCACAGTTCGCCATTGGGCCGCAGCAGGATCCCGGTGGTGTGCTCGAAGCGTTCGCCACCGCGCCCCAGCAACCGCTGGAAGTGCTCGTTCGCGCGCATCGACACGCCGCGCGCCGCGCCGGCCCAGAGTTCCTTGGCGTGGGCGCGCAACACGCCGATGCGCCCGATGTCCGGGCCATCCTGTCTCAGGTCGCGGCGCCGCCCGTTCTCGAACACGCCGATCGTCTGCCCGGCATCGGTCCAGATCCGGCCCTGCGCATCCTCGGCCAACGCACGCGGAGTCACGCCCGCCTGCATGCCGTACTTCGCGTTCTGCATTTCCCACCGGCCGTTGTACAGGCGCAGCAGGCCGCCGTTGAGCCGGCTCACCCACAGCCCGCCGGCGCGGTCGCTGCTGATCATGCCGATCAGGCCGTCGCCTTCCAGTTCCGGCGGCAGCGCTACCTTTTCCAGTCCGGTGGCGCCCAGCCGCGACAGCGTGCCGCGCGCACCGCCCACCCACAGCGTGCCGCTGCCATCGCGATGCAGCGAGGTCACCCCTTCCATGTCCGGGCCAGCCAGTTCTTCGATGCGGGCGCCGCTGGCCTGGCTGGGATCGGGGCTGACCCACATCGGCCCGCGGTCCGCATTGCCGACCAGCAGGCGGCCATCGCTGCCCACCGCCATCGCAAAGGACTGGTCGCGGCGGGGCAGCGCGATCGGCGCCAGCGCGTTGTCGCGGAAGCGGTCCAGCCCGTTGGCGGTGGCGGTCCAGATGTTGCCTTCGCGGTCTTCGAAGATCGTCCAGACCACCTCCGAGGTAAGCCCCTGGGCGGGCCCGAAGTACTCCGGCGACGGCAGTGCCACCCCGGGCCCCGGCGCTCGCAACGTAGTGGCATCGCGCACCCGTGCGATGCCGCCGGAGGCGCTCAGCCACATGCCGCCATCGCGATCAAAGCGCAGGCCGGCACCCTTGAACGCCGGCTCCAGCCAGCTCACCGTGGCACGGGCGTGGCGCGGATCGGCATCGGCGCGCGCCAGCGGGCGCACGCCCCAGTAGTCGGCCGCCCACAGCGTGCCTTCGGCGGCCTCATCGAAGTAGGGGATCTGCACCGGCTTGGGATAGGGCTGGAAGCGGGTCGCGCCCGGTGCCAGGTGCACGATGCCGAAGGCCTGGTTTTCCGAATACGCCACCCAGAGACCGCCTTGGCGGTCGGCGTACAGGCGCTCCGGCCGCCAGCCGGGGTCGATGCCCATGTCCTGTGCGGATGTCCAGGTATCGGTAGCAGGGTCCAGCCAGACCACGGCCACCGGGGTGATCGCCCACAGCCGCTTGCGTGCGTCGCGCGCAAACCCCATCACCGAACCGAGCGGCACGTCATCGCGCTGGTATTCGTACTGGCCCGGTGCAGGACCGCCAACCCGGCTCATGCCGCCATTGAAGTAGCCCACCCACAGCGAGCCGTCGGCCTCGGCCTTCAGGCTCAGCACATCGTCGTCGATCAGCGGTTTCCCGCCGGCTGTGGTGATGCGCTCGAAGCGCACCCCATCGAAGCGGTAAAGGCCCTGTCGCGAACCCAGCCAGAGCAGCCCATCAGGCGTCTGCGCAAGGGAGAAGATCTGCGCAGGCGCGCCGTCGTCAGCTGTCCAGCGGTCATGCCGAAGCTGCGAAAGCGCGCGGTCGGGCGACAACGCATGGGCCGCAGGCAGCCCGGATACCGCAAGCACCAGACAGAACAACAGCCGCCAGCGCGCGGCGCCAGCGTGCCGGTTCGTGACGTGCACAGGAGCAGGACGAACCGGAAGCCAGGACATATGCGGCAGGCCAATGGGAGTGTGGCGGGTCGCGGCCACCCGGACAGGGCAGCACGCGATGCTGGCGGAGTATGCCACGCGCCCGGCAGCACCGATTCAACGATGCAGCGTGCCCTTGATGCGCGCGTCCTCGCCGTTGACGCTTACCTTGCGGATGCCTTCCGGCAGCGCCGATACCACATCACTGCCTGACACGGCATAGCATTTCACTGGCTATCGCTACGTACTCGGAAAGGGGTCTCATGCCCATCGCTGCCCTTCGTGACTCAACGTGAGGCGCATCTTCAACTTCGTCGGGAAGCCAGGCAGTCCCAAAGCATCCCCCTTGGGTGCCGAATCGCTGAGGGATGTGCGTTCGGTCCCAGAGATAGGCGAACTGCTCGGGATCAACTTCCTTCATCTCAACCAAGGGTTGCATCAACTCCAGGGCTCGGCGCTGGAACCGCGGATTTCGATCAGCATGAAGGGCCAGTAATGCGGCAGCATCGGCTGCTTTCTTGCCGACCGCAGAGATGCGCGGCCAACCCATCGACTTCATGATTTCATTGAGCCGATGGGTGTTCTGTGCGTCAACGCTGAGCACTTCATTCACATCGACCTGTTGTGCGCTCCGCACCTCCTGGTCCCTCAACTCCATCGCCACCAATTCTTCAGCAATTCGACTTTCATCGGAAGGTGCGGCCTGGGCGACTGTACGTCCACCAAAAAACAAGATGCAGAAAGCAAGCAACACATACTTGATGACTTGTCCCAGCACACAGCCTCCTTGCCATCTGATTGCGCGATCAATTCGCCCGGTGATCCGACTATAGATTGGACGGGTCACTCCAGGAATTTCGGCGCTTGGACGAAACCCAGCCACGCAGCGCGTGGCTCTACTTGCAGGATCGAGCCTAACACTGTTAGATTCGCCCCCTAACAATGTTAGGTAGAAGCCCCCAGTGCGTCAGCCCATCGCCCGGGACAACATCGTCGGTGCCGCCTTCAAGATCCTCGACGAGGCCGGCATGGAGGGCGTGACCCTGCGCAAGGTGGCCTGCACGCTGGGCATCCGCGCGCCGTCGCTGTACTGGCACTTCAAGAGCAAGCAGGCGCTGGTCGATGCCATGGCCGACGCCATGATCGTGGACGTGGCCCGCCACATCCCCGACGGCCAGCCGTGGCGGCAGACCCTGCTGCAGATCGCCCGCGAGTTCCGGGTTGCGTTCAAGGCCCGCCGCGACGGTGCGCGGGTCTACGCCGGCACCTTCCTGGCCACCGAGAACGTGCTGCGGGTGGGCGAGGCCAGCATCGCCGCGCTGGTCGGCGCCGGTGCGTCGGTGCGGTTCGCCGCGACCGCCTCGATGGACCTGGTGTATTACGCGATGGGCTTTGTGATCGAAGAGCAGTCCTGGCCCGGTGACGGCAGCATGGAGGCGCTGGGCGAGGCCTTCATGGCCCTGGCCGAAGCGCGTTTCCCGCACTGCTGGGACGCCCGCGAGGTCTGGAGCGAAGTCGATTTCGACACGCGCTTCGAACAAGGCCTCGGCCTGATGCTGGACGGCATCGAACTGCGCCTTGCGCGCGCCGCTTGACCCCCTTTCCCCTGTTCCCGCTGTTCCGACACGGAAGCTCACTGATGCGCGCCTCACTTTTCCGCTGCACCTCCCTCCTGCTGGTGGCCACGCTGCTGGCCGCCTGCGGCAATAAAGACGACAAGGCCGCCGCCGACGCGGCCGCTGCCTCGGCGTTGCCGGTCTCGCTGGCCACCGCCCAGCAGCAGCCCATGGCGCGCACCGTGCTGGTGTCCGGCCCGGTCACCGCGTACGAGGAAATGCAGCTCGGCGTGGAAATCAGCGGCCAGCGCGTGACCGCGCTGCCGGTGGACGTGGGCCAGTGGGTCAAGCAGGGCCAGGTGCTGCTGCAGCTGGACCACCGCACCCTGGACAGCGAACTGGCGCAGGCCGATGCCTCGCTGAAGCAGGCGCAGGCCTCGCAGGAACTGGCGCGCCTGAACTACGAGCGCAGCGCCAAGCTGGCCGCCCAGCAGCTGATCAGCGAAAGCAGCCTGGACGAGCTGCGCGCGTCGCGGATCAACGCCGAAGCGCAGACCGCCACCGCCCGCGCCGCCCGCGATGCGGCCAAGCTGCGCCGCGACTTCGCCGACCTGCGCGCGCCGGCCGACGGCCTGATCTCCAAGCGGCTGGTCCAGCCCGGCCAGGTGGTCTCGGCCGGTACCGAGCTGCTGCGCCTGATCCGCGACGGCCGCCTGGAATGGCGCGCCGAACTGCCCGAAGACCAGCTCACCGGCGTGGCCGTGGGCAACACCGTGGAACTGCCCTACGCCGACGCGGTGGTCAGCGGCCGCATCCGGGCGGTCACCCCGGGCGTGGACGCACAGACCCGCACCGGTACGATCTTCGCCGACCTGCCCGAGCCGGGCACGCTCAAGCCGGGCGTGTACGTCGAAGGGCGCATCGTCACCGGCGAAGGCCAGGTGCTGACCATTCCCACCGCCGCCATCGTGCAGCGCGACGGCCACAGCTACGTGTTCACCGTGAACGACAAGCAGCAGGCCGCGCGGCTGCGCGTGCGCACCGGCCAGGCCGCGCAGGGCCGCACCGCGATCCTGGAGGGGCTGAAGGTGGGCGACCGCGTGGTGGTGGATGGCGCCGGCTTCCTGGGTGAAGGCGACCGCGTGCGCGTGGTGGCCGATGCCAAGGCGAGCGCCAAATGAACATTTCCGCCTGGGCGATCAAGCGCCCGTTGCCGGCACTGCTGATCTTCTTCGTGTTGTGCGTGGCCGGCCTGTGGGGCTTCTACCAGCTGCCCGTGGCGCGCTTCCCCGACATCGCATTCCCGATGACCACCGTCACCGTGACCCAGCCGGGCGCTTCGCCCAGCCAGCTGGAGGCCGAGGTCACCCGCAAGGTCGAGGACTCGGTCGCCACGGTCAACAACGTCAAGCGCGTGATCTCCTCGGTCAGCGAGGGCGTCAGCACCACCACCATCGAATTCCAGCTCGAGGCCGACCTGGCCACCGCGCTGGACGATACCCGCGATGCGGTCACCCGCATCCGTACCGACCTGCCGCAGGACATCCAGGAACCGGTGATCTCCAAGGTGGATATCGGCGGCTCGCTGATGACCTACGCACTGGTCGCCCCGCACATGACCGCGGACGAGGCGAGCTGGTTCGTTGACCGCGATGTATCGCGCGCGATGTACGGCGTGCCGGGCGTGGCCCGGGTCACCCGCGTGGGTGGCGTGCAGCGCCAGGTGCGCGTGGACCTGGACCCGAACGCCTTGATCGCGATGGGCATCACCGCCGGTGATGTGTCCCAGCAGCTGGCCCGCATCCAGGTGGAACGCGCCGGTGGCAAGGCCGAGATCGAAGGCGCGCAGCAGACCATCCGCACGCTCGGCACCGTGGGTGACGCGCAGGCACTGCGCGACTACTCCATCGCGTTGCCCGATGGCCGCGCCGTGCGACTGTCCACCCTGGCCAATGTGACCGATGCTGCCGCCGACCCGACCGAGGCCGCCTTGCTGGACGGCAAGCAGGTAGTGGCGTTCTCGATGTCGCGCACGCGTGGCTCGAGCGAAGTGAAGGTCGAGGCCGGCGTGCACACCGCGCTGGACCAGCTCAAGGCCAGCCACCCGGGCATCGATTTCCGCCTGGTCACCACCGCCATCGATGAAACCCACCGCTCCTACGATTCGTCCATGACGATGCTCTGGGAAGGCGCGCTGCTGGCGCTGCTGGTGGTGTGGCTGTTCCTGCGCGACTGGCGCGCCACCTGGGTATCGGCGCTGGCGCTGCCGCTGTCGATCATCCCCACCTTCGCGGTGATGTACTTCTTCGGCTTCACGCTCAACATCATCACCCTGCTGGCACTGTCGGTGGTGGTCGGCATCCTGGTGGATGACGCGATCGTGGAAATCGAAAACATCGTGCGCCACCTGCGCATGGGCAAGCCGCCACTGGAAGCCGCGCGCGAAGCCGCCGGTGAGATCGGCAACGCGGTGATCGCCACCTCGCTGACCCTGGCGGCAGTGTTCGTGCCGGTGGCATTCATGCCCGGCATCGCCGGCAAGTTCTTCCGCGAATTCGGCTGGACCGCCGCCACGGCAGTGTTGTTCTCGCTGCTGGTGGCGCGCCTGCTCACCCCGATGATGGCCGCCTACCTGCTCAAGCCGCATGGCGAAGAGAAGCCCGAATCGAAACTGATGACCTGGTACCTGGGCTGGGTGGACGCCGCGCTGCGCTACCGCGGCCGGACCCTGTGGATCGCCACCGGCCTGTTCGTGGCCTCGCTGGCGCTGGTGCCGTTCATCCCGGCCACCTTCATTCCGCAGTCCGACCTGGGCCGCAGCAACCTCAACCTGGAATTGCCGCCGGGCACCCGCCTGCAGGAAACCGTGGCGGTGGCCGAGCATGCGCGCGCGCTGCTCAAGGACATGCCTGAGCTGAAGCAGGTCTACACCGCCGTGGGCGCCGTGCTGGACCTGGGCGACCCCAGCGCCACCGGCGTCGGCGAAGCACGCAAGGCCACGCTGGTGCTGGACTGGGGCGTGGCCGACGACCGTGACCGCGACCAGCGTGCGCTGGAACGCGATGCCCGCCAGCGGCTGGCGGACCTTCCCGGCGTGCGCGTGAGCTATGTCAGCTCCGAGCCGGGCAACCTGCTGCAGCTGGTGCTCTCCGGTGATGACCCGCAGCGCCTGCAGGAAGCGTCCACCGCACTGGAACGCGACCTGCGCGGCATCCAGGGCCTGGGCAGCGTGACCTCCACCGCCTCGCTGCTGCGCCCGGAACTGCAGATCGTGCCCAACGCCGCACGCGCCGCAGACCTCGGCGTGGCCACCCAGGACATCGCCGAAGCGGCGCGCATCGCCACTGCAGGCGATTACGAGCAGCGCCTGGCCAAGCTCAACCTGCCTGATCGCCAGGTGCCGATCCGCGTCGGCTTCGCCGAAGCCACGCTGGCCAACCCGGCGCTGATCGAAT
>DGIP01000133.1:0-719 GCA_002386405.1 Stenotrophomonas maltophilia
GGCGGCCTGGGCCTGTTCCAGGCCTTGTCGGGCCACGGCGATCAGGTCCGGGGCGTACTGGTCGGCGTCGGCCTGGGTGGCCTTGTCCACGGCCTGGCGGGCCTGCATGAGCTCGAGCGCGCCGTCCTGGGCCAGGGCCGGCCCGGCCAGTGCGAATGCGCACGCCATCACGCAACTCGTCAAAACTACATACGGGGTACGCCGCATTTGTGCGAAGCTAGGATTCATTGGGGGTGCCGTTCGCCTGAAGAAGGTGCGCGGCCATTGTCGGAAGCCTGCGGCGTGCTTGCAATGGCATGTCGCCGATTGTTGGGGAAACATTTCGCATGGATATCGGCTATTTCCTGAAGCTGATGACCGAAAAGAACGCTTCGGACATGTTCTTGACCACCGGAGCCCCGGTGTACATCAAGATCGAAGGCAAGCTGTACCCGCTGGGAAATACCGGGCTGCCGCCCGGGATGGTCAAGAAAATCGCCTATTCGCTGATGGACGAGGGCCAGGTGCCCCAGTTCGAGCGCGACCTTGAGCTCAACATGGCGATCGCCCTGCCCGACGCGGGACGCTTCCGCGTCAACGTGTTCAAGCAGCGCGGTGAGGTCGGCATGGTGATCCGTGCCATCCGCAGCAAGATTCCCAGCATCGAAGAGCTCAACCTGCCCCAGGTCCTGAAGGACGTCATCATGACCCCGCGCGGGCTGGTGCTGGTGGTGGGCTCG
>DGIP01000133.1:829-5158 GCA_002386405.1 Stenotrophomonas maltophilia
CCGACCGGTTCGGGCAAGACCACCACGCTCTACACCACGCTCAAGCAGCTGGCGACGCCGGAGGTGAACGTCTGCACCATCGAGGACCCGATCGAGTACCTGCACAAGCACAAGATGTCGATCGTCAACCAGCGCGAGGTGGGGCTGGATACCCACGCCTTCCACAACGCGCTGAAGAACGCGATGCGTGAAGCACCGGACGTGATCCTGATCGGCGAAATCCTCGATTCGGAAACGATGGAGGCGGCCATCGCCTTCGCCGAAACCGGTCACCTGTGCCTGGCCACGCTGCACTCCAACAACGCCGACCAGACCATCGAGCGCATCCTCAACTTCTTCCCCGAAAGCGCGCACCGCAACGTGCTGATGAACCTCTCGCTGAACCTGCGCGCGGTGATTTCCCAGCGCCTGGTCAAGGGCCAGGATGGGCGCCGCCTGCCGGCCACGGAAGTGTTGATCAACACGCCGATGATCCGCGACCTGCTGCGCCGCGGCCAGGTGCACGAGATCAAACCGGCGATGGAAGCCTCGCTGGAAGAAGGCATGGAGAGTTTCGACCAGTGCCTGTTCCGCATGGCCAAGAACGGCATCATCGAGCAGGAAGAGGCGCTGCGCGCGGCCGATTCGCGCGATGGCCTGGCCCTGAAGTTCCGCCTGTCCGAAGGCGGCAGCGGCGAGCATGATCCGTACGCGGATTATTCGGCCGCCACGCCGGCGGCGATCACGCACGGGTTTTGATTGGCCGGGTATCGACCAACGGTCGATACCTACCGATCAGGGTTCGCGGGTCGCCCCACCCGGGGACATACCGACCGTTGGTCGCCCACCCGGGTACATACCGACCGTTGGTCGCCCGCCGGGTAGGTACCGACCGTTGGTCGGTACCCGGTTTCAGGGTGACGCGTCGGCCTGAACCTCCGGCCGCGCCGCATCGAACGCCGGCAACGCCAGGCAGGCCTCGTCGATCCGCGCCAGGGTCGGGTACGGGCCCAGGTCCACGTTGAAGCGGCGGGCGTTGAACAGCTGCGGCACCAGGCAGCAGTCGGCCAGGGTCGGGGTGTCGCCGTGGCAGAAGCGCCCGGTATCCACCGATTCGACCAGCAGCCGCTCCATCGCGTCGAAGCCGACCTGCATCCAGTGCTTGGTCCAGTCCTCGCGCTCGGTCTGCGGCACGTGCCAGGTATCACTGAAGAACTGCATCACCCGCAGGTTGTTGAGCGGGTGCAGGTCGCACGCCACCAGCTGCGCCAGCGCGCGCACGCGGGCGCGCCCCGGGGCGTCGTCGGGCAGCAGCGGCGGCTCCGGGAATACCTCGTCGAGGTATTCCAGGATCGCCATCGACTGGTGCAGCACCAGATCCCCATGCACCAGGGTCGGCACCAGCTCCTGCGGGTTGAGCGCGGCATAGCCTTCGCTGTGCTGCTGGCCGCCGTCGCGGACCAGGTGCACCGGGGTGATCTGGTGCTCCAGACCCTTGAGGTTCAGACCGATGCGCACGCGGTAGGCTGCGCTGGAGCGCCAGTAGCTGAACAGCTCGATGCGGTCGGCCGGGGTGTTCAGGGCCGTGTCGCCTGTTCGATGCGCTGTTCGATGGCGCCGAAGATGCTATCGCCGGCGGCGTCGAACATTTCAATGCGGACCACGTCGCCGAACGACATGAACGGCGTGCTCGGCTTGCCGTCGCGCAGGGTCTCCACGGTGCGCTGCTCGGCAAAGCAGGACGCGCCCTTGCTGGTGTCCTCGTTGGCGATGGTGCCCGAGCCGACGATGGCGCCGGCGCCCAGCGGGCGGGTCTTGGCCGCGTGCGCGACCAGCTGGGCGAAGTTGAACTGCATGTCCACGCCAGCTTCGGGCGCGCCGAACCAGGCGCCGTTGACGTGGGTGACCAGCGGCAGGTGCACCTTGCTGTCCTGCCAGGCATCGCCCAGCTCGTCGGGGGTGACGAACACCGGCGACAGCGCCGAGCGCGGCTTGGACTGCAGGAAGCCGAAGCCCTTGGCCAGCTCGCCCGGGATCAGGTTGCGCAGCGAGACGTCATTGACCAGGCCGACCAGCTGGATATGGCCGGCGGCCTGCTCGGCGGTGACCGCCATCGGCACGTCATCGGTGATGACCACCAGTTCGGCCTCCAGGTCGATGCCGTACTCCTCGCTGATCACCTTCACCGCATCGCGCGGGCCATGGAACCCGGCGCTGGTGGCCTGGTACATCAGCGGGTCGGTGTAGAAGCTTTCCGGCACCTCGGCGCCGCGGGCGCGGCGCACGCGCTCCACATGCGGCAGGTAGGCGCTGCCATCAACGAATTCATAGGAACGCGGCAACGGCGCGGCCAGCGCCTGCAGGTCGATGTCGAACACGCCGTCGGCACTGCCGTCATTGAGCGACTCGGACAAGGCGTTCAGGCGCGGCGCCAGGTGGCTCCAGTCTTCCAGCGCCTGTTGCAGGGTGGCGGCGATCCCGGTGGCGCGCACGCCATGGCGCAGGTCGCGCGAGACCACGATCAGGGTGCCGTCGCGGCCGCCTTCCTTCAAAGAACCAAGCTTCATGGGTGGGATATCCGGGATCGCAGAAAATAGGTTTCGAGTGTAACCAAATGCGCGGTCATGCCAAGTCGCAGTGCCGCAGAACGAACATAAACCATCCGAATGATGCTGATGTGGTGGCTTGACGCCCGACGCTAGGCTTCCGGCGTTCCTGACCCCGAATTGGCGCGCAGCCACGCATGGCGTGGCACTACGAAGCTGAATGGGGAAAATTGATGCAGCGCATGATTTCTTCTATACTCCCATTGTCTGCAGCGGCCGTCCGTTTCCCTTCGGGATCGCCGGCGATCGGGATTTCCGTCCCTCGCCCGCCCCCACTCCGACGCCATTCGTCATGCATTCCAGTCCGCGCACCGCGTGGGCTGCACCCAATTCTCGCAGCGCGGTTCACGGGAACGCTCCGAGTCAGCCGATCAACTCGATCTGCCTTGCGTCCGGCCATTCGGCCTGGCGTTACTTTGTCTTTGGAGCTTCCACCCGATGTCTTTTGAAAACCTGGGCCTTGCCCCGTTCCTGCTGCGCGCGTTGTCCGAGCAGGGCTATGAAAACCCCACCCCGATCCAGGAGCAGGCGATCCCGCTGGCCCTGGAAGGCCGCGACCTGCTGGCCGGCGCGCAGACCGGTACCGGCAAGACCGCAGCGTTCGGCCTGCCGCTGCTGCAGCACCTGGGCACCAACCCGCAGGCCGTGAACGGCCCGCGCAAGCCGCGTGCGCTGGTGCTGGCCCCGACCCGCGAACTGGCCACCCAGGTGCATGACAGCCTGCGCGGCTACAGCAAGTACCTGCGCATTCCCAGCGCCTGCATCTACGGCGGCGTCGGCATGGGCAACCAGTTCGACGTGCTGCGCCGTGGCGTGGACCTGCTGGTGGCCTGCCCGGGCCGCCTGATCGACCACCTGGAGCGTCGCAGCGTCGACCTGTCGGGCATCGAGATCCTGGTGCTGGACGAAGCCGACCGCATGCTGGACATGGGCTTCCTGCCGTCGATCAAGAAGATCCTGGCCAAGCTGCCGCGCCAGAACCGCCAGACCCTGCTGTTCTCGGCGACCTTCGAAGAGAGCATCAAGCAGCTGGCGCTGGAGTTCATGCGCGATCCGGCGCAGATCCAGGTGACCCCGAAGAACACCGTGGCTGAGACCATCACCCACCGCGTGCACCCGGTCGATGGCGCGCGCAAGCGCGAGCTGCTGCTGCACCTGCTGGCCCAGGACAGCCGCGAGCAGACCCTGGTGTTCGGCCGTACCAAGCACGGCTGCGACAAGCTGGCCACGTTCCTGGAGAAGTCCGGCATCAAGACCGCGGCGATCCACGGCAACAAGAGCCAGGGCCAGCGCCTGCGTGCGCTGGGCGACTTCAAGGCCGGCCGCGTGACCGTGCTGGTGGCCACCGACATCGCCGCGCGCGGTATCGACATCAACGAGCTGCCGAAGGTCATCAACTACGACCTGCCGATGGTGGCCGAGGATTACGTGCACCGCATCGGCCGTACCGGCCGTAACGGCTCGACCGGCCAGGCGATCTCGCTGGTGGCCCAGGACGAAGCCAAGCTGCTGCGCCAGATCGTGCGCCTGCTCGACAAGGACATGGACATCCGCGACGTGCCCGGCTTCGAGCCGCAGACCCCGATCCGCTGGGGCAACAGCGCGCCGGGCAAGGCCGAAGTGCCGGGTGGCGATCGTTCGCCGCGCAAGCACGCGCGCCGTCCGCATGGCGAGGCCCCGCGCCACGCCCATGCCGGTGCCAAGACCGGCGGCGGCCAGCAGGACGGTGCAGATCGGAAGAGCG
>DGIP01000298.1 GCA_002386405.1 Stenotrophomonas maltophilia
CGCGGCCAGGCACGCCGTCGCGGCTGGGCAGGGTGCCGCGCTGTTGCATCTGTTCCAGCCAGGCCAGGTTGTCGATGTAGGCCAGGAAGTGCTGCAGGTAGGCGGGCGACACCTCACCCATCCAGCCGATGGCACGGTGGACCAGCACGCTGGAGTTCAACGGACCGCCATCGCTCGGGGTCTGCGCCAATGTCTGCCGCACCTGGCCGGCAGTGCGCAGCGCGGCCCATGCACTGCGGAATTCGGCCAGGGCCGGCAGTGCAGGGTAGTTGGGGTTGTACGTGGCGCGCGGTTGGCCCAGCGCGGCCAGCGTATCCGCCGTTCCGGCGTGCTTCGCGGGCGCGGTTGCAACGGGCGCGGCAGCCATGCGCTCGGCGTAGGCCGCCAGCAGCGCCTCCAGGCGCGCGTCCAGCACGCCGCGCAGCGAACCGCTGGCCAGCTGCGCGCGGCGCTGCAGCGCTTCCAGGAAGGCGAACTGCACCGGGTCGTGGCGATCCAGCTGCTGCCCGCGCCAGTGCGCGAGCCGGTCGCTGGCGGCCGTACGGTTACCGTCCATCGCCCGCCACGGTCGGCTTCGGGCGTGGAATCGGTGCCATCTCCACGCGCCGGTTGCGCGCGCGGCCTTCTTCGTCGGCGTTGGAACCTACCGGCTGTTCGGCACCGAACGCGGCGGCGAACACCGAGCCGGCCGGCACGCCTTCGGCGATCAGGGTGCGGGTCACGGTCAAGGCGCGCTCGGCCGACAGTTCCCAGTTGTCGGCGAACTGGCGGTTGCTGTCGCGCACCGGGCGGTCATCAGTGAAACCGCTGACCATCAGGATCTCTTCGCGCGACGACAGATACCCGGCCAGCGGCGCTGCCAGGCTGCGCAGCAGCTCGCGGCCTTCCGGCTGCAGCTGGTCGGAATTGAGCGCGAACAGCACGCTGCCGCGGATGCCGATGCGGCCATCCACCAGCGTCACCCGCCCGGCGGCCAGCGGGCCGGCCAGGGCCTGTTCCAGGGTCTGGCGCCGCTTGGCTTCGGCTTGGCGCTGCGCCACTTCCTCATCGAGGCGATGCGACAGTTCCAGCTGCAGCGCCACCACGCCGACCAAAATCAGCACGAACGCGCCCAGCAGCACCGACATCAGGTCGCCGAAGGCGGCCCAGATCGGCGCGCCGGTTTCGCCTTCCAGCTCGATCTCGTCACTCATGCGGTGGCGGCCCCGGCAGTGCGGCGGCGGCCGGCCAGCTGCTGCAGTTCTTCGATGATCTGCTGCTGCGAGAGCACGCTCAGGTCGATCACTTCACGCGCCTGCGTTACGTAATACGCCAGCTGCTCATCGCTGCGGGTCATCGAGGCATCCAGTGCGCCGGCCACCTGCTGCAGTTGTTCGCCCAGCCCGGTACTGGCGGTGCCGAAGCTCTGCATCGCGGTGCCGAAGGCGTCGGCAAGGCTGGCCACTTCCACCGCGCTGCCGCTGAGCTGCGCGGCCACGCCATCGAGCTTGCCGGTTTCAGCGGCAATGTGGTCGGTGAACTGCGCGCCCACGCGCTCCAGCAGGTCGGCCGAGGTGCTGACCAGGGCGTCCACCGCGGTGCGCTGCTCGGTGGAGGCGTGGTTGACCGCATCCAGCAGGGTTTCCAACGTGGCCAGCAGGCGGGTGCGTTCGTCGAGCATGGCGGTGTCGCGGACCATGCTGTCGGAGAGCTTCTGGCGCAGTTCGGCGACCACTTCGGCGGCGGCCTTGGGGGCTTCCGAAGCGAGCGTGACCAGGCGCGAGATCTCGGCGATGGTCTCGGCCGCATGCGCCTGCGCCTGCGTGCCGATCTCGTGCGCGGTACGCGACAGGGTTTCGCAGACCGCCTGCTGGCTGGCCGCGACCTGGGCACCGTTGTCGGCCCACTGTTGGCCCAGCTGTTCCGACAACTGGGTGAAGGCATCGCTCCAGGTGGCCAGGCGCTGCGCATCGCGCGCTTCCAGGCGGTCCTGCAAGCCGCTGTGCGAGGCCTGCAGGCCGTCCACCAGCGAACGCGCATGCCCATCGAAGCTGGCGGTGGCCGCCACCAGTGCCTGCTGGTTGCGTTCGGCCAGTTCGGCATTCACCGACTGCTGGCCCTGCAGCGCATCGCGCCATGCCTGCGCGTGGGCGCTTGCGCTGCTGTCCATGCGCTCGGACAGGGTGTTGACCCAGACATCCAAACGCGTACCCACCGAATCGAGCAGGCGGGCGCCGTGCTCGCCCTGCAGCTGGCTGAAATCTTCAAGCGTGCTGCGTAGATCATGGGTGAGGGCGGCATGACGCTGCTGCTGTTCGCTCTGTGCCTCGGTCCAGGCATCCACGCTGGCGTCGAGACGGGCGGCCAGGGTTTCCAGCAGCTGCACGGCGCGCTGGTCGTGCTGTTCGCTGAGCGTGGCCAGGGTCGAACGCAGTTCTGCCGACAGGGTGTCGTGTGCCTGCTTCTGGCTGCTGAGCGCAGCGTTCCATGTTTCGGTAGTGGCGGCGCGGCTGGCCTCGAAGCCGCTGGCCAGGCCGTCGAGCTGCGTGCGCACGGCATCGCCCACGGTCGCCTGCAGGGCGGTGGTCTGCTGGCTGATGCCGGCCATGGTCTCGGCCATGATCGGCTGCAGGGCCTCGCCAACCGCGCGCGCACTCTGCGCGACGCTGGCCTGCAGGGCTTCCTGCACCGAACCGGCCAGGCGCTCATGGGCGGCCTCGGCGCGGGCATGGAAGGTGTCCTGGCTGGCCGACAGGCGTTCGCCGGCCGCGCCGCTCTGCGCTTCGATCGCGGCGCTCATCGCTTCCAGGCGGTCCACCAGCGCCGGCATCAGCCCCGCCTGCGCCTGCAGCAGGCGGAACGCTTCGGCACGCTGCCAGGCCTGCGAATGCACGTGCAGGGTGGTGGCGATGCGGGTATCCAGCTGCTGCACGCCCAGCAGGCGTTCGCGCCGGCACAGCGCCGACAGCAGGCCCAGCATGGCCGAGGTGGCCACGCCGGCAATCGAGGTGCCGAACGCCACGGCCAGGCCTTCCACCGGCGCGCCCAGCGAGCCGCGGATGGACTGCAGGTCGGTGGCGCTGCCCAGCGCCAGCCCGGTGCCGCGCAGGGTGGCCATCATGCCCAGCAGGGTGCCGAGCATGCCCAGCAGCACC
>DGIP01000297.1 GCA_002386405.1 Stenotrophomonas maltophilia
GAGGTGGTGGGCGCGTTCTGGACCAACAGCCTGGCGCTGCTGTCCGATGCGGCGCACATGGCCACCGACACGCTGGCGCTGATGATCGCGCTGGTGGCGGTGCGGCTGAGCCGGCGTCCGCCGGATGCGCGGCGCACCTACGGGTATGCGCGGCTGGAAGCGCTGGGCGCGATGATCAACGGCGGCATGCTGTTCGTGGTGGCCGGCTACATCCTGTGGGAGGCGGTGGCGCGGTTCCGGCAGCCGCAGGAGATCGCGTCGACCGGGATGCTGGTGATTGCGGCGTTCGGGCTGGTGATCAATCTGATTTCGATGCGTCTGCTGCGCGCGGGCAGCGGCGAGAGCCTCAACGTGAAGGGCGCGTACCTGGAGGTATGGGCAGACATGCTGGGTTCGGTGGCGGTGATCATCGGTGCGCTGTTGATCCGCTGGACCGGCTGGAAGCCGATCGATCCGATCCTGGCGGTGCTGATCGGGCTGTGGGTGCTGCCGCGCACGTGGGTGCTGATGCGCGAGGCGATCAACGTACTGCTGGAAGGCGTGCCGAAGGGCATCCAGGTGGAGGCGGTGCGCGCGCGGTTGTGTGCGCACGACGGCGTGCAGGATGTGCACGATCTGCATGTGTGGGCGCTGGCGTCGAGCACGCCGGCGCTGACCGCGCATGTGGTGATTGCCGAAGGGGTGGATGCGGATGGGCTGCGCCGCCGGCTGGGCACGGCGCTGCACGAGGATTTCGGCATCGATCATGTGACGCTGCAGATCGAGGCGGACCATTGCGGGGATGATTGCGGCGATGGAGCGCCTGCGGGGATGGCGGGCCACGGCGACCATGACCATGACCACGCGGGGCACGCGCACGGGCGGACGCACGAGCCGCGCCGCAGCAGTCCGGACGCGCAGGGCCATCACGGGCATCCACATCCCTGAACCGGCGGGTGCCGCTACAATGGCGGCCTGCCTTGCCATCCCCTCGGAGAAACCGCAGTGACCCGGAAACTCGTACTGTTGCGCCACGGCCAGAGCCAGTGGAACCTGGACAACCGCTTCACCGGTTGGGTGGACGTGGAACTGACCGAGCAGGGCCGCAGCGAAGCTGCCGCTGCCGGCCGCCTGATGCGCGAAGAGGGGCTGCAGTTCGATGTGGCGCACACCTCGGTGCTGAAGCGGGCGATCCACACGCTGCAGGGGGCGCTGGCGGAGCTGGACCAGGACTGGCTGCCGGTGAGCAAGAGCTGGCGCCTGAATGAGCGTCATTACGGTGGTCTGCAGGGCCTGGACAAGGCCGAGACGGCGGCCAAGCACGGCGAGGACCAGGTCAAGATCTGGCGCCGTTCGTACGACATCCCGCCGCCGGCGATGGACCGCGAGGATCCGGGCCACCCGATCCACGACCGTCGCTATTCGACGCTGGACCGCAACGCGCTGCCGGGCACGGAGTCGCTGGCGACCACGCTGGAACGCGTGCTGCCGTACTGGTTCGATGCGATCGCGCCGCAGCTGAAGGATGGCAAGACGGTGCTGGTCACCGCGCACGGCAATTCGCTGCGGGCGCTGTACAAGTACCTCAACAACGTCTCGCAGGAAGCGATCCTGGAGCTCAACATTCCGACCGGCATTCCGTTGCTGTTCGAGCTCAACGAAGACCTGACCGTGCAGTCGTTCCGCTACCTGGGCGACCCGGAAGCAGCGCGCAAGGCCGCTGAGGCCGTAGCGAACCAAGGCAAAGCGAAGTAATTGCCTGACTGCCTGATTGCCTGATTGCAGGACGCCGTAGAGCCGGGCCCTGCCCGGCTGCTGTTGGATTCCGCGAACAGCCGCGGGCTCAATGCATCTGCGGTTTGGCGGGACGGTGCGGGTTTGCGGGACACGCCGTGAATCCGTCCATGGAGGCTTGTAGAAAACATCCATGTTTTCTACAGTCCCGCAAACCCGCCCCGTTCCACCTTCGACAAAATGTCGGAGGCCACGGAAGATCAAAGGCAGGTCATGCGTGCGGCGTAGTGACACGCCATGCGTGTCAGCTTTTCGCATCCGCACACGGAATGCACGAGGGGAGGCCGGCGGGCAGCCCCCGTAGGGACTGTCAAAAACATGGATGTTTTTGCCAAGCCCCCATGGATGGGTTTACGGCGTGTCCCGGAGCGGGGCTGCCCGTCGGCCTCCCAGCCCGTAACAACTGATACGCCAACGCTTTCCGCGCACAGCAAAGAGCGCGCCTGTGACCTTTGGCCGGTCCAAGTACAGCCCACCCGCGCTACGCTGCCTGATTGCCCGCATTGCGGGCGATGCTTCCCTGTAGCCGGAGAGTCGAATGAAGTTTTCCAAGCTGGTCCCGCTGGGCCTGACCGTTGCCATCGCCGCGTCGCTGGCGGCTTGTGGCAAGACCGATACCGCGCCGGCTGCCGCCGTGGCCGATGCCAAGCCGGCGTTCGATCTGTCGCAGATCAAGACGCCGCTGATCTCGCTCAACAGCGCTGACCTGGATCCGGCCATCGCCGCGTGTACCGACCTCAACGGGTTCGTCAACAGCAGCTGGCTCAAGGCCAACCCGGTGCCGAACGACCAGACCACCTGGGGCAGCTTCGAGATCCTGCGCGAGCGCTCGCTGGAAGTGCAGCACGCGCTGGTCCAGCAGGCCGCGGCCAGCCAGGCCAAGGCCGGCTCGGTGGAAGCCAAGATCGGCGATATCTGGAAGACCGGTTCGGATGAAGCCAAGATCGAAGCGGCCGGCATCGCGCCGCTGCAGCCGCAGCTGGACAAGATCGCCGCGTTGAACGATACCGCCGCCATCACCCAGTACCTGCGCGACAGCCAGGCGAAGGGCCAGGGCGTGCTGTTCTCGCTGTCGGCCAACGCCGATTACAAGGACTCGGCCAACGTCATCGCCTATGTCGGCCAGGGTGGTCTGGGCCTGCCGGAAAAGGGTTATTACTTCGACGAATCGCAGGCCAAGATCCGCGAGGCCTACGTGGCCTACATCGCGCAGGCGCTGACCCTGTCCGGCGTGGATGCCGCGCAGGCCAAGACCCAGGCGCAGGCGGTGATGGACTTCGAGACCCGCCTGGCGAAGGCGTCGCTGTCGCGCATCGAGCTGCGCGATCCGGCCAAGCGCTACAACCCGGTCAGCGCCGCTGAAGCGGACAAGCTGACCCCGAACTTCAGCTGGACCGCGCTGTTCGACACCCTGAAGGTGCCGGCCGCGCAGAAGTTCTCGCTGGCCCAGCCGGCCTTCTTCGGCGAAGTGGACAAGATGCTCACCGAGGTGCCGGCTTCGACCTGGCAGGCGTACCTGCGCTTCCACACCGTCGATGATGCCGCGCCGTACCTGAGCAGCGCGTTCGAGAAGGCCAATTTCGATTTCTACGGCACCACCCTGCGTGGCCAGAAGGAAATGCAGCCGCGCTGGAAGCGCGTGCTGGAGTCGGTCAACACCTCCATCGGCGAAGGCCTGGGCCAGCTGTACGTGGACGCGGTGTTCCCGGCCGAGTCCAAGGAACAGATGCAGCACCTGGTGGAGAACCTCTCGGTGGCGCTGAAGGCGCGCCTGGAGAAGCTGGAGTGGATGGGCGAAGACACCCGCAAGAAGGCGCTGGAGAAGTGGGCCAGCTTCACCCCGAAGATCGGTTACCCGGACAAGTGGCGTGACTGGTCGGGCTTCGAGACCAACGCCGACAGCTACCTGGGCAACATGCAGGCCGCGCGCGCGTTCAACTACCGCTACATGCTCAACAAGATCGGCAAGCCGGTCGACAAGACCGAGTGGGGCATGACCCCGCAGACCGTCAATGCCTATTACAACGCGACCAAGAACGAGATCGTGTTCCCGGCGGCGATCCTGCAGGCGCCGTTCTTCGATGCCAAGGCCGATCCGGCGCTGAACTACGGCGGCATCGGTGCGGTGATCGGCCACGAAATGATGCACGGCTACGATGATTCGGGCAGCCAGTTCGCGGCCAACGGCAACTTCGACAACTGGTGGACCGACAGCGACCGCAAGGCCTTCACCGGCCGTACCGACCAGCTGGTGGCGCAGTTCGATGGCTACGAATCGCTGCCGGGCGTGAACGTGAAGGGCAAGCTGACCCTGGGCGAGAACATCGGCGACCTGGGCGGCCTGACCGTGGCCTACGACGCGCTGCAGATGGCGCTGAAGGAGAACCCCAAGGCCAATGTGGCCGTGGATGGCCACAGCCAGGACCAGCGCTTCTTCATGAACTGGGCCACCGTGTGGCGCCGCAACTTCACCGACGGCGAACTGCGCGTGCGCCTGAACACCGACCCGCATGCGCCGGCGAACTTCCGTGCCAATGGTGCGCCGTCGAACATGCCGGCGTTCGCGCAGGCGTTCGAGTGCAAGCCGGGCGACGCGATGGTGCGTGCCGACGACAAGCGTGTGGTGATCTGGTAACTGCCCGCGGTTGAATGAAGAAAAGCCCGGCGCACTGCCGGGCTTCTTTTTTTCCCGTTGACGGCTAGGGCTGGCCGTCCATCAGGCGCACGAACTGGGCGAACACGCCCGGGTCCACTTGGCCGCCCTGCAGCCCGGCAAGAATGCCCATCGCCTTGGCGTGCGGCATCGCGCCGCGGTAGGGGCGGGCCGTGGTCATCGCGTCGTAGCTGTCGACGATGCTCAATATGCGCGCGCCCAGCGGAATGTCGCTGCCCTTGAGTCCGTCGGGATAGCCGCTGCCATCGACCGCTTCGTGGTGGGCACGGATCAATCGTGCCACTTCATCCGCATCGGGGCGACCG
Source organism: Stenotrophomonas maltophilia (assembly GCA_002386405.1). Taxonomy (GTDB): domain Bacteria; phylum Pseudomonadota; class Gammaproteobacteria; order Xanthomonadales; family Xanthomonadaceae; genus Stenotrophomonas; species Stenotrophomonas maltophilia_AD. The sequence continues at coordinate 4,753 of DGIP01000297.1, forward strand.
GTGGCGGCGAAGATGCGTTCGCCGCGCTCGGGATGGGTGCGCATGATCGCGCGTTGTTCGTCATCCAGACGGGCAGGGTGCAGCAGCACGTTGTCCGGGATGCCGATCTTGCCGATGTCATGGAAGCGTGCGGCCAGGGTCAGGTGCGTGCGCTGGGCGTCATCCAGATCGCACAGGCGGCCGAGCTGGTCGCCGAGCAGCTCCACCCGGTCGCAATGGAAGCGGGTGTACTGGTCGCGCATCTGCAGCGACATCGACAACGCGTCGATGGAGCACGCCTGGGGAGGGGACGGGTCGAACATGGCAATACATCGCGGGGGGGACGTAGGCGATATGCGCCGGGCGACGTTCGCCCGGCGTGAAATCAACCCGGGGTGAGCGTGGTCAGCAGTGCCTTGGCCGCGTTGAAGCGGTCTTCGGGCAACGGCAGCGGCACCTTGATGCGCAGCTTGTCCGGCCCATCCATGGTGTAGAGCTTGGGCTGCTTCTGGATCATCTGGATGACCGCCATCGGGTCGATGGAGGGCTTGGCCTCGAACACGATGCGGCCGCCGTTCTCGCCCAATTCCAGCTTGCGGATGCCCAGCGCGTTGCACTGCAGCTTCAGCTCCGCCACCGCGAACAGATGCTTGGCCGCATCGGGCAGCAACCCGAAGCGGTCGATCATTTCCACCTGCAGTTCGCGCAGCTCGGCACTGTCGCGCGCGCTGCTGATGCGCTTGTACAGGGTCAGGCGGGTGTGCACATCCGGCAGGTAGTCGTCCGGGATCAGTGCCGGCACATGCAGCTCGACTTCGGCACCGCGCACTTCCTCGCCCGAATCCAGGTCGGGCAGCTTGCCCAGCCGGATGCTGCGCACGGCGCGCTCAAGCAGTTCGGTGTACAGGCTGAAGCCCACTTCGGCCATCTGCCCGCTCTGGTCTTCGCCCAGCAGTTCACCGGCGCCACGGATCTCCAGATCGTGGGTGGCCAGGGTGAAGCCGGCGCCGAGTTCGTCCATGGAGGCGATGGCTTCCAGGCGCTTCTCCGCATCGGGGGTCATCGAGCGCTTGTCCGGCACCACCAGGTACGCATACGCGCGGTGGTGCGAACGGCCGACGCGGCCACGCAGCTGGTGCAGCTGGGCCAGGCCGAAGCGGTCGGCGCGGTTGATGATGATGGTGTTGGCGTTGGGGATGTCGATGCCCGATTCGATGATCGTGGTCGACAGCAGCACGTTGTAGCGCTGCTTCTGGAAATCCAGCATCACCCGTTCCAGCTCGCGTTCGGGCATCTGCCCGTGGGCGATGCCGATGCGGGCTTCCGGTACCAGCTCGGCCAGGTCGCGCTGCATGCGGCCGATGCTTTCCACGTCGTTATGCAGGAAATACAGCTGGCCACCGCGCGCCAGTTCGCGCTGGAACGCTTCGCGCAGCAGCGCGTTGTCCCAGGCGGTGATGAAGGTCTGCACCGCCAGCCGGTTCGGTGGCGGGGTGGCGATGATCGACAGGTCGCGCAGGCCGGCCATGGCCATGTTGAGCGTGCGCGGAATCGGCGTGGCGGTCAGGGTCAGCAGGTGCACGTTGGCACGCATTGCCTTCAACGCTTCCTTCTGGCGTACGCCGAAGCGCTGCTCCTCATCCACCACCACCAGGCCCAGGTCCTTGAACTTCACGTCCGGCTGCAGCAGGCGGTGGGTGCCGATGATGACGTCGATGGTGCCGGCCGCCACCTTCTCCAGCTCGGCCTTGATCTCCTTGGTGCTCTTGAAGCGCGACAGCACTTCCACCTTGAGCGGCCAATCGGCGAAGCGGTCGCGGAAGTTGCGGTAGTGCTGTTCGGCCAGCAGCGTGGTCGGCACCAGCACGGCGACCTGCTTGCCGGCGCTGGCGGCGGCGAACGCGGCGCGCACGGCCACTTCGGTCTTGCCGAAGCCGACGTCGCCGCAGACCACGCGGTCCATCGGCTGGCTGCTGGCCAGGTCGCGCAGGGTGGCGTCGATGGCGGCGAGCTGGTCGGCGGTTTCCTCGAACGGGAAGCCGGCCGCGAACGGCTCGTACATCGCCCGGTCCACGTGCAGCGCCAGGCCGGCGCGCGCGCGGCGGCGGGCCTGGATTTCCAGCAGTTCGGCGGCCACGTCGCGGACCTTCTCGGCGGCGCGGCGCTTGGCCTTGCTCCACTGTTCGCCACCGAGCGAATGCAGCGGCGCGGTTTCCGGCGAGGCGCCGGAGTAGCGGCTGATCAGGTGCAGCTGGGCCACCGGCACGTACAGCCGGTCGCCCTTGGCGTATTCGATTTCCAGGAACTCGCCGGGCATGCCGCCCGCATCGAGCACGATCAGGCCACGGTAGCGGCCCACGCCGTGGTCTTCATGAACGATGGGCGCGCCTTCGGTGAGCTCGCCCAGGTCGCGGATGATCGCTTCCGGTTCGCGACCGACGCGGCGGCTGCGCCGGGTGGTGCCGGCGCGCTCGGGGAACAGCTGGCGCTCGGTCAGCACCGCCAGCGGCGGTGCGTCCAGCGCGAAGCCGTCTTCCAGCGGCGCCACGGTGATGGCAAACCGCTGGTTCGCATCGGCCAGGAAGGTCGGCAGGTCGGCTACCACCGGCGGTTTCAGTTCCGCCGACAGCAGCACTTCCAGCAACGCCTCGCGGCGGCCCGGTGAATCGGCGGCGATCAGCACCCGGCCGGGGTAGTGGCCCAGGAACGACTTCAGTGCTTCACCGGCCGGGGCATCGCGCGCGGCCACCGGCAGCGGCGGCAGCGGCTGGTCGCCCAGCGGTTTGGCTTCGTCGATGCGCGGGTGGTCGGCGCTCCAGACCTCGATGCGCGGCAGCGTGTTCAAGCGCGCGCTGAAGGCCTCGGGGCTGAGGTACAGCTCGGTGGGCGCCAGCAGCGGGCGCTCCACGTCATGCCGGCGCTGTTCGAATCGGTTCTGGGTCTGGGCCCAGAACGATGCGGCCGCTTCGCCCACGCCGGGCGCGATCACCGGCAGCGCATTGGGCTGCAGGTAGTCGAACAGCGTGGCGGTCTCGTCGAAGAACAGCGGCAGGTAGTACTCCACGCCGGCCGGTGCCAGCCCGGACTTGAGATCCTGGTACAGCGCGCTGCGCCGGGTATCCACGTCGAAACGCTCGCGCAGGGTGGCCAGCACCCGCGATACGCTCAGTTCGTCCAGCGGTACTTCGCGGCCGGGCAGCATCCGCACCGCATCGACCTTGTCCAGCGAACGCTGGCTTTCCGGGTCGAACGCGCGGATCGAATCGATGTCTTCGTCCAGCAGCTCGATCCGCAGCGGCGCCTCGGCACCCATCGGGAACACATCGAGCAGGCCGCCGCGCACGGCGAAATCGCCCGGGTCCATCACCTGCGGCACGTTGCGGTAGGCGGCGGCCTCAAGGCGGCGCTTCTCCGCATCAAGGTCCAGGCGCTGGCCGACCTTCAGGTCGAAGCTGCCGCCAATGATGTACTTGAGCGGCGCCAGCTGCTGCAGCAGGGTCTGCACCGGCACCACCACGATGCCACGGCGCAGCGTGGGCAGCTGGTGCAAGGCGGCCAGACGCTGCGAAATGATGTCCGGGTGCGGGCTGAAGGCGTCGTAGGGCAGCGTTTCCCAGTCCGGGAAGGCCACCACCGGCAGGTCCGATGCGCTGCCCAGCAGGGTGCGCAGGTCGGACTCGATCTGGTTGGCACCATGGTTGTCGCGCGCGATGACCAGCAACGGTCCGTCATGGGTTTCCGCAGCGCGGGCGATGTACCACGCCAGCGCCGTGGGCGATGCGGGAGCGCGCCACCAGGCGCGGAGTTGCCCGGAACGGGGCAGCGGCGGTGCGGGATATGAGGTGCGTGACATGAGCGGTCGATTTTAGCAGACCGCCACGTGATGACCCCTTATTGGCCCGGATCGAGTTCCAGCACCATGCGCACCAGGCCGGGCGTGCCCTGCGGATGCGGGATGGCCTTGAAGCCCAGCGATGCGGCCAGCTGCTTCATGGGTTCGTTCGCTTCCAGCACGTCGCCGTACAAGTGATCGAGGTACTTGCCGCGCCCCCACTTGACCAGCTTGCGCATCAGCTGCCGGCCGAGGCCCTGGCCGATGAGGAACCGGCTGATCAGGATGGCGTACTCCGCATCCTTCGTGCCCGGGATGATCGAGGCGCGCGCCAGTGCACCGACCACCGCGTCACCTGCAGGCAGGTTCTCCGCCGCGACCAGCGTGATCTCGGTCTTGGCGTTGGGATGGGTCAGCCGCTGCATCGCTTCGTCCGACAGCTCCTTGACCGATTGCGTCAGGCGGTCGCGGACTTCCTCCGGCCCGAACAGGCTGAAGGCTTCCTTCAACGGCGGACCGTCTTCCGGACGAATCGGGCGGATCAGCAGCTCATGGCCGCTGGGCGCTTTGAAAACTTCGTGCCAGGGCGGCATGCGGTTACGGGTAGCCATACCGGTGATTCCTTGGTGGTCTTCGGATTCTCGCATCCCCGGGGGCGCGTTCCGTGAACGAAACGCTCACGCCGTTCAGCCGGCGGTCGTGGCGTTACTCGGCCTGCTTGAGCCACTGCAGGCGGGTACTGGCACCGGCTTCGCCCAGGTACTGCTTCAGCGCGGGCATGGCCGGAGCCAGCACCTGGTCGAACTGCCAGGGCGGGTTGAGCAACAGCATGCCACTGCCATTGAGCCGAAGGGGAGAGTCATCGGGCCGAACCAGTAGTTCTACTGTAAGCACCGACTTCACCGGCAGGGCACAGGCCTTGCGCAGGAAGTGCAGGATGGTGCGGCGCTGCTTGATCGGGAACCAGATGGCGAAGCTGGCCTGCGGCCAGCGCGCCAGGATCTCGCTCACCGAGGCGAGGATGCGCTGGTACTCGGCATCCTGGCCCTCGTAGGGCGGGTCGATCAGGACCAGGCCACGGCCGATCTTCACGCCGTTTGCCTTGGGCGGCAGCAGCGCCTTGTTCTGGGCGTAGCCGTCGGCGTGCAGTACCGCCACCCGGCTGTCATGGGCGAAGAGCGCCTTGAGCGAGGCCGCTTCGGCATCCTGCAGCTCGCACACGGCCATGCGGTCCTGCTCGCGCAGGGTCTGCGCGCTGAGCAGCGGCGAGCCGGGGTAGCTGATCATCGCGCCGACCGGGTTGTCGGCCTGCACCGCCTTGAGGTAACGCTCGACCACGGCCGGCAGCTTGGGCTGGGCCATCAGCCGCATCACCCCTTCCTCGGCCTCCAGGGTCTTGCGGCTTTCCTCGCTGGCCAGCAGGTAGCGGCCGGCGCCGCCGTGGGTGTCCAGCACGAAGAACGGGCTGTCCTTGCGCTTGAAGGTGTCGAGCAGGGCAAGCTGGACGATGTGCTTGAGCACATCGGCGTGGTTGCCGGCATGGAAGGCGTGGCGGTAATTCATCGGCGCAGTGTACGGGGCGGCGGCCCCAGCGGCTATGCTGCGCGCATGAACCGCCCCCTGCACAACGTCCTGGTCGTCGAAGACGAAGCCGCCATCGCCGATACCGTGCTCTACGCGCTGCGCAGCGAGGGCTACGGGGCCCGCCACTGCCTGCTGGGCGGGCAGGCGCTGCAGCTGCTGCGCCAGGAGCCGGTGGACGTGGTGGTGCTGGACGTGGGCCTGCCGGACATGAGCGGCTTCGAGGTGTGCCGCACGCTGCGCACCTTCAGCGACGTGCCGGTGATCTTCCTGACCGCCCGCAATGACGAGTTCGACCGGGTGCTGGGCCTGGAACTGGGCGCG
>DGIP01000333.1 GCA_002386405.1 Stenotrophomonas maltophilia
AACCCATCCATGGGGGCTCGTAGAAAACATCCATGTTTTCTACGGTCCCTACGGGGACCCCCGCCGCTGCCTCACTACACATTGCGGCGCCTCTTTGGCGTCGGCGAATTTGGTATCAACAGGAAGAAATGTTCATGGGCATTGCCGAACACCAGAAACGCGCTGAAACCCTGCTGCTTGCGGCAGGCATCCTGCCGGTGGTTACCGTGCACACGCTTGACCAGGCGCGCGCGGTCAGCGCGGCGTTGCTGGAAGGTGGCCTGCCGGCGATCGAGCTGACGCTGCGGACGCCGATCGCGATGGAGGCGCTGGGCATGCTCAAGCGCGAGCTGCCGGATGTGGTGGTCGGTGCGGGCACGGTGCTGACGGTGGAGCAGATGCAGCAGGCCATTGATGCCGGCGCGGATTTCCTGGTGACGCCGGGCACGCCGGCGTTCATGGCCGACGCGCTGGCGGAAGCGCCGTTGCCGGTGGTGCCGGGTGCGGCGTCGCCGACGGAGCTGCTGGCGCTGTATGCGCGCGGTTTCCGGGTGTGCAAGCTGTTCCCGGCCTCGGCGGTGGGCGGGCTGGCGATGATCAAGGGCCTGGCCGGTCCGATTCCGGACCTGAAGCTGTGCCCGACCGGCGGCATCACGGAAACCACGGCGGCCGAGTACCTGGAGCAGAAGAACGTGGTCTGCATCGGCGGCTCGTGGATGGTGCCGGGCAACTGGATCGAGAACGGCGAGTGGGACAAGGTGCGCGAAAGCGCGGCGCAGGCGGCGAAGATCGTCGCCCGGGTCCGCTCGCGCTGAGGTTACGAAGATCGCGCAGCCACGCAGGGCGTGGCTCTACGCGGTTGGCGGATTACGTTGGGCAATTCGCGGGTCGCTGCCCGCGGTTGCTTTTGATTACGTGATCGTCCTGCGCACGTAACAATTCGTAGGTCCACGCCCTGCGTGGACACCGCGCGCAGCGCGGCACAAGCATCCGAAACCGGGGCACCGACCGCCCTGCACGCCTCTACCGACGTTTAAGCCCAAACGAAGCGCTCCGGACGCTCGCGTTTACATCGGCCGCGCCGGGTCCACCAGGCCGTACTGGCTGGCCATGCGCGCCAGGGCGATGTTGTCGTGGATCCCCATCTTCTCGAACAGGCGCGCCTTGTGGGTGTTGACGGTCTTGGCGCTCAGGCTCAGGCGCTTGGCGATGTCTTCCTGGCGCAGGCCCTGGGTCAGCAGCAGCGCCACCTCCAGTTCGCGCGGGGACAGGCTGTCGAACGGCGACTGGCTGCCTTCGACATTGGACAGGGCCAGGTTCTGGGCGATGCTGCTGCCCAGGTAACGCCGGCCGAGTGCTGCGTCGCGCACGGCACGCAGCAGTTCCTGGGCGTCGCAGGCCTTGCCGATGTAGCCGGAGGCACCGGCTTCAAGCAGGCGCTTGGGCATCGGGCCGTCTTCCAGCACCGACACGATCACCACGCGGGTGCCGTGGTCGCCCCGGACCACGCGTTCGGTGACTTCCATTCCGCTCACGCCGGGCAGGTGCAGGTCGCACAGCACCACGTCCGGGCGCAGCTGGCGGATCGCAGGCAGCGCGTCTTCGCCGGATTCGGCTTCACCCACCACTTCGATGTCCGTCTCATTGGACAGGATCATCTTCATGCCGGTTCGCACCAGCGCGTGGTCGTCCACCAGATACACTCGAATCGTCATCCCACCCACCTTCGTCCAAACGCTGCAAACGGGGGCCAGCCTAGCGACGGGGTCAAGCGATAACAAGGAAGTCGTTTCCCCATCAGCGCGTTCTGATGCCCGCGTCACATCCGTGCCGGGCTACCCCTGCCCTTTGCCTATCACCCCAGGCCATATCGGTTTATTGGACCTATCACGGTCCGCGGAAACCCCTGCCGCATCCGGCCCGCTCCCAGCAGGCCGGTCAGTGCCGGCGGCGCCAGGGATGGCGGCGGCGGAACATCACCAGGAAACACCCTACCACCCAAACCAGTGCGGCACACCATCCGGCCAGGATGTCGGAAGGGTAATGCACGCCCAGGTAGATGCGTGAGAGGCTGACCGAGCAGGCGAACAGCACCCCGAACACCACCGCCGGCCAACGCCAGCGGGTGTTCCAGGCCAGCAACACCAGCACGGCGGCGAGGGTCATCGAGCCCATGGCGTGGCCGCTGGGGAAGCTGTAGGTGCTTTCCGGGGCGATCGACTCCCATAGGGTCGGCCGGTCGCGCTGGAAGAACTGCTTGCTGCCGATGTTGAGCAGGGCCGAGCCGGCGAAGCTGAGCGCGGCGAAGCTGGCTTCGCGCCAGCGACGGCGCAGCAGCAGCACGGCCACGATCAGGATGTCGGCCGGGATCACGCCCCACTGGTAACCGATCCGGGAAATGAACACGAACGCGGCATCCAGGCTGGGCCGGGCCACGTCATGCATCTTCCACAGCAGCGGGGCGTCGAAGTAGAACGCCTCCAGCTCGTGCACTTCGTCGGCCAGGGCCACGAAGCCGGCCAGCGGCAGCAGCACGCCGGCAAACAGCAGCACGAAGCGCCAGGCATTGCGCGCCATCCAGTGGCGGAAGCCGGCGGCCGGCTCCGGCGCCGCCAGCACGGCGGGCTTATCCGACGCTTCGGACATACTTGCGTTCGACGTACGCGTCGATCAGCGCCACGAATTCCTGGGCGATGTTGTCGCCGCGCAGGGTCACCGTCTTTTCGCCATCGACGAACACGGGCGCGGCCGGGGTTTCACCGGTGCCGGGCAGCGAGATGCCGATGTTGGCGTGGCGCGATTCGCCGGGCCCGTTGACGATGCAGCCCATCACGGCCAGGGTCATGTTTTCCGCGCCGGGGTGGCTGACCTTCCATTCGGGCATCTTGCCGCGCACGTGGTTCTGCACGACCTTGGCCAGCTCCTGGAAGAACTCGGAGGTGGTGCGGCCGCAGCCCGGGCACGCGGTGACCAGCGGGGTGAAAGCGCGCTGGCCGGTGGTCTGCAGCAGTTCCTGGGCGACGATCACTTCCTGCGTGCGCGACTGGCCGGGTTCGGGCGTCAGCGAAATGCGGATGGTGTCGCCGATCCCTTCCTGCAGCAGCACGGCCAGTGCCGCCGAGGAGGCGACGATGCCCTTGCTGCCGATGCCGGCTTCGGTCAGGCCCAGGTGCAGGGCGAAGTCCGAACGCTGGGCCAGGTCGCGGTACACCGCGATCAGTTCCTGCACGCCGCTGACCTTGGCCGACAGCACGATGCGGTCGCGCGGCAGGCCCAGTTCCACGGCGGTGTGCGCCGAATCCAGCGCCGAGCGGATCAGCGCTTCGCGCAGCACCCGGCCGGCGTCCCAGGGCTGGGCGCGCTGGCTGTTCTCGTCCATCAGGCGCGCGGCCAGCGACTGGTCCAGCGAGCCCCAGTTGGCGCCGATGCGCACCGGCTTGTCGTAGCGGATCGCGAATTCGATCAGCTGCGCGAACTGGGTGTCCTTCTTCTTGCCGAAGCCGACGTTGCCGGGGTTGATCCGGTACTTGGCCAGCGCTTCGGCGCAGGCCGGTTCCTGGGTCAGCAACTGGTGGCCGTTGTAATGGAAGTCGCCGATCAGCGGGACCTCGATCCCCATCATCCGCAGCTTTTCCACGATGCGTGGAATGGCGGCGGCCGACTCGGGATTGTTCACGGTCAGGCGCACCATTTCCGAGCCGGCCCGCCACAGCTCGGCCACCTGCTTGACGCTGGAGGCCACGTCGGCGGTGTCGGTGTTGGTCATCGACTGGACCACCACGGGCTGGCCCCCACCCACGACCACGCCACCGATGCGGACAGGCTGGGTCTGGCGGCGGGCCCACACGGTGGTGTCGGAAGGTTGGGTCGGTTGGCTGACGGCGTCGTGCATTCCCCATTTTACCGCACCCGCGCGCCCCCGATGCGGCCGATTGTCGCAGGCAGCCGACCGCGCAAGCGCATACGATGGCAGCCGATGACCGGTACCGACGCCCCCTTCCTACGCACCCTGTGCAGCCTGCGCTGGCTGGCCGTGGCCGGCCAGGCGGCGACCATCCTGGTGGCCAGCTGGGTGCTGGGGCTGGAACTGCCGCAGCTGCCGCTGTGGTCCGGGGTGCTGGTGCTGATCCTGTTCAACCTGTACGCGCAGCTGCGGGTGCTGGATGCCGATACCGCGCCGCTGACCGCGTTCTGCCACATCCTGGTGGACGTGGCGGTGCTGACCTGGATGGTCGGCTGGAGCGGCGGGGTCGGCAACCCGTTCGGGTCGCTGTTCCTGATCCTGATCGCGCTGGCCGCGCTGGCCCTGCCGGTGCGCTGGACCCTGGCCGTGGCCGCCGCCTGCCTGATCGGCTACGCGGTCAGCGGCATTTTCGGCAAGCCGCTGCCGCATGGCTACTTCACCGCCATGGACCTGCACCAGTGGGGCGTGGTGGCCAACTTCCTGCTGTCGGCGGCGGTGGTGCTGGCCTTCGCCACCCGGCTGGCGATGGCGCTGCGCCGGCGCGAACACGAACTTGCGCTGCTGCGCGAACGCTTCGCGCGCAACGAGGGCATCGTGGCACTGGCCACCCATGCCGCCTCGGTGGCGCATGAACTCAACACCCCGCTGGCGACCATGACCCTGCTGGCCGACGACATCGCCGACCAGACCGACAACCCGGAAGTACGCGACGACGTGGACACGCTGCGCGAGCTGCTGGTGCAGTGCCGCGAACGGGTGCTGGCACTGGCCCGCCCGGCCGCCGGCCAGGCGCGCGGCAACGAGGCGGTAACCCTGCCGCAGGTGCTGGAGCAGTGGCAGCTGGTGCGCCCGACCATCACCCTCAAGCGCAACGAGGATGCCCCGCTGCAGCTGCCGCTGGACCCGGGCATCGGCCATCTGTTGATGGTGCTGCTCAACAACGCCGCGGACGCCGGCGAACAGGCCGAACGGCCGCAGGTGGACCTGACCCTGCGCATCGAAGGCCACGACCTGATCGGCGAAGTGCGCGATTACGGGCGCGGTTTCGACGCGCGCGATGCGGTGCTGCCCGGCACCCTGTTCAACAGCGGCAAGACCCAGGGCATGGGCGTGGGCCTGGCCCTGTCCCATGCCACCATCGAGCGCCTGGACGGCGAGTTGTGGATGCGGCCGGCGCAGGGCGCCGGCACCCGCGTCGGCTTCCGCCTGCCCCTGGCTGCACCGGAGATTTCGCCATGAATACCCCCACCCTGCCCGCCTCCAGCCACGGCCTGCTGGTCGACGACGACGAACTGTACCTGCGCACGCTGCAGCGCAGCCTGGCCCGCAAGGGACTGGAAACGGTGACCGCCAGCGACATCGCCTCGGCACTGGTGCTGGCCCGGCAGCAGCCGCCGGCCTACGCCTTGATCGACCTCAAACTGGGATCGGAATCCGGCCTGGCGTTGATCCAGCCGCTGCGGGCGCTGCGCGAGGACATGCGCATCCTGCTGGTGACCGGCTACGCCAGCATTGCCACCGCAGTGGAGGCGATCAAGCTGGGCGCCGATGACTACCTGCCCAAGCCGGCCACGGTGCCGATGATCCTGCGCGCGCTGGGCGAGGAAGACGACGGCCCGGCCGACGATGGCGAGATGGAGCCACCGGATGCGATGACCCCGATCAGCCGCCTGCAGTGGGAACACATCCAGCAGGCGATGCATGAGACGGGCGGCAATGTCTCGGCCGCTGCACGCCTGTTGGGCATGCACCGGCGTTCGTTGCAGCGGAAATTGGCCAAGCGGCCCAGCCCGGAGCGGGATCCGACGCGGTAACGGCCGCGTTCGCGGCGCGACGACCAACGGTCGTCGCCTACCTCCGTCCGGTACCCCGGTAGGTATCGACCGTTGGTCGATACGTTTGTTACCGAAGCCGACCCAACAGCTCCAGCGTCACCGGATCGGTGATGCCATGCGCCTCGCCCTGCAGCGCCGGCAGCAGCTGGCTGGCCAGCTGCTTGCCCAGCTCCACGCCGAACTGGTCGAAGGCGTTGATGTTCCAGATCAGCGACTGCACGTACACGGCGTGTTCGTACATCGCGATCAGCGCGCCCAGCGACTGCGGGGTCAACGCGTCCAGCAGGATCAGCGTGCTCGGGCGGCCGCCCGGGTACTCGCGGTGCGGATCGTCGCTGCCCTGGCCGTTGGCCAGTGCTTCGGTCTGCGCCAGCAGGTTGGCCATCAGCGCCTGGTGGTTGATTTCATACGGATCGTCGTTGTGCACGCAGCCGATGAAATCGGCCGGGATCACGCTGGTGCCCTGGTGCAGTGCCTGGAAGAAGCTGTGCTGCACGTCGGTGCCCGCCCCGCCCCACCACACCGACACGGTGTCGCTGCCGACCGGGCTGCCGTCGAGCTGCACGCGCTTGCCCAGGCTTTCCATCACCAGCTGCTGCAGGTAGGCCGGCAGCAGCGCCAGGCGCTGGTCGTAGGTCATCACCGCATGGGTGGCATGGCCGAGCAGGTTGCGGTTCCAGATGTCGGTCAGGGCATGCAGCACCGGCAGGTTCTGCGCCAGCGGTGCGTTGAGCGCGTGGGCATCCATTTCGGCCGCACCGGCCAGCAGTTGTTCGAAACGTTCGAAGCCGATCGCCAACGCGATCGGGAAACCGACCGCCGACCACAGCGAATAGCGCCCGCCCACCCAGTCCCACATCGGCAGCACGCGGCCGGCGGCGATCGAGAACGCCTTGGCGGCGCGCTCGGGGTTGGCGCTGACGGCGTAGAGGCGGTCGCTGCCGCCCAGCCAGTCATGCAGGATCTGCCCGTTGAGCAGGGTTTCCTGGGTGCCGAAGGTCTTGGAGATCAGGATGCCGGCGGTGGTGGCCGGGTCCAGCATGGCCAGCGTGCGCTGCATGGCGGCGCCGTCCACGTTGGAAACGAAATGCACGCGGAAGCGCGCGCCGGTGACCGGGCGCAGCGCGTCGGCGACCAGGCGCGGACCGAGGTCCGAACCGCCGATGCCGACGCTGACGATGTCGGTGACGTTGGTCTTTTCCAGCGCGGCGATCAGTTCGCCCATCTGCGCACGCACCTGCGCGGCGGTGGCGAAGGCTTCAGCGGCGACCGGGGCGCCACTGACATCGCCACGCAGGGCGGTGTGCAGCGCGGCGCGGCCTTCGGTGACGTTGACCGTCTCGCCACGGAACAGGCGCTGGAAGCCGCCGGCGACATCGCGCTCGGCGGCCAGCTGCAGCAGCGCATCCAGCGCCGCGCGGTCGTACTTCTGCCGCGCGAAGTTGGCATACAACGGACCGACCCGCAGCCCCAGCGATTGTGCGCGACCGGGTTCGGCGGCGATCAGTGCGGGGATGCTCGCGCCACGCAGGCGCTGGGCATGGGAGTGAAGCGGGTCGAATCCGTTGGTCTGTGTCATGCGGCCTGGGTCGGAATGCTGTCGTTGGTGTGGGAGATCTGGTTGTTGCCGTCCACATATACCAACTTCGGCCGGAAGCTGTCAGCTTCTTCTTCACTCATGCTGGCGAAGGCGGCAATGATGATGATGTCGCCGACCTGCACGTGGCGCGCGGCGCCGCCGTTGAGCGAGACCACGCCGCTGCCCGCTTCGGCGCGGATGGCATAGGTCGAGAAGCGCGCACCGTTGGTGACGTCCCAGATGTGCACCTGCTCGAACTCGCGGATGCCGGTGGCCAGCAGCAGGTTGTCATCGATGGCGATGGACCCTTCGTAGTTCAGCTCCGAATGGGTCACGGTGGCGCGGTGGATCTTGGTCTTGAGCAGGGAGAGGTGCATGGCACGGGACGACGTAAAGGAAAGGGAAATTCTAGCACCCGGGGGCTATGTGGCAGAGGCCAGGCGCGGCCCGCTGTCGGCGGTTCAGGCAGATGACGGGTCGTACGGGCTGTGGTGCCCTTTTGACGCGGTATTCGACGGTGGGTCGATGGCCGGGCTTCGCCCGGCTGCTGACGGCTGTTGGCGAACAGCTCGTTGCCAGCAGTTTCCCTGGCTTGGCGGGACGGTGCGGGTTTGCGGGGGACGCCGTGAATCCGTCCTTGGAGGCTTGGTCGCGGCATCCATGCCGCTCACACCCCCGCAAACCCGCCCCGACCCGCCTTTGACAGTGTGTCGTTGCCTAGGGAAAGCAGAGGCACGACTAGAGCGGGAGGCACTGAACTTGCTTTTCGCTTCGGCCTTCTTCGTGGCAACCGACACATTTGCGGGGGTCGGCCGGGGCGGGTTTGCGGGACCGTAGAAAACATGGATGTTTTCTACGAGCCCCCATGGACGGGTTCACGGCGTGTCCCGCAAACCCGCACCGGCCGGCCCAGCTCAGACCAAGGCTCAGCTGCCGGCTGTTCGCCCAACTGCGTGAAGCAGTCGGCCTGGGGCCGACTGCCAGGGACCAAGTGCAATCCTTGGCTGTTGCTCAGCCAACCGCTATCAGAACTCGAGGTTGTCGATCAGGCGGGTGTTGCCGATGCGCGCGGCGATCAGGGCGACGCGGTTGCCGTCTTCGCTGTCGGCCGGCTCGGACAGGTCCGGCTTGCGGACCACGGCGTAGTCGACCTGGAAGCCGGCAGCCTGCAGGGCCGATGCGGCTTCGGCTTCGATCAGGCTGCGGGTCTTGCCGGCGATGAAGCCTTCGCGCATGCCCAGCAGCACCTGGTGGATGGTGGTCGAGACCGGGCGCTGTTCGGCATTGAGGTACTGGTTGCGCGAGCTCATGGCCAGGCCATCGGTTTCGCGCACGATGTCGCCGCCCACGATCTGGATCGGGAAGGCCAGGTCTTCCACCATCTGGCGGATCACCGCCAGCTGCTGGTAGTCCTTCTTGCCGAAGGCGGCCACGTCCGGCTGCACCTGGTTGAACAGGCGCGAGACCACGGTGCACACGCCGTCGAAGTGGCCCGGGCGGTGTGCGCCTTCGAGCAGGCTGGAAATGCCCGGCACGTTCACGCTGGCCGCCAGCTCCACCCCGAACGGGTACATCGATTCGACCGTGGGCAGCCACAGCACGTCACAGCCGGCCTGCTCCAGCCCGGTGGTGTCGGCTTCCGGGGTGCGCGGGTAGCGGGTGAAGTCTTCGTTGGGTCCGAACTGGGTCGGGTTGACGAACACGCTGGAGACCACGCGGTCGGCGTATTGCCTGGCCAGGGTGACCAGCGAGTAATGGCCGGCGTGCAGGTTGCCCATGGTGGGGACCAGCGCAACGCGCAGGCCCTCGCGCTTCCAGCCGTTGACGACGGCGCGCAGGCGGGACAGTTCGGTGACGGTGTCGATCATGAGGCGTAGGCGTGTTCTGCGTCGGGGAAGGAGCCGTCGCGCACGGCGTCGGCATAGGCACGGACGGCGCCGGCAACCGACCCGCCTTCGGCAAGGAAATCCTTGACGAACTTGGGACGGCGGTGGCCGCTGTCCAGGCCGAGGAAATCGTGCAGCACCAGCACCTGGCCATCGCAGCCGGGGCCGGCACCGATGCCGATGGTCGGCACGGCCACGTCGGCGGTGACCTGGGTGGCGATCGGGGTCGGCACGCACTCGAGGACGATCAGGGTGGCGCCGGCATCGACCGCGGCCTTGGCATCGTCACGCAACTGCTGGGCGGCGTCGCCGCGGCCCTGCACCTTGTAACCGCCCAGGCGCAGCACCGACTGCGGGGTCAGGCCCAGGTGCGAACACACCGGGATCTCGCGTTCCACCAGGTAGCGGATGATGTCCAGCTTGAACCCGGCGCCTTCGATCTTGACCATCTCCGCACCGGCCTGGAGCAGGCGAAGCGAGGCATCCAGCGCGCGTTCGGGGGTGGCATCGGCGCCGAACGGCAGGTCGGCCACCAGCAGCGCACGCTGCAGCACGCGGGCCACGGCGCGGGTGTGGTAGACCATGTCGTCGGTGGTCACCGGCAGCGTGGAATCGTGCCCCTGCACCACCATGCCCAGCGAATCGCCGATCAGGATCAGGTCGACGCCATTGGCATCGAACGCACGCGCGAAGCCGGCGTCGTAGGCGGTCAGCATGACCAGCTTCTGGCCGTTTCGCTTGGCCTCGGCCAGTGCGGGGACGGTCCAGGGCTTGCTGTCTGCGTGGGTACTCATGAGCTGATAACCGGTGGCGATAAGCCCCGCATTATCCTCCTATTGGCGCGATCCCGCAGGCCTCGATACGCATCGCAGCGTCCCGCACGCGGCCCTGCCCCGGAATCATCGCCTCCGGGGCGATCTCGGCCAGCGGCAGCAACGCGAACGCGCGTTCGTGCAGGTAGGGGTGCGGCACCTTCAGCTGTGGCAGGTCGATCACCGCCTCGCCATACAGCAGCAGGTCCAGGTCGAGCGTGCGCGGGCCCCAGTGCACGGCCGCATCGCGGACCCGGCCGAAGTCGCGCTCGATGCCCAGCAGGGCCTCCAGCAGCGCGGTCGGTTCCAGCCCGGTGTCGAGCAGCGCGGCGGCGTTGACGAACGCCGGCTGGTCTTCATTGCCCCAGGCCGGCGTGCTGTACAGCTGCGAGCGTGCCCGCAGCGTGGTCAGCGGCAGCGCGGCCATGGCCGCGAATGCCGCGCGCAGGGTCTGCGCGGCGTCGCCGAGGTTGGCGCCCAGTCCAATACAGGCCAGGGTCACGGCTTACTCGCCTGCGGCGCCACCGGGACGACGACGACGGCGGCGGCGCTTGCGCGGTGCCCCGTTCTCGTCAAGCTCGCCTTCGGCCTGCGCGGCGTCCAGCGTGGAATCCAGCTCGGGGCCGGACTGCAGCTGGGCTTCGCGCCAGAACTCCACATCGGCTTCGTGCTCGCTGGAGGCCACCTGGCGCAGGGCCAGGAAGTCGAACGCGGCGCGGAAGCGCGGGTGGGTCAGCGTGCGGATCACGCGCTTGCGCTGGCGCGAGCTGAAGCGGCCCTGCAGCAGCCAGATTTCCTGCATCGGCAGCGAGAACCGGCGCGGCAGCGCGATGGTGGTCAGCTGGTGCAGGGTGACCCGGTCGGCGGCACGGCGCTGTGCTTCTTCCAGCTGCACGCCCTGCTTCTGCAGGGTGGCCAGCGCGCGGCAGAACGCCGGCCACAGCAGCAGTGCGAACAGGAACGAGGGCGAGACCGGCTCGTCATTGGCCACGCGCTGGTCGGTGTTGTGCAGGCCTTCGATGACCATGCGGCGCAGCGCGCCACTGCGGTTGCTGCGCAGCGCGGCGGCACTTTCCGGGAACAGCACGTCGAGCAGGCCGTAACGCTCCAGCCCTTCGAAGCTGGCCACGCCGTGGCCGGACAGGAACAGCTTGAGCACTTCCTCAAACAGGCGGGCCGGCGCAGCTTCGCCGAGCAGGCTGGCCAGGCGCGGCAGCGGTTCGGCGCTGGCGTCGTCGATCTGGAAGCCGAGCTTGGCGGCCAGGCGCACCGCGCGCAGCATGCGCACCGGGTCTTCCTGGTAACGCTTTTCCGGATCGCCGATGAGTTTCATCAGGCGCGCCTGCACGTCTTCGAAGCCGCCGGTGTAATCGCGCACCGAGAAATCCTCGATGGCGTAGTACAGCGCGTTGCAGGTGAAGTCGCGGCGCACCGCATCGTCTTCGATGCTGCCGTACACGTTGTCGCGCACCAGCATGCCGTTTTCCATCTCGCGGTCGCCGCTGCCATCGTCGATGTTGGCGCGGAAGGTGGCTACTTCGATGATTTCACGGCCGAACACCACGTGCGCCAGCCGGAAGCGGCGCCCGATCAGGCGGCAGTTGCGGAACAGCGACTTGACCTGCTCCGGCGTGGCATCGGTGGCCACGTCGAAATCCTTGGGGTTGCCGCCGACCAGCAGGTCGCGCACGGCGCCACCCACCAGGTAGGCGCCAAAGCCCGAGTCGCGCAGCCGGTACAGGACGCGCAACGCGTTGGGGCTGATGTCCTTGCGGGAGATGTTGTGCTGGTCGCGGGGGATCACGCGCAGACTGAACGGTGATGTAGCGGAGGAATTGATGTTGGCGCTTCCGGTTGAAGTTTCGGGATTGCCCAATGGCATCGAGGTCCATATACTAGCGCGCTGCGCAGTTCGCGACAAAGCATGCTCCCTTCGTCTAGAGGTTAGGACGTGGCCCTCTCAAGGCTAAAACAGGGGTTCGAGTCCCCTAGGGAGCACCATTTGCCGCGCCAGCCGACGAAAAACCCCGCCTTGGCGGGGTTTTTGCGTTGTGGGGCCGGCCCTCAGCCCTCCATCTGCTCCAGCTCCTTGCCCTTGGTCTCGCGCACGTAGCGCAGCACGAAGAAGATCGAGGCCACCGCCGCCACCGTATAGATGCCGTAGGCGCCGGCCAAGCCGATGCCGGCCAGCAGGATCGGGAAGGTCACGGTGATGGCGAAGTTCGAGGTCCACTGGGCCGCACCGGCCACCGCCAGGCCCGAACCGCGGATCTGGTTGGGGAACATCTCGCCCAGCATCACCCACATGACCGGGCCCCAGGACATGTTGAAGAACACCACGTAGACATTGGCCGCCACCAGCGCCAGCCGGCCCATGCCGTCGGACAGCTGCAGGTGGCCATCGGCCAGGGTGCCGCTGGCGAAGGCCACCACCATCAGCGCCAGCGCCACGGACATGCCGACCGAGCCCACCCACAGCAGCGGTTTGCGGCCCACGCGGTCGATCAGCACCACGGTCAGCAGGCAGGCGCCGATGCTGAGTGCGCCGGACAGCACGTTGATCAGCAGTGCGTCGTTCTCGGAGAAGCCGACCGCCTGCCACAGCACCGCGCCGTAATAGAAGACCACGTTGATGCCGACCAGCTGCTGGAACACGGCCAGGCCGATGCCGACCCAGACGATGCCGCGCAGCTTGCCGGTGCCCTTGTCGACCAGGTCCGACAGCCGCGGGCGGTGCTGGTCCTGGGCCAGCGAGCCTTCGATCTCGGCGATCTTGGCCTGGGCCTCGGCCTCGCCGTACAGGCGGGTCATCACCGCCAGCGCATCGGCGCGGCGGCCTTTCACCACCAGGTAGCGCGGGCTTTCGGGGATCCCCAGCAGCAGCACCAGGAACAGGGCCGACGGAATGGCCTGCATCCAGAACATCCAGCGCCAGGC
>DGIP01000218.1 GCA_002386405.1 Stenotrophomonas maltophilia
TGCGGTGATCGGCGCGCAGGCGCAGCCAGGCGTCGGGCGACACCCACACCAGCGCCAGTGCGGCGGCCGCGGCAAGGGCCAGGCGAGGCATGCGACGACGGCGGCCAGCTGGACGCTTCGCCGCCGCCGGGGGCTGCGCCACGGCCTGCCACAGCTGGCGCTCGTATTCGAACGCGCGGCGGTGCCCGGGCAGGCTGAGCCAGTGTTCGAAGGCCTGCATGCGCGGCGCGTCCACGGCGCCGGAGGCCAGCCATGTGATCCATGCCTGCGCCTGTTCGGCAAGCAGGTCGGGCGAGGTGGGCGCGGTCGGGTCGGTAGGAAGGTCGTGCGGGCTCATGGCTGGCAAGGGTGCAAAGGGCAGCGCCGATACCATCAAGACGTGTGGGAACGGCACTTCCCCAAGCCCGCGCGCCTCACCGCCCGCTGCGCGCCCATGCCAGCCGCTGCAACGCAGCGCGTACATGGTTTTCCACGGTCGTGACCGACACGCCACGGCGTCGGGCAATTTCCGCCTGGGTCAGCCCCTGCAACCGGTTGAGGCGGAAGATCGTGCGCGTCGGTTCGGGAAGGTGGTCGGCGGCGGCGAGCACGCGCTGCAGCTCGTCCTGGGCCATGGCCTGTTCTTCCGTGGACAGCACTTCATCCGGCCCCCACAGGTAGTGGTCGGCCAACAGCCGCGTCTGGCGGCTGCGTTCCCGGCCCTGGTCGGTGGCCAGGTTGGTGGCCAGACGGTACAGATAGGCCCGCGGGTTGTCGATGGTCACGCTGGCATCCACCCCGCGCGCCTTGAACCAGATGGCCTGGATCACGTCTTCGGCACTGCCGTCGCTACCCAGTATCCGCTGCACCCGACGCAGCAGCGCCGGGCGTTCGCGGATCAACAGGTCGGTCAGGGTGGATGCGTTGGAGGACATGCAGAGGGGGCCCGGGGCGGCGGCATCTTACCCCTCAAATGAGAATGAGTCACGTTAAGCGCGCGGCCGGCGCACCGCCCGCACCTTGCCGCTGCGCCCGCCGCCGGCGTAGAACAGGCCCGCGCCATCGGCCTCCAGCCCGCTGACATGCATGCCCTCGGGCATGCGCAGCTGCTCCAGCACCTGCCCACTGCGGGCATCCACGCGGCGGATGTCGCTGCGCTCGCCATCGTCGGTGCCATGCCAGAGCTGGCCATCGACCCAGGTCACGCCGGTGACGAAGCGGTCCGATTCAATCGTGCGCAGCACCTCGCCCGTGGTGGGGTCCACCTGGTGGATGCGGCGTTCGCGGTACTGCCCCACCCACAGGCTGCCTTCGGCCCAGGCCATGCCCGAATCGGTGCCGCCGCCGGGCGCCGGAATCGAGGCCAGTACCTTGCCGGTCTGCGGGTCGATCCTGTCGATGCGCGCTTCGGCAATCTGGTACAGGTGGGTACCGTCGAACGCGGTGCCCGCATCGCAGGGCACGGCCAGCGTGCGTACCGGGGTGCCGCTGTCCGGGTCGAAGGCCAGCAGCGCCGGGCCGGTGGCGGCCCAGACATGGCGGCCATCGAAGCTGACGCCGTGGATGCAGTCGGCACCCTCGAAGGGACCGTATTCGCGGGCCACGTCGGCGTCATGTACGCGCGGGGCGGCGGCGGGGTTCAGCGTTCCAGTGTTCATTGCAGCATCTCCTGGCACATCGGAAGGGGTGCCTGGCAACCACCCTAGTCGCCCGGCAGCGCGGCCGGGAGTAACAAGATCGTCGTGAATCCGGACAGCGGCATGCCCCACCAGCGCTGGGTGCGCCCGCGCCCGGTAGTGCGGGCCTGGCCGGTGCTTTCCAGTGACGCCAGCGCGCGCTGCACCGTGCGCTGGCTGGCCCCCAGCGCCAAGGCCAGCGCCGAACTGGACCAAGCCGCCCCATCGGCCAGCAATGCGGCAACGGCGCCCTGCTCACCTTCGATCGGGGGGCCCAGCACCACGACGGCGATGCCGGGCCCGGCTACCAGGCGGTAGCCGTCGGCGGTCGCTTCCACCGACAGCAGGCCCTTTACCGCAGCGCGTACGCGCCCCATTTCCACGCGCAGCCGCGCACGGTGGCTGGCGTCGCCATCGCGGGTGCGGAACACCTCGGCAATCAATACGTCGCGGTCGACATCCCCGGGCCACGCCTGGCCGACGGCGCGCAGCAGCGTAAACAGCAGCGGCCTTCGTGCCAGTGAGCGCCAGTGCCCGCCCGTCCACACACCGCGCCGGCAGCCATCCACCACACAGGCCGGTGAGGCCAGCAGATCCTGCACGGCCTGCAGATCCAGCAGGCGGTCAGCCGCCTCGCGGGCCACCCGGCGAGCCGCCGGCCGGGTGAGGTGGGTGCGGGCCTGTACCACCTCGGCCTGCAGCGCCGCGATGCCCGACGCCTGCGCGGCGGCGGCGGCCACATCCAGCGCTGCCGTCGCCTGCGACACCCGCAACGCCCGCGCAGCCAATGCCGCTTCGGTCAGCCCGGCCATGGCGGCCAGGGCGGGCGTCAGCGCCCTGCCCTGCACCTGCGCCAAGGCCGATTCCGCGTCCTGTCGACGCCCGAGCAACAGCCAGCGGCGCGCCAGGATCAACCACGCCTGCAGCGCATTGTGGGGATCGGCGCGCGCCTCCAGGGCGTGGGCGGCGGCCTGCAGCGGTGCAGCCGAACCTGCCAGGTCCCGCAGCGCCAGCCCCACTTCCGCGTCCGCCACGACACAGCGCGCCCGGGCCAGCACTTCATCGGCGCCGAAGCCACGCCAGGCCAGCCGCAGCAGCTCCCGGGCGCGCTGCAGCTCGCCCAGCTGGGCCATGGCCACGCCGCGCAGCGCCAGTGCCGGCGGGTCGCTGCGCAGGGCCACGTGGCCCAGTGCGGTCAGCACGTCGCCTGCGGCAAGGGCACGTGCGGCGGCGGCAAGCAGGGAGTCCATGCGCGCAGGCTAGCGCAGGCAGTCTCCCAGCGCCTCGAACACGGTTTTTCCCGTACCGGGCAGCCGCTGGAACAGCGGCTGCGGCCCGTCCAGTGCCGCCAGCAACGCCGCTACGGTGGTACCGGCGCCGGTCGGGAAGTGGCACAGCCAGGTGGGCTGCCGCCGCTGCAGGGCCCCGGTCGCCGGGTCCACCTGCAGCTCGCTTGCAGCGAATGCCCAGCCGCAGACATTGACCCTGCCCGTGGCCCGTTCGACCGAGCAGCGCAGTTTCAGCGGCTGGTAATCGGTGTACTCGCCTTCGCAGAAGGTATCGGGGCAGACATCGTCGAACCCGGCTTCGAGACGGTGGCGCAGGTCGCGGAAGGCGGACCAGTTCGCCTGCGGCGTCGGGTAATCGACCAGGTCGACGTGCAGGGGCGCAGGGGGCGGCGGGCTGGCGGCGGCCGGGCCGGCAACGGCCAGCGCCAACAGGATCAGCGCGGCCAGGGCGTTGGCGGGGTGGCGGGAAGGCAGCGGAAGGGTCATGGGCGTGCTCCGTGAAGGGACCTCCACCGTGCGCCTGCCCACGCCCGGGCGGGATCGGCCGGGTGCGCGGGTGGCGGTCGGCGATCGCCACTGCGGCGGGTCGGATAGCCCCCACCCTGCACGTTGGCCGGCAAAGGCATAAAATGGGAGGTCTTATCGCGCCATCCCCCCTCTCGGAGCACACCATGGGTCTGGAACTCGTCTCGCCCGGCAAGAACCCGCCGGAAGAAATCAACGTCATCATCGAGATCCCGAAGGACTCGGAGCCGGTCAAGTACGAAGTGGACAAGGAAACCGGCGCGATCTTCGTCGACCGCATCCTGTCCACCCCGATGCGCTACCCCTGCAACTACGGCTACGTGCCGAGCACCCTGTGCGGCGACGGCGATCCGGCCGACGTGCTGGTCGTGCTGCCGCTGCCGCTGGTCCCGGGTTCGGTGGTGCGCTGCCGTCCGGTGGGCGTGCTGAAGATGAGCGACGAAGCCGGCGGCGACGAAAAGATCCTGGCCGTGCCGATCTCCAAGGTGTTCAGCGGCTACGCGCACGTGGAAGACATCGAGCAGGTGTCCAAGCACTGGCTGGAGCGCATCGGCCACTTCTTCGAGCACTACAAGGACCTGGAGAAGGGCAAGTGGGTCAAGCTGGATGGCTGGGGCGGCGCCGCCGAAGCCAAGCAGATCCTGGTTGAAGCGCACCAGCGCTACCTGTCCAGCAACAGCTGAGGCTGAATGACCCAGCTCCGGCGCCGGTCGCCGGAGCGATGGGCATCACGTTTTTACAATGCGGCACATCACTGTTTGCGCCGGATTGGGTACATTGCGACTTCTACACCGTCCACGGTGGGTTTCACCGTGGTCACCCAGGGGATTGTGTCGTGCGTATTCTGCTAGTTGGGGACGAAGCCAGCCTGTCGGCTGAGCTGATGGATTTCATTGCCGATCTTGGGGAAGAGTGGCAGCCGTTGCGGGCACCCGATGGCCAGACGGCCATGAACATGGTGGCGTCCACGCCGGTGGATGCGGTGATCGCCTGCCCTGCCCTGCCCGATCTCAACGCGACCACGCTGCTGGGCCAGATCCGGACGCTGCGTCCGGAGACGATCCGCATCGCGCTGGTCGACGCGGCCCAGGGCAACCGCCCGCCGCCGGCACGCCTGATCGGCGTTGCCCACCGTTTCCTGCCGTTGCCGCTGGCACCGGAAGTGCTGCTGGAAGCGCTGACCAGCCTGGAAGAGCTGCGCGAGCTGCTCGACAGCGCGCGCCTGCGCAGTGCCATCGGCCGCATCGAGAAGCTGCCTTCGCCGCCGCACCTGTACCTGAGCCTGACCCAGGCGCTGGAGCACGACGACGACACCGACACGGCCGATGTCTCCAAGCTGGTGTCGGCCGATCCAGCGATCGCGGCCAAGGTGCTGCAGCTGTCCAACTCGGCGTTCTTCAACAGCGGCCGCACCATTTCCGACCTGCGTACCGCCGTGACCCGGCTGGGCCTGTCGACCCTGCGCGACCTGGTGCTGGCCAGCGAGGTGTTCTCGGCTTCGCCGCTGTCCAGCGGTGAACGCAACGCGCTGCAGCAGCGCGCGCTGCTCGCTTCGCGACTGGCCGCCAAGCTGCTGCCCGATTCCAGCGCCGAACTGGGCGCGACCGCCGCACTGCTGGCCGATATCGGCCTGCTGCTGCCGGGCGTGCGCAACGAGCGCAGCGAACCGGCCGACGACGCCGACCCGCGCCCGGGCCACAGCGAAGCCGGTGCCTACCTGCTGGGGCTGTGGGGCCTGCCGATGCCGATCATCGAGGCGGTGGCCTTCCACCTGCAGCCGCAGCGCTCCAACACGCGCAGCTTCTGGGTGACCGGTGCGGTGCACGTTGCGCTGGCGCTGGTCAACGGCGACCCGGTGGACGAGGACTACCTGCAGCGTGCGGGCGTGCTGGCCAAGCTGCCGCAGTGGCGGGACCATGCCAATGGGTTGATGGGGTTGGCTACGGCTGACGCTTGAGAGATTGAAAGGCCGGCCAACGGCCGGCG
>DGIP01000217.1 GCA_002386405.1 Stenotrophomonas maltophilia
GCAGATTACTTGATGATCTTGGAGACCACGCCGGCGCCGACGGTACGACCGCCTTCACGAATGGCGAAACGCAGGCCTTCATCCATCGCGACCGGGTTGATCAGGGTCACGACCATCTTCACGTTGTCACCCGGCATCACCATCTCGACGCCTTCCGGCAGCTTGGCGGCGCCGGTGATGTCGGTGGTACGGAAGTAGAACTGCGGGCGGTAGCCGTTGAAGAACGGGGTGTGACGGCCGCCTTCATCCTTCGACAGCACGTACACTTCGCCTTCGAACTCGGTGTGCGGCTTGATCGAACCCGGCTTGCACAGCACCTGACCGCGCTGGACGTCGTCACGCTTGGTGCCGCGCAGCAGCAGACCGGCGTTGTCGCCTGCCTGGCCCTGGTCCAGCAGCTTGCGGAACATTTCCACACCGGTCACGGTGGTCTTCTGGGTGTCGCGGATACCGACGATTTCGATTTCTTCGCCGACCTTGATCACGCCGCGCTCGATACGACCGGTCACCACGGTGCCGCGGCCCGAGATCGAGAACACGTCTTCCACCGGCATCAGGAAGGTCTTGTCCACGTCACGTTCCGGCAGCGGGATCCAGGTGTCCAGCGCCTCGACCAGCTTGATGATGGCCGGCACGCCGATCTCGCTCTGGTCGCCTTCCAGCGCCAGGCGGGCCGAACCCGCGATGATCGGGGTGTCGTCGCCCGGGAAGTCGTACTTGCTCAGCAGCTCGCGGACTTCCATTTCGACCAGTTCCAGCAGCTCGGCGTCGTCCACCATGTCGGCCTTGTTCAGGAACACGACGATGTACGGCACGCCGACCTGGCGCGACAGCAGGATGTGCTCGCGGGTCTGCGGCATCGGGCCGTCAGCAGCCGAACAGACCAGGATCGCGCCGTCCATCTGGGCAGCACCGGTGATCATGTTCTTGACGTAGTCAGCATGGCCCGGGCAATCGACGTGGGCGTAGTGACGCTCGGTGGATTCGTATTCGACGTGTGCGGTCGAGATCGTGATGCCACGGGCCTTTTCTTCCGGCGCGGCGTCGATCGCGGAGTAATCCTTGAACTCGCCACCGAAGCGCTCTGCGCCGATCTTGGTCAGCGCAGCCGTCAGCGTGGTCTTGCCATGATCGACGTGACCGATGGTGCCGACGTTGACGTGCGGCTTGGTGCGCTCGAACTTACCCTTTGCCATTGTTGTATACCTTGGATATCAGAAAGAAGGAGAGGAGGACCTGAGCTTACGCTCAGGCCTTCTTGATCACGGTGTCGGCGATGTTGTTCGGCGCCGGCTCGTAGTGGTCGAATTCCATCGTGAACGTTGCGCGACCCTGGGTCTGCGAACGCAGCGAGGTGGCGTAACCGAACATTTCACCCAGCGGGATCATCGCGTTGATGATGCTGGCCGAACCGTCACCGGTGGTGCTCGAACCCTGCAGCACGCCACGACGGCGGCTCACGTCGCCCATCACGTCACCCTGGTAATCCTCCGGGGTCACGATCTCGACCTTCATGATCGGCTCGAGCAGGACCGGCTTGGCCTTGGCGAAGCCCTGCTTGAAGGCCATCGACGACGCCAGCTTGAACGCCATTTCCGAGGAGTCGACGTCATGGTACGAGCCGAACACCAGCTTCACCTTCACGTCCACGACCGGGAAGCCAGCCAGCGGACCGCTGGTGATGGTTTCGCGCAGGCCCTTTTCGATCGACGGGATGAATTCCTTCGGAATCACGCCACCGGTGATGTCGTTGACGAACAGGAAATCGTCCTTGATGTTCGGCGCGATCTTCGGATCGGCACGGTCTTCAGCGGTGATCGGCGACAGTTCGATCACGACGTGACCGTACTGACCCTTACCACCGGACTGCTTGGCGTGCTTGTAATCCGACTTCACGTCGGCCAGCTGGATGGTTTCGCGGTAGGCCACCTGCGGCTTGCCCACGTTGGCTTCAACGTTGAACTCGCGCTTCATGCGGTCAACGATGATGTCCAGGTGCAGCTCGCCCATGCCCGAGATGATGGTCTGGCCGGATTCTTCGTCGGTCTTGACGCGGAACGACGGATCTTCCTGGGCCAGGCGGCCAAGGGCGAGACCCATCTTTTCCTGGTCGGACTTGGTCTTCGGTTCGACGGCCATCGAGATGACCGGCTCCGGGAACACCATGCGCTCCAGGATGATCGGGTGCTCCTGCGAGCACAGCGTGTCACCGGTGGTGGTGTCCTTCAGGCCCACGGCCGCGGCGATGTCACCGGCCAGCACTTCCTTGATCTCTTCGCGATCGTTGGAGTGCATCTGCAGGATGCGGCCGATGCGCTCCTTCTTGCCCTTCACCGAGTTCAGCAGCTGGTCGCCAGCGTTCAGCGTGCCCGAGTAGACACGGAAGAAGGTCAGCGCGCCCACGAACGGGTCGGTGATGATCTTGAAGGCCAGCGCCGAGAACGGCGCCTTGTCGTCGGACTTGCGGCTCAGCGCAACGGTTTCGTCATCGACGTCGGTACCGGTCACGTCCGGCACGTCGATCGGCGACGGCAACAGCTGCACCACGCCGTCCAGCATGGCCTGCACGCCCTTGTTCTTGAACGCCGAGCCGCAGTACATCGGCACGATGTCGGTGGCCAGAGTGCGCACGCGCAGGGCTTCGATGATTTCAGCCTCGGTCAGCTCTTCGCCGCCCAGGTACTTTTCCATCAGCTCTTCGCTGGCTTCAGCCGCAGCCTCGATCATGAAGGTGCGCGCCTCTTCGGCGGCGTCCTTCATGTCGGCCGGGATTTCCAGGTACTCGAACTTCATGCCCTGCGAGGCTTCATCCCAATGGATGGCCTTCATCTTGATCAGGTCGACGACGCCCTTGAAGCCTTCTTCAGCGCCGATCGGCAGCTGCATCGGCACGGCGGTGGCGCCGAGCTTGGCCTTCAGCTGGCCAACGACCTTGGTGAAGTTGGCGCCGGTGCGGTCCATCTTGTTGACGAACGCAATGCGCGGCACCTTGTACCGGTTGGCCTGGCGCCACACGGTTTCGGACTGCGGCTGCACGCCACCGACGGCACACAGCACGAACACCGCACCGTCGAGCACGCGCAGCGAGCGCTCCACTTCGATGGTGAAGTCGACGTGCCCGGGGGTATCGATGATGTTGAAGCGGTGCTCCGGCAGGGACTTGTCCATGCCCTTCCAGAACGCGGTGGTCGCAGCGGACTGGATCGTGATGCCACGCTCCTGCTCCTGCTCCATCCAGTCCATGGTGGCGGCGCCGTCGTGCACTTCACCGATCTTGTGGCTCTTGCCGGTGTAGAACAGGATGCGCTCGGACGTGGTGGTCTTGCCGGCATCGATGTGGGCCATGATGCCGAAATTGCGGTAACGCTCGATGGGAGTGGTGCGGGCCACGGGAGCCTCTCAATTTCTTGGAATTCGGATGGCCGAACGCCGCCTTTCGGCGGCCTTCGGATTGGCGCAGCCCTTCTGGGGCCGCGAGGCAGCACCTTAATGTTGCTGCCGTGCCTGTTTTACAAGGCCGTCAAACTCACCAGCGGTAGTGGGCGAAGGCCTTGTTGGCTTCGGCCATGCGGTGGGTTTCTTCGCGCTTCTTGATGGCGCCACCACGGTTTTCCGAGGCATCCAGCAGTTCTGCAGCCAGCTTCTTCGGCATGGTGTTCTCACCACGCTTGCGGGCGGAGTCGATCAGCCAGCGCATGGCCAGGGCCATCTTGCGCGACGAACGCACTTCGACCGGCACCTGGTAGGTCGCACCGCCGACGCGGCGGGACTTCACTTCGACCGACGGAGCCACGTTGTCCAGAGCCTTCTGCACCAGCTCGATGGAGTTCGGGTTCTTTTCGCTGATCACGTCCATGGCGCCATAGACGATCTTTTCAGCGACCGACTTCTTGCCGCTCAGCATCACCATGTTGATGAAGCGCGCGATGGTTTCACTTCCGTGCTTCGGATCCGGCAGGACAGAGCGCTGCGGCGTATTACCTTTACGAGACATGTGTACTTTCCCTTAGCTCTTCGGACGCTTGGCGCCGTACTTGGAACGGCCCTGGCGACGCTTGGCAACGCCGGAGGCGTCCAGCGAGCCACGCACAGTGTGGTAACGCACACCCGGCAGATCCTTGACGCGACCGCCACGGATCAGGACCACGGAGTGCTCCTGCAGGTTGTGGCCTTCGCCGCCGATGTAGCTAATCACTTCTTCCTGGTTGGTCAGGCGAACCTTGGCAACCTTGCGAAGCGCCGAGTTCGGCTTCTTCGGAGTGGTGGTGTACACGCGCGTGCAGACGCCACGGCGCTGGGGGCACTTTTCAAGAGCCGGGGAGGCACTCTTGTAAGTGGTTGCCTGCCGCGGCTTGCGGACAAGCTGATTGATCGTCGCCATCAGTAAGTTCTTCTGAGAGAGGCCCGATGAAAACAGGCCATGAATGCGGATATGTGCGAGCAGGCGAGAAACCGGCCTGCTGAGACAGACGATTGTAGCAACCCGGCGAAAACGCAGTCAACCGCGCGCACGCCAAGCCAGCCCTGATCCTGGGCCGTTACAGGGGAGCCTTTTCCATGCCCCCCGTTCAGGTTGTCAAGCCGGCCCCCTTTCGAGGACCGGCCGGCATCCTACCCTATTGGTGGCGGTTACGCCACCGACAAGGTGGGTTCGGCACCACCAACGGTGGCGCCCTACCCCTCCGAATGTCGTCCGACCAACGGTCGGCCGCTACCCGGAGGTGGTCCGGCCCGAAGGCCGGACCGGCTTTCTCATTCCTCGCCCGCGGCCGATTCGGCTTCGGTCGATTCCACCGCCACCGGGGCCGGCGGCGCCACTTCAGCCACCACCGGCGAGCCGGACAGGGTCTGCATTTCCGACTCGGTCAGCCCGGAGGCGTTGCGACGACGGTTGGCGTGGTAAGCCAGGCCGGTACCGGCCGGGATCAGGCGGCCGACGATGACGTTTTCCTTCAGGCCGCGCAGGTTGTCGGAGGTGCCGCGGACGGCAGCTTCGGTCAGCACGCGGGTGGTTTCCTGGAACGAGGCCGCCGAGATGAACGATTCGGTGGCCAGCGATGCCTTGGTGATGCCCAGCAGGACCGGATCGAAACGGGCGATCAGCTCGTTGCGGGTGGCCAGGCGTGCATTTTCCTCGATGACGCGCTGGCGCTCGGCCTGCTCGCCATTCAGGAACTTGCTGCTGCCCTGGTCGGTGATCTCGACCTTGCGCAGCATCTGGCGGGTGATCACTTCAATGTGCTTGTCGTTGATCTTCACGCCCTGCAGGCGGTACACGTCCTGGATTTCCTTGACCAGGTAGGCAGCCAGCGGTTCGACACCCAGCAGGCGCAGGATGTCCTGCGGGCTCGGCTCGCCGTCCACGATGGTTTCGCCCTTGGTCACGTGCTCGCCTTCGAACACGATCACCTGGCGGTACTTCGGGATCAGCTCTTCGTGTTCCGAACCATCGGTGTCCTTGATGATCAGGCGCTGCTTGCCCTTGGTGTCCTTGCCGAAGCTGATGATGCCCGAACGCTCGGCCAGGATCGCCGGATCCTTCGGCTTGCGTGCTTCGAACAGATCGGCCACGCGCGGCAGACCACCGGTGATGTCGCGGGTCTTGGACGCTTCCTGCGGGATCTTGGCGACCACGTCGCCCACGCCGACGGCGGCGCCGTCCTGCAGGTTGACGATGGAACGCGGCGGCAGCAGGTACTGGGCCGGCAGGTCGGTGTTCGGGATGGTCAGGTCATTGCCCTTGGCATCCACGATGCGCACGATCGGGCGCAGCTCCTTGGCCTGCGAGCCACGACGCTTCGGGTCGGTGATTTCGCGCGAGGCCAGGCCGGTCAGTTCGTCGGTCTTCTCGATGACGGTGACGCCGTCGATGAAGTCGATGAAGCGAATGAAACCGGCTACTTCGGACACGATCGGGTGGTTATGCGGATCCCAGTTGGCCACGGTCTGGCCAGCCTTCACTGCATCGCCGTCCTTGGACGCGATCATCGAGCCGTACGGCAGCTTGTAACGCTCACGCTCACGACCGTGGGCATCGAGCACCGAGATTTCACCCGAGCGCGAGACCGCCACCAGCGAACCGCTGGCGTGTTCGACGGACTTGAGGTTGTTGAACTTCACCGAACCGGTGGTCTTGACCGTGATGTTGTCCACGGCTGCCGCACGCGATGCCGCACCACCGATGTGGAACGTACGCATGGTCAGCTGGGTACCCGGCTCACCGATCGACTGCGCGGCGATGACGCCCACCGCTTCACCGATGTTGACCAGGTGGCCACGGGCCAGGTCGCGACCGTAGCAGTGGCCGCACACGCCGAACGCCGATTCGCAGCTGATCGTGGAGCGCACCTTGATGCTCTGCACGCCGGCATCTTCCAGCTTGGCCACCCAGGCTTCGTCGAGCAGGGTGTTGCGGGTCACGATCGGATCTTCGTCGTTGCCCGGCAGGAACACGTCCTCGGCCACGACACGACCCAGCACGCGGTCCTTCAACGGCTCCACGACGTCGCCGCCTTCCACGATCGGGGTCATGGTCAGGCCTTCGGAGGTACCGCAATCCACCTCGGTGATGACCACGTCCTGCGCCACGTCCACCAGACGACGGGTCAGGTAACCCGAGTTGGCGGTCTTCAGCGCGGTATCGGCCAGACCCTTACGGGCACCGTGGGTGGAGTTGAAGTACTCCTGCACGTTCAGGCCTTCACGGAAGTTCGCCTTGATGGGCGTTTCGATGATCGAGCCATCCGGACGGGCCATCAGGCCACGCATGCCGGCCAGCTGGCGGATCTGCGCCTGCGAACCACGGGCACCGGAGTCGGCCATGATGTACAGCGAGTTCATCGACTTCTGGTCGATGGTCTCGCCCTTGGCGTTGACCACCTTCTCGGTACCAATGGTGTCCATCATCGCCTTGGCGATGCGTTCATTGGTACGCGACCAGATGTCGACCACCTTGTTGTAGCGCTCGCCGGCGGTGACCAGGCCCGACTGGTACTGCTCCTGGATTTCCAGCACTTCGGCTTCGGCCTCGGTGAGGATGCCGCGCTTCTCGTCCGGGATCAGCATGTCGTCGATGCCGATCGACACGCCTGCACGGGTTGCGTAGGCGAAGCCGGTGTACATCAGCTTGTCGGCGAACACGACCGTGTCCTTCAAGCCCAGCTGGCGGTAGCTGGAGTTGATCAGGCGGCTGATGTTCTTCTTGGTCAGCTCGGTGTTGGCCAGCGCGAACGGCAGGCCTTCCGGCAGGATTTCGGCCAGCAGGGCGCGACCGATCGTGGTGTCCACGATCGAGGTCTTGTTCTGCTTGTCGCCGTTTTCGTCGGTCACCACTTCGGTGATGCGGACCTTGACCTTGGCGTGCAGTTCCACCACGCGGTTGTCATAGGCACGCTTCACTTCGGCGATGTTGGCGAAGGCCATGCCCTCGCCCTTCTTGTTTTCCAGGGCGCGGGTCATGTAGTACAGACCCAGCACCACGTCCTGCGACGGCACGATGATCGGCTCGCCGTTGGCCGGCGACAGGATGTTGTTGGTGGACATCATCAGCGCACGCGCTTCCAGCTGGGCTTCCAGCGAGAGCGGCACGTGGACGGCCATCTGGTCACCGTCGAAGTCGGCGTTGAACGCGGTGCAGACCAGCGGGTGCAGCTGGATGGCCTTGCCTTCGATCAGCACCGGCTCGAACGCCTGGATGCCCAGGCGGTGCAGGGTCGGCGCACGGTTCAGCATCACCGGGTGTTCGCGGATGACCTCTTCCAGGATGTCCCAGACTTCGGCTTCTTCGCGCTCGACCAGCTTCT
Source organism: Stenotrophomonas maltophilia (assembly GCA_002386405.1). Classification (GTDB taxonomy): domain Bacteria; phylum Pseudomonadota; class Gammaproteobacteria; order Xanthomonadales; family Xanthomonadaceae; genus Stenotrophomonas; species Stenotrophomonas maltophilia_AD. The sequence goes on from DGIP01000217.1 coordinate 7,803, forward strand.
TGGCGGCCTTGATGGTGGTGGCCAGGCCACGACGCTGCAGCTTGGCGAACACGAACGGCTTGAACAGCTCGAGCGCCATCTTCTTCGGCAGGCCGCACTGGTGCAGGCGCAGGTACGGACCGACCACGATGACCGAACGGCCCGAGTAGTCGACGCGCTTGCCCAGCAGGTTCTGGCGGAAGCGACCCTGCTTGCCCTTGATCATGTCGGCCAGCGACTTCAGCGGGCGCTTGTTGGTGCCGGTGATGGCACGGCCGCGGCGGCCGTTGTCCAGCAGCGCATCGACCGATTCCTGCAGCATGCGCTTTTCATTGCGCACGATGATGTCCGGCGCGTTCAGCTCGAGCAGGCGGCGCAGGCGGTTGTTGCGGTTGATGACGCGGCGGTACAGGTCGTTCAGGTCGGAGGTCGCGAAGCGGCCACCATCCAGCGGCACCAGCGGACGCAGGTCCGGCGGCAGCACCGGCAGCACGGTCATGACCATCCATTCCGGGCGGTTGCCCGATTCCAGGAAGGCTTCGACCAGCTTGATGCGCTTGGTGAGGCGCTTGAGCTTGGTTTCCGAACCGGTGCTGGCGATTTCTTCGCGCAGGCGGGTCATTTCCGACTGCAGGTCGATGGTGCGCAGCAGTTCGTACACGGCCTCGGCGCCCATGGCGGCGTCGAAGTCGTCGCCGTGCTCCTGGCGTGCCTGCAGGTACTGTTCTTCGGTCAGCAGCTGGCGGCGCTCCAGGGCGGTCAGGCCCGGCTCGGTCACCACGTAGGCTTCGAAGTACAGCACGCGCTCGATGTCACGCAGGGTCATGTCCAGCATCAGGCCGATGCGCGACGGCAGCGACTTGAGGAACCAGATGTGCGCGACCGGCGAGGCCAGGTCGATGTGGCCCATGCGCTCGCGGCGCACCTTGGC
>DGIP01000216.1 GCA_002386405.1 Stenotrophomonas maltophilia
GCCGGCCTGTTCTTCCATCGAACGGGCCGCCGCCGTGGCTTCCTCCACCAGTGCCGCGTTCTGCTGGGTGGTTTCGTCCATCTGCATCACGGTCTGGTTGACCTGCTCGATGCCGGCCGACTGCTCCTGCGAGGCCGCCGAGATCTCGGCCATGATGTCGGTCACGCGCTGGACCGAGGCGACGATTTCGCCCATGGTCGCACCGGCCTGGTTGACCAGCGCCGAGCCTTCGGCGACCTTGCCGACCGACTCGTCGATCAGGCCCTTGATCTCCTTGGCCGCGCTGGCCGAGCGCTGGGCCAGGGTACGCACTTCGGAGGCGACCACGGCGAAGCCGCGGCCCTGCTCGCCGGCACGGGCCGCTTCCACGGCCGCGTTCAGTGCCAGGATGTTGGTCTGGAAGGCGATGCCATCGATGACGGTGATGATGTCGGCGATGCGGCGCGAGGACGCGTCGATTTCGTGCATGGTGCTGACCACCTTGCCGACCACTTCACCCCCCTGCGAGGCCACCGAGTGCGCGCCGATGGCCAGCTGGTTGGCCTGGCGGGCATGTTCGGCGTTCTGGCGCACGGTGGAGGTCAGTTCCTCCATCGATGCGGCGGTTTCTTCCAGGTTGGCGGCCTGCTGCTCGGTGCGGCGCGACAGGTCGTTGTTGCCCGAGGCGATTTCGCCGGCGGCGGTGCTGATGCTGCCCGAGGCGTGCTGGATGCGGCTGACGATCTGGGTCAGCTGGGCCACGGTGGTGTTGGCATCGTCGCGCATGCTGGCGAACACGCCGTGGAACTGGCCCTGCATGCGCGCGGTGAGGTCGCCGTTGGCGATGGCCTGCAGCAGGTGCGACAGCTGCGACAGGTTGCCGTCGGCCACTTCCATCATCGTGTTGAGGTGCTCGATCATGACCCGGAAGTCGTGGTCGAAGCGCAGCGCATCGCCGCGCTGGCTGAAATCACCGGCGGCTGCGGCCTGGGCCAGGCTCTGGATCTGGGTGTTGATCGCCAGCAGGCTGGCCTTGGCCGCGTCCATCGATTCGTGCAGGATCGCGCGGGTGCCGGGCAGGCGGCGCGCGTTCTGCGACAGGTCGCCGGCCGCGTACTGGTTGAGCACGTTGATGGCGTCCTTGATCGAATCCAGGTGCTCGAAGATCACCGTGTTCACGCCCACGGCCAGCTGGCCGTACACACCCGGGAAGTCTTCCGGGATGCGGTGGCTGATGTCCGGGCCGGCGTGCATTTCCACCATCTGCTGGGTTTCGCTGGAAAAGCGACGCAGCATCAGGGTCATGTCGCGGGTGGCCGCCAGCATGCGGCCGGCTTCATCGGCGGTGGTGCTGGAGGCGATGTTCACCGACAGGTCGCCACGGGCCACCGACTGGATGGCGTGCATGGCCTGGCGGATCGGGCCGGTGATGGCGCGCGAGATCACCACGCCCATGGCAATGGCCAGCAGCGAGAGCAGGCCGATGGTGACCAGGATGGCCACCACGCTGGTGCGGTGGGTGGCGTTGGCGTCGGCGATCTTGGCCTGCATCAGGCCGCTGCTGAAGGCGCCGAGTTCCTTGAGGTCGTCGAACATCTTGCGGCGCGCCGGACGCGACTTCTCATCGGAGATCTGCTGGGCCAGCACGCCATCGGCGGCGGCCACGGCGCTGCGCATTTCCGCATTGGCGCCGAAGTAGACCTCCAGGTCGGCGGCGACCTTCTTGTACAGCGCCTTCTCCTGGTCGCCGGCCGGCAGCGCGGCATACGCCTGCAGCTCGTCGCGCACGGCCTTGGCCGTGGTGTCCATGCGCTTGTTGTAGTCGGCCACCTTGTCGGCCTGGTCCAGCATCGTCAGCTGGGCCAGTTCGAAGGTGCGGAATTCACCCAGCTGCGCACGCACTTCGCCCAGGTGCTGGACGGAGGGAATGTCATTGCTCGCCATTTCGGCGAGTTCGGCATTCACGCTGTTCAGGCGCACCAGGGCAAACACGCCCAGCGCGATCGTCATCAGGGTGGTGAGGGCAAACCCGACCGCGAGCTTGCGGCTGATGGGCAGATCATGGAACCACTTCATGCGGGAAACTCCGGGCAGGGCGGGGGCGCACAGCCGTGGGGTGCTGGGCGAAAGGTCGAGAGCGGCAAGGCGGTGGGGCGTCTGGCGGGCGATGAACGTCTCATCGCTATTGCGGATAACGGCGGCGCACGACGGTTTCTTGAGTGCGCGATGTCACATTTTTTCGCGGCCCACGCAGCGGCGCGGATTCCGGCCGATGGTTGCGGAAGCAAGCAATACCAATGGTTTCGCCATGCGGTGGCGAATGGGTCACCGATACGCGACCGTATCGGCCCGGACCGACATCACGGTTTGCAACCAGGCGTTCATGGCGCCGGAACGAAGAGCATCCACGCAGGGCGTGGATCTACGCATTCGGTTACATCGGTCGCGCAGGGCGCAAAGGCGTCGCGCCCGTTTTTGACGTTGATTACGTGATCGTCCTGCGTACGTAACAGTTCGTAGGTCCACGCCCTGCGTGGACACCGCGCGCAGCGCGGCCCAAGCGTCCGAAGCCGACGCGCGAACGGTTGCCACAACGGGTCCAATGTTTAGAGCGAACCGAAGCCGCCCATCATGCGTGCAGAACAAAAAACGCCCCCGTCATCAAACGGGGGCGTTTCGAGCGGGCAGGGCCCGTGGCGCTTACGCCGCCTGCGGCACCCGCAGCGAACGCACCAGGCCGCCGATATCCACGATCAACGCAACGCGGCCGTCGCCCAGGATGGTCGCACCGGATACACCGCTGATACGCCGGTAGTTGTTCTCGATGTTCTTGACCACCACCTGCTGCTGGCCGACCAGTTCGTCCACTTCCAGCGCGATCTTCTGGCCATCGCCTTCCACCACCACCACCAGCGAATCATCGTGGGTGCGGCGGCCGAAGCCGTAGTACTCGCTCAGCGACAGGATCGGCAGGTATTCACCGCGCACGCGCAGCACACGGCCTTCGCCGGCCATCGAACGCACGTCTTCCGGCTGCGGCTGCAGTGCTTCCAGCACATATGCCAGCGGCAGGATCACGGTTTCGCCCGCCACCGCCACGGTCATGCCGTCGAGGATGGCCAGGGTCAGCGGCAGGCGGATCAGCACGCGGGTGCCATTGCCGGCCCTGCTTTCCAGCTGCACTTCGCCACCCAGCGCCTGGATGTTGCGGCGGACCACGTCCATGCCCACGCCA
>DGIP01000010.1:0-14987 GCA_002386405.1 Stenotrophomonas maltophilia
AAGCTGCTGGACAGCTGGCAGGCGTTCTTCGGCGCGGTGCGCACCCTGGCCGAAAGCCGCGTGCCGGTGGTGGCGGCGCTGACCGGCCACGCGCCGGCCGGTGGCTGCGTGCTGGCGCTGTGCTGCGATTACCGGATCCTGGCGCGCAGTCCGGACCCGGGCCAACCCACGGTGATCGGCCTGAACGAGGTGCAGGTGGGGCTGGTGGCGCCGGAAGGCATCCAGCGCCTGATGCGCCGGGTGGTGGGCCACCACCGCGCCTCGCAGCTGCTGATCGGCGGTGAGATGGTGCCGGCCGAACGCGCCCTGGAGATCGGGCTGGTGGATGAGCTGGCCGCCCCGGCCGATGTGGTGCCGCGCGCGGTGGCCTGGCTGGGCCGCCTGCTGAAGCTGCCGCGCCAGCCGATGCTGCTCACCCGCGCGATTGCCCGCGAAGACCTGCATGAAGCGCTGCATGCCGACCTGATCCGGCTGGACCGCTTCGTCGAGGCCTGGTATGCCCCCGACGCCCAGCAGGCCTTGCAGACGCTGGTCGCGCGGCTCGGAAAGGCCTGAGCACCCGTATAATTCCTGTCCGCCCCATCGCAGGCCGCCGCCTTGTCCCAGCCGCAAGAACCCGTCGTTTCCGAGCTGATCGACCTGCTCACGCTCGAGCGCCTGGAAGACAACCTGTTCCGGGGCCAGAGCCGTGACATCGGCACCAAGTACGTGTTCGGCGGCCAGGTGCTGGGCCAGGCGCTGTCGGCGGCGCAGGCCACGGTCGAGAACGGCCGGCATGTGCATTCGCTGCACGCCTATTTCCTGCGCGCCGGCAACATCGACCACCCGATCGTGTACGACGTGGACCGCACCCGCGATGGCGGCAGCTTCTCCGTGCGCCGGGTCACCGCGATCCAGCACGGCAAGGTGATCTTCTTCTGCGCCGCCTCGTTCCAGCAGGCCGAAAGCGGGGCCGAGCATCAGCACAAGATGCCCGAGGTGCCGCAGCCGGAAGACATCGAACCGAACCGCCCGCTGCCGCCCGACGTGCTGGAGCGCCTGCCGATCAAGGTGCAGCGGTGGCTCTCGCGCGGCGGCCCGTTCGAGTTCCGCCACGTGTACCCGCGCGATGAACTGCACCCGCCCAAGCGCCCGCCCTACCACCAGGTGTGGCTGCGCCTGAATGAAACCGTGGGCGATGCGCCCGAACTGCACCAGGCGCTGCTGGCCTATGCGTCGGACTTCCACCTGTTGGGCACCGCGACCTTCCCGCACGGCATCAGCTATTACCAGCCGCATGTGCAGATGGCCTCGCTGGACCATGCGATCTGGTTCCACCGCCCGTTCCGCGCCGACGATTGGCTGCTGTATTCGCTGGACAGCCCCAGCGCACAGGATTCGCGCGGGCTGGCCCGTGGCCAGTTCTTCACCCGCAACGGCATACTCGTTGCCAGCACCGCGCAGGAAGGCTTGATCCGCGTGGTGGATGACAGTGCCGCGGCCGCTGCCGTACCGGCCAAGGAATAATTCGATATGCGTCAGATCTTCACCAGCCAGCGTGTGGAAACCGTGGAAGGCGTGGCCAAACTGCTGCGCGATGCCGGCATCGAGGTGCGCATCACCAACGGGCGCTCGTACCACAGCAAGCGCGGCAGCCAGTTCAGTTACCTGGACACCAGCAAGGCCACCACCCACCCCACCCTGTGGGTGGTGCATGCCAACGACCAGCCGCGCGCGCGCGAAATCCTGCGCGATGCCCGCCTGCTGGAAACCACCCGGCGCGACCACCCCACCGCCGAATTCGCCTTCCGCGACCAGGCCGCCGACGTGGCCCCGCGCCGCAACTGGGCCTGGCGCATCCGCATCGGCCTGCTGCTGATCATCGCCGCCGTGGCAATGGTGGTGGTGATGCGCCACCGCGCCGCGCCCACCGTTGCGCCGGCACCGGTGCAGCAGGCCCAACCACAGGCCCCGGCCACCCAACCGGCGCCGGAAGAGGAAGAGGTCCGCGTCCGGATCACGCCTCCGACGAACCAACCGTAAGCCCCGGTCACATTCCCCGCCCCACCCCGTCATGATGTCACCACCCCCAGGGACCGACGCCATGACCACGCTGCCGCTGATCGACACGCTGGACCGCGAACTGCCTGCCGCCGCCGGCGGCTGCCAGCAGTCGTACGGGCGCATCGTGCTGGCCTGCCAGAACACCGTGACCGCGATCGCGCTGGCGATCACCCGCGATGTGCAGGCCAGCGAGGACATCGCGCAGGAAGCCTTCATCAAGGGCTGGCAGCAGCTCAACCAGCTGCACAACCACGCCAGCTTCCTGCCCTGGCTGCGCCAGATCACCCGCAACCTGGCCCGCGACTGGCTGCGCGCCAACCGCGGCCGGCCGCTGTCGGGCGAGGCCGCCGAGATCGCGATCAGCATGGCCGCCGACCCCAGCCCCTCCGCGCCGGAATACCTGCAGCGGGCGGAGGAGGAAGTGGCTGCCGAAGAGATCATCTCCGCGTTGCCCGAGGACAGCCGCGAAACGCTGCTGCTGTATTACCGCGAAGGCCAGAGCTCGCAGCAGGTAGCCAACCTGCTGGGGCTGAGCGACGCCGCCGTGCGCAAGCGCCTGTCGCGGGCGCGCGCCAGCGTGCGCGAGGAAATGCTGCGCCGTTTCGGCGAGTTCGCGCGCGGCAGCGCGCCCAGCGCGGCCTTCGCCACCGCGGTGGTGTCGATGGTGATGGTGGCCGCACCGGGCACGGCAAGCGCGGCGATCCTGCTGGGCACCAGCGTGGGCGTGGGCAGCAGCAAGCTCGGCCTGGGCGGTGCCAGCCTCTCCGGTGGTGCGGCGATGGGCTCGCTGGGTGCGGCCGCCAGCCAGAGCCACCTGCTCGGCCCGGAGTTCAACTGGAGCATCGCCATCGCGGCGATGGCCGGCGGCGTGATCGGCAGCTACCTCGGTGGCCGCTACCTGCTCTGCTACACCCAGACACTGGCCGAACGCGCGGCGGTGCATCGCTTCGTGCACTACAGCACGTTCACCGCGATGCTGGTCTGCGCGGCGGTGCTGGCGCTGACGGTGCTGGATGCACCGGTGTATCTGTCGCTGGCCGCGATGGTGTTGGGCACCGCGCTGGTGAACTACCAGATCCTGGTGCCGCTGCAACGGATCATGGCGCCGATGATCGCGCGTGATGCCGCACGCAAGGGACGCGCGGGACCCAGCTGGGTGTACCAGTCGATGTACGGACGACCTGCGTTGCTGGTCACCAACCTGGTGATCGTCGGCCTGATCCTGACCGTGGCCCGCGAGCGCGGGTTGATCTGACGCATGAAAAAGCGCCGGTCGGTGACCGGCGCTGTTAATGAAATCAAGAGCGACCGACCAACGGTCGGCCCTACCGCGTTACTTCGCCGCAGGCTTGCCGCCGCGCGGGCCACCGAACGGGCCCTTGGCCGCGTCGAACTCGGCCTTGCTCAGCTGGCCGTCCTTGTTGGTATCGGCCGCAGCGAACCACGCATCACGGTGCTGCTTCATGCCCAGCTCGCGGTCGGCCTTGTCCAGGTAACCGTCCTTGTTGAGGTCCATCTGGTCGAAGCGCGCGGCCAGCTTCGGGTCGGCCTTGGCTTCGTCGCGGCTGATCCGGCCATCCTTGTTCGCGTCCAGCTTTTCCAGGCGCTCGTGCCCGCCACCCGGGCCACGACCGTGGCGCTTGCCGTGCCAGCGCGGCATTTCCTCGCGGGACAGCTTGCCGTCCTTGTTGGTGTCCAGGCTGTCGAACTTTTCGGCCAGGCGCGGTGCCTTGGCGGCCTCTGCACGGTCGACGAAACCGTCGCCATTGGTGTCCAGCGTCGCGCGGGCCGGCTTGGTGGGCGTGGCCGGGGTATCGGCGGCCACCGCCAGGCCGGCAGCGCCGGTGGTCATCAGCAGGGCCAGCAGCAGAAGGGGTTTGCGGTTGCGCATGGGTCACTCCGGTGTTTGGGGGATGCTTCGTGTGGTGCGTTGGCACCCACGGGAGAGAAAACGCGCGGGCGCCGGCCGCGTTGACAGCGGCGCCGGCCGTGTTCATTCGCCAGACAGTCGCGCCGCCTGCGACGCCCCGGCGCTATGCTGTGGGCATGGCGATCCACACCGACCGCGACGACGAGCTGCGCCTGTTCCAGACCGGGGACCATCCCTGTGGCTACTGGCCGGAGCGGGCTGCGCGCGACCTGGTGCTGGACCCACACGACCAGCGGCTGGGCACGCTGTACCCGATGGCGCTCAGCTGGGGCTTCCGCCGCTCCGGCGACCTGGTCTACCGCCCACACTGCGCCAACTGCCATGCCTGCGTGTCGGTGCGGGTGCCGGTGGCCCGTTTCGCACCCGACCGCAGCCAGCGCCGCTGCCTGGCGCGCAACGACGACCTGGAAGTGCGCATCGTGGCCGCCGAGCAGACCGATGAGCAGTTCGCGCTGTACCACCGCTACCTGACCCATCGCCACGCCCAGGGCGGCATGGACGAACACGGCCCGCACGAGTTCGACCAGTTCCTGATCGGGCAGTGGTCGCAGGGCCGCTTCCTGGAAATCCGCGGGCCGTCCGAGGATGGCCATCGTGGCCCGCTGCTGGCGGTGGCGGTCACCGATGTCACCCCGCAGGGGCTGTCGGCGGTCTATACCTTCTTCGACCCGGACCACGCCCAGCGTGGGCTGGGCACCTTCGCGATCCTGCAGCAGATCGCCTGGGCCCGGCGCGAGCAGCTGCCGCACCTGTACCTGGGCTACTGGATCCGCGGCCACCGCAAGATGGACTACAAGCGCCGCTTCCGGCCGCTGGAGGCCTACGACGGCCGCCGCTGGCACGAGTTCGACGAGGCGCTGGACGGCATCTGACCCGCCATTGCAATGCCCGCCCGTGCAAAATAGCGGGATGAAAGCCCATCCCCTGATCCTCGCCCTGGCCCTGCTCTGCGGCGCCTGCGCCCAAACCCCGACCAAGACCGCCGCCATGCCGGAGTCCACGCCCGCGCCGCTGCGGATCGCCACCTACAACACCTCGCTGTACAGCGACGAGACCGGCGGGCTGATCGCCGAACTCGAAGGCGACAGCGCGCACGCGCGCAAGATCGCCGCCGTGCTGCAGCAGGTCCGCCCGGACCTGGTGCTGCTCAACGAGTTCGACTACGACGACGCCCACCGCGCCGCCGACCTGTTCCAGCAGCGCTACCTGGAAGTCGCCCAGCCGGGCGGCGGCGAGCCGCTGCACTTCGCCTACCGCTACCTGGCCCCGGTCAACACCGGCGTGCAGAGCGGGCTGGACCTGGACAACAACGGCCAGATCGGCGGCGACGGCCGCAACCGCGGCAACGATGCCTGGGGCTACGGCCTGCACCCGGGCCAGTACGGCATGCTGGTGCTGTCGCGGTACCCGATCGACGAGGCCAAGGTGCGCAGCTTCCAGCTGCTGAAGTGGAGCACCCTGCCCGGCGCGCTGCGCCCGATCGACCCGCGCAGCGGCAAATCGTTCTACAACGACCACGTGTGGTCGCAGCTGCGGCTGTCGTCCAAGTCGCATTGGGACGTGCCGGTAACCACGCCCAACGGCGTGGTGCATGCGCTGGTCTCGCACCCCACCCCGCCGGTGTTCGACGGCCCGGAAAAGCGCAACGCGGCGCGCAACCACGACGAACTGCGGCTGTGGCAGGAATACCTGTCAGCCGGCGACAAGCCGTGGCTGTGCGATGACAAGGGCACCTGCGGCGGCCTGGCACAGGACGCGCGCTTCGTGATCCTGGGCGACCTCAACAACGACCCGGTGGATGGCGATGGCCGCCACGATGCCATCGTCGAACTGATCGAAAACGCCCGCGTGCTGCGCTACCCGACCCCGCGCAGCGTGGGCGCCGAGCAGACCAGCCAGGCCTATGCCGAAAAGGGCATCGTGCGCCGTGGCGCGCCGTTCCACGCCACCGGTGATTTCGGCCCGAAATCCGGCACCATGCGGCTGGATTACGTGCTGCCGTCGGTCGGCTTCAGCTACATCGGCAGCGGCGTGTTCTGGCCGGCGAATGAAACGCCGGAAGCAAAGATCGCCGACGGCAGCGACCACCACCTGGTGTGGGTGGACGTGCGGTAAGGCGTACCGACCAACGGTCGGTACCTACCGGTTGAATCGGTACCGTGCAACGGTGGCGGTTCAACCTGCGCACCGGGCGACGGTAGGCGACGACCGTTGGTCGTCGCCCCGTCGACATCACGGGCGCAATTCGACCCCGATCGCTTCGGCGGCCTCGCGCGCGATCTTCCGCGCCTGGTCGATGTCTTCGCCGCGCGCCAGGGTGACCCCGACGCGGCGGTGGCCGTGCACGCTGGGCTTGCCGAACAGGCGCAGCGCCGTGTCCGGATGTACCAGCGCAGCGTCGACGTTGCTGAAGACCGGTACGCCTTCGCCGTGCGCCAGCATCGCGCACGATGCCGACGCGCCGCTCTGGCGGATCAGCGGGATCGGCAGGCCCAGGATGGCGCGCGCGTGCAGCGCGAATTCGCTCAGTTCCTGCGATGCCAGCGTGACCAGGCCGGTGTCATGCGGGCGCGGCGAGACTTCGCTGAACCACACCTCGTCGCCCTTCACGAACAGCTCCACCCCGAACAGGCCCCAGCCGCCCAGATCATCAGTGATCGCCTGCGAGATCTCTTCCGCACGCGCCAGCGCGGCCGGCGACATCGGCTGCGGCTGCCAGCTTTCGCGGTAGTCGCCGTCCTTCTGCCAATGCCCGATCGGCGCGCAGAACGAGGTGCCACCGGCATGCCGCACGGTCAGCAGGGTGATCTCGTAATCGAAATCGATGAAGCCTTCCACGATGCAGCGGCCGGCACCGGCACGGCCGCCGGTCTGCGCGTATTCCCAGGCCGCTGCGATGTCGGCCTCGCTGCGCAGCGTGCTCTGGCCCTTGCCCGAGGAGGACATCACCGGCTTGACCACGCACGGCAGCCCGATCGCCGCCACCGCGGCACGGTACTCGGCCTCCGTGTCCACGAAGCGGTACGGCGAGGTCGGCAGGCCCAGGGTTTCGGCGGCCAGGCGGCGGATGCCCTCGCGATCCATGGTCAGGCGCGCGGCGCGCGCGGTGGGCACCACCCGCTGGCCGGTTTCCTGCTCCAGCTGGACCAGGGTTTCGGTGTGGATGGCTTCGATCTCGGGCACGATCAGGTGCGGCTTTTCCTCGGCGATCAGCGCGCGCAGCGCCATCGCATCGAGCATGTCGATCACGTGCGACCGGTGCGCCACCTGCATGGCCGGGGCATTGGCATAGCGGTCGGCGGCGATCACCTCCACCCCCAGCCGCTGCAGCTCGATGGCGACCTCCTTGCCCAGTTCGCCCGAGCCCAGCAGCAGGACGCGGGTGGCGGAGGGGGACAGCGGCGTGCCGAGCGTGATCATGGCGATATTCCGGACATCAGAGGCGGGGCCGCCATTTTATGGGATGGGGGCCTTGCGGATGTGATATCAATTTGATATCACTATTCCAAACCCGCCCGCAAAGGATGCCCACCATGAAAGAAAAGCCCGTCCGCTCGCTCTCCGGCCTGCCCTTCCTGCTGGGCGTCCTCGTCCTGCTGGCCGTGGCGGCGTGGCTGTTCTTCTCAGGCGTGGAGCGCGGCAACGTGAACCTGGGGCTGGTGCTGGGCGGCCTGCTGCTGGGCCTGGTGGCCCTGTTCAGCCTGACCGGCCTGTACACCGTGCAGCCCAACCAGGCTGCGGTACTGAGCCTGTTCGGCAAGTACATCGGCACCGTCAAGGACAACGGCCTGCGCTGGAACAACCCCTTCTTCAGCAAGAAGAAGGTCAGCCAGCGCGTGCGCAACTTCGAAAGCGGCAAGCTCAAGGTCAATGAGCTCGATGGCAGCCCGATCGAGATCGCCGCGGTGATCGTCTGGCAGGTGGTGGACGCCTCCGAGGCGGTCTACAACGTGGACGACTACGAAAGCTTCGTGCACATCCAGTCCGAATCGGCGCTGCGCGCGATGGCCACCAGCTACCCCTACGACCAGCACGAGGACGGCCAGCTGTCGCTGCGCAGCCACGCCGCTGAAATCTCCCAGCACCTCAAGGACGAACTGGCCGAACGCCTGGCCGATGCCGGCGTGCAGGTGCTCGACGCGCGCATCAGCCACCTGGCCTACGCCCCGGAAATCGCCCAGGCGATGCTGCAGCGCCAGCAGGCCAACGCAGTGATCGCCGCGCGCACGCGGATCGTGGCCGGTGCGGTGGGCATGGTCGAAATGGCGCTGGCCGAACTGCAGAAGAACAACGTGGTGCAGCTGGATGAGGAGCGCAAGGCGCAGATGGTGGGCAACCTGCTCACCGTGCTGTGCTCGGACCGCGGCACCCAGCCGATCGTCAACGCCGGCTCGTTGTACTGAGCATGAGTGAAAAGAAAGCCTACCCGCTGCGTATCAATGCCGACGTGCTGGCAGCGGCGCAGCGCTGGGCCGACGACGAGCTGCGCAGCCTCAACGCGCAGATCGAGTACGTGCTGCGCGACGCACTGCGCAAGGCGGGACGCCTTCCCAAACCCAAACAGGACCCGGAGAGCAAGGAATGAGCAAGCGCTGGAGCTATCTGACCGTTGAAATCAAGCCGGGCTGGACCGGCCTGAAACCCGACGAAATGCAGGCCGAGATGAACCGCCACGGCCAGCTTGGCTGGGAACTGGTCAACGTGGTGCTGACCCTGCAGATGGGTTCGGCACTGCTGTTCTTCAAAAAGGAGCTGTGAGATGGCGGCCACGCCCACCGAGTTCGCCGTCGCGCCTGCACCGATCTGGCGCCTTCTGTGGTTGTGGGTGCCGATGCTGGGCATCGCCGTGCTGATCGTGAGCACCACGCTGCAGCACGAACAGCGCACGCCGATGGAACTCGGCTACACGGTGCCGTTCCTGCTGCTGGTCACCGCCGTGCTGAGCTGGGGCTTCTTCCGCCGCCGCATCCAGCTGCAGCACGGCGAACTGGTGGTCACCTCCACGTTCTACCGCCGCCGCACCGCGGTGGCCTCGCTGCAGCTGGACAAGGCGCGCATCGTGGACCTGGCCGAGCACACCGAATTCAAGCGCGGCTTGAAGATCAACGGCTATGGCATGCCCGGTTTCCAGTCCGGCCACTACCGCATGGGCGGCCGGCGCAAGGCGTTCTGCCTGATCACCGACGCCAGCCGCGTGCTGTACCTGCCGCTGCGCGATGACAGCGTGCTGCTGCTCAGCCCCGAACAGCCCCGGGCGCTGCTGGATGCGCTGAACGCGCAGGCCACGCGCTAAGCTGGGGGCATGCGCCGCTACCCTGCCCTGCTGATCAACACCGCCGACATCGAACTGTGGCCCGGCGGCCTGCTGCGTGCGCGCAGCAACGCCGATGCACGGGCGCTGGCGCGGGCCCGCTGGGTGCTGCGGCGCAAGCGTGACGGGCAGTACCTGGCCGCCGCCACCGCGCACGGCCTGCTGCCGCTGGTGCCGCACCTGATGCGTGAGCCGGGCATCGAAGAAGCACTCGATGCCCTGGACCTTGCGCTGCATGGCACGCAGCGCGCGCATGCGGCCGATGCCCTGCTGCCGCTGAGTGGGCTGCAGGATCGGCTGGAACAGCTGGGCATCGATGCGGCGCGCTATGAGCAGGACACCGCGCTGGCGCTGGAAGCCGAACCGGAACGGCTGGCGCTGGCCGGATTCGACCGTTACCGCCGGCCGCTGTGGCTGCAGCAGGACGCCGCGCGCGCCTGGCAGCGCATGCAGCAGCAGGCCGCGCGCGAGGGGATCGTACTGGAGGCCATTTCGGGCTACCGCAGCCACGACTACCAGCTGGGCATCTTCGCGCGCAAACGCGCACGCGGGCTGGACGTGGATGCGATCCTGCAGGTCAACGCCGCGCCGGGGTACAGCGAACACCACAGCGGGCGTGCGCTGGATATCAGCAGCCCGGGGGAACCGCCGGCGGAGGAGAGCTTCGAGGAAACTGCGGCATTCGCGTGGCTGCTGGAGCACGCGGGGAGCTACGGCTTCCACCTGAGTTATCCGCGCGACAACCCCCACGGCATCGTGTACGAGCCTTGGCATTGGTGCTGGGCCAGACCCCAACCGTAGAGCCACGCCTTGCGTGGCTCAGTCCTGCGAGCGGTTGGTAGTGGCCTTCGGGCTTTCGGTGAAATCGGCGATGCGCCACAGGTACAGGCTGGCGTAGGTCCGGAACGGGCCCCACTTTTCGCCGCGGGCGGCCAGCTCCTTCGGGGTCGGCATCAGCTCGGCCTTGTCCACCCGCTGGGCGCCCTTGCGCACGCCCAGATCGTCGATGGGCAGGATGTCGGGGCGACCGAGCCGGAACATCAGCATCATTTCCACGGTCCAGCGGCCGATGCCGCGGATCGGCACCAGTGCGTCGATGATCGCGTCATGCGGCATCACCGACATCCGCCGCAGGTCGGGAATCTCGCCGGCCGCCTCGCGCCGCGCCAGGTCACGCAGGGCCAGCGTCTTGTTGCCGGAGACGCCGCAGGTGCGCAGGCCGGGATCGTCGATCCGCGCCAGGGTGTCGGCGTGCAGGCGGGTGCTGCCGATGGCGGCCTCCACCCGGCCCACGATGGTGGAGGCGGCCTTGCCGCTGAGCTGCTGGAACAGGATCGCGCGGGCCAGCGCATCGACCGGGTCGAAGCTGCGCGCCCACCCGGGGGGCGCCTCCACCGGCCCAAGCCGCTTCATCCAGGTGCCCAGCCGGCGGTCGCGCCGCGACAGCCAGTCGTGCGCCTCCTGTACATCGAAGCCGCGGCGGAAGCGCGGCATGTCAGCGCCTCAGGGCGTTGAGCCCGTACACCACCCAACCGACCATCAATGCCGTGCCGCCCACCGGGGCCAGCCCGGTGCGGAACTGCCACAACGCGCCAGCCACCAGGCTGCCCGAGAACAGCAGCGTGCCCAGCAGCAGCACGTACAGCGCGAGCTTGCCCACGCTGTTCTGCTGGGTGGGGCCCAGCACCGCCAGCGACACGCCATGCCCGAACGCGAACAGCGCGGCGGTGTTCACGTGCGACTGCGCCAGCGGTTCGGCGATGCCGTGCGAGGCGTAGGCCGACAGGCCTACGGCCGTGGCCGCCAGCAGGCCGCCCAGGCAGGCCAGCAGCGAAGGTTTACGCGCGCGTCGTTCCAGGTTGAGCATGGCTGCATCCTCCAAAAAAAAACGCGCCGCAGGAAGCGGCGCGTTTTCTGTTCTACGTTACATCCGTGGCAACCGTCGGTTTACTTGACGGCCCAGTAGATGTCGTACGTACCGTCCTGGGTGAACGACTTTTCCAAGCCGCCGTTCCAGGTTTCGTACGGACGATCGATCACTTCGTTGCCGCCCGTGACAGCCCAGGCACGCAGTGCGTTGCGGGCGATGTCCAGGCCAGCCATGTGGCCGGTGTACTTGGCGTGGGCGGTACGGTGCGGGGCAACGTGCACGTACTTGACCGGGGCGCCACCATCGATCTTCACCGTCAGGGCTTCAGCCGAAGCGCCTTCGGTACCCTTCTTCTTGACCGGCTGGGCCACGTCGAAGGCGTACTTTTCCTGACCGAAGTCAGTGGTGATGATGCGGAACGGACCGGCGGCTTCGAGGTCATTGGCCTCCATCACGCGCTTGATCCACTCCTGGTTGTCCTTGATGGACTTGGTGATGGTCGCTTCGCCGCGATCGACGTTACCGGCGGTGACGACCAGCAGGTCTTCGGCCGGGGCATCGATGATGGCCAGGTCGACCAGCGGGGCTTCAGCGGTGCGGTAGTCGATGTTCGGCACGGTGGCCAGCATGTTGGCCATGCGCGACAGACCCAGCTTCAGGTCGTCACCGACGTGACGGCTGACGTACAGGCCCGCGTAACGACCAAACAGGTTCCAGCCGTACTTGATGCTGTAGTCCTGGGTGATCTTGACGTTGCGGCCACCCTTGCCAGTCGGCTCAAGCGTGAAGCTGGTCTTCTTGTCGTGGCCCTTGGTCGGGTCCTCGATGGCGATGGCCACGCGCTTGTTCGGCTCGGACTCGGTGATTTCCCAGCTGCCCTGGCCCAGCGACGATTCCTTGGAGGAATAGTCCAGGCGGGCACCCACGCCGGAGGCGGGGCCGGAATGCTTCAGTTCAATGGCGGGATCGCGCAGGACAAGCGGGTTCCAGTCCTTGAAGCGGCGCAGGCTGTTGACCGTGTCGTACACGATCGTCATCTTGCGGTTGGTCTCGATGCTTTCGGTAATGTGACGCTCGCCCGGCAGCACAACGCCAATGATGACGAACAGGCCAGCCACGATCCCCAAGGCGATCAGGAACTCGATAATACGGGTCATTCAGGAGTCTCCGGGGCCGATCCCACGGCCGGGTTGATTGAAGCGAAGCGCCAATCCTAGCAGGCTTCGCGGGTGTTGTTGATCAGGATTGGCGCACCGGTTTCCATACCGGCAGCGGTTTTGAATAGACAAGGAGCGGAAAGATAGCGCATCGCGCGGGCCAGCATGTGGCCGTTGGCCATATTTATTTGCCGGTTTCGGCAAGGTGGCCTGCGACGACCGCCGCAGGCCTTGCCACACAAGGCTTTCAACTGGCGTTCATGTTCACACCAGTTGCAGCTCGAATGCCTTCAGCACGGCCCGGGTGCGGTCGCGCACGCCCAGCTTGGACAGGATGTTGGAGACGTGGTTCTTGATGGTGCCTTCGGCCACGCCCAGCGAATTGGCGATCTCCTTGTTGGAGAACCCGCTGGCCATCAGCCGCAGGATCTCGGTCTCGCGGTCGGTGAGCGGGTCGGGCCGGTCCAGGCTCACGAACTCGTTGCGCATGTGCTCCAGCCCCGACAGCAGGCGCTGGGTGACGGCCGGCTGCACCAGCGAGCCGCCATCGGCCACGGTGCGGATGGCACCGACCAGCTGTTCCAGGGTCACGTCCTTGAGCAGGTAGCCCTTGGCGCCGGCCTTGAGCCCGGCCAGCACCAGCTGGTCGTCGTCGAAGGTGGTGAGGATGATGGTCGGCGGCAGCTGGCCCAGCCGCGACAGCGACTGCAGCGCCTCGAGCCCGGACATCACCGGCATGCGCATGTCCATCAGCACCACGTCGGGGCGGATCTGCGGCACCACCTCGACGGCCTGGCGGCCATCGGCGGCTTCGGCCACCACTTCGATCCCGTCATCCAGGGCGAGCAGCGAGCGGATTCCCTGCCGCACCAGGGTTTGGTCGTCGACCAGGCAGACGCGAATCATCAACGCACTCCTTCCAGGATGGCACCCAGCATCAGCACTGGCACGCCGGGAACCGAGGCGCGCAGGCGGAAGCCCTGACCCCGGTGGGTTTCAATCTGCAGCTCACCGCCGCATTGTTGCAGGCGTTCGCGCATGCCACGCAAGCCATTTCCGATCACGATGCCATCGGCGCCCACGCCGTCGTCGTGCGCCTGCACCACCACCTGCCCCGGCGGCTCGCGGAACACCTCGATCCACAGGTTGCGGGCCCGGGCATGGCGCACCGCGTTGGTGATGATCTCCTGGGTGCAGCGCAGCAGCACGTGGGCCTGTTCGGGGTCTTCCACGCTCAGCGGTTCTTCGATGTCCAGGTGGATGGCCAGCGAAGGCACCTGTTCGGTCAGCGGGCGCAGCGCGGCGGCCAGGTCGATGGCGCCGCTGTCGCGCAGCTGGCTGACCGCTTCGCGCACGTCGGTGAGCAGCAGCTTGGCCAGGGTATGGGCCTGGTGCACATGCTCCTGGGCCTGGCCCTCGGTGATGTGGCCGGCCACTTCCAGGTTCAGGCTCAGCGCGGTGAGGTGGTGGCCGAGCAGGTCATGCAGCTCGCGCGAGATCCGGGTGCGCTCGTTGACCCGGGCGCTTTCGGCCAGCAGCACGCGGGTGGCGCGCAGCTCGGTGTTGAGCCGGCGCTGCTCTTCGCGGGCATCGGTCTGCTGGCGGGCGACCAGGCTGGTCACGAAGATGAACATGGAGAAGCCGCCGTACAGCAGCGACTGCATGACCGCCTCGAACAGCGAAAACGGCAGGAACAGGTAATAGACCGGGGCCACCGCCAGCTGGCTGACCAGCAGCCAGATCACCCCGACCCGCGCCGGCAGCATCCACGGGATGACCCCGGCGGCCACCATCATCAGGATGCTGCCCAGGCCCGAGCCGCTCAGGAAGCTCACGGCCAGGGCGGAAATGGTCAGCAGGACCAGGATGGCGCGGTCGTACCAGGCCGAATGGCCGCCGTTGCGCAGGCCGCGGGTGAGCCACAGGTAGCCGCCGCCGAAGGCCAGGTAGGACACGAACAGCAGCAGGGGCGGCACGTCGATGCCGCCGCTGCGGCGGACCGCTTCGTACTGGGAATAGACCAGCGGCAAGCCAAGCATGACCCAGGTGAACAGGCCGGCCAGTCGCAGTACTCGGGTTTGGCTGAGGTATCCCAACATGGACGCATCTTAGGCTGAACCTGCGCCGCTGCACCCGGACATAAGTCATGGCTGGCCTGTGCCCTGCCCGGCCACCCATGCAATAATCACCGGCAGGGCCCCTAGACGGGCCAACCGCGTTACCCCACGGAGTCACAATGTCGATTGTCATCCGCGACGTGCGCGAGCACGAGCTCGATTCCGTCCTGGCCCTGAACAACAACGCCGGCCTGGCCATCCTTCCGCTGGATGCCGCCCGCCTGCGCCTGTTCTATGAAACCGCTGAATATTTCCGCGTCGCCGAGCGCGACGGCAACCTGGCCGGCTTCCTGATCGGTTTCGGCAGCGACAGCCAGCACGACAGCAGCAACTTCGCCTGGTTCAAGCAGCACCTGACCAGCAAATTCTTCTACATCGACCGCATCGTGGTGGCCAGCCGCCGCCGTGGCGGTGGCGTGGGCCGCGCGTTCTACGCCGATGCGCAGAGCTACGCCGAGCTGCGCTACCCGCAGCTGACCTGCGAGGTGTTCCTGGACCACGGCGCCGATGCGGCGCTGCTGTTCCACGGCAGCTTCGGCTTCCGGTGGTGGGTCAGCAG
>DGIP01000010.1:15171-15600 GCA_002386405.1 Stenotrophomonas maltophilia
CCACGGCAGCTTCGGCTTCCGCGAGGTCGGGCAGAACAACATGCCGCACGTGGATGTGCGGGCCAGCATGCTGCTCAAGGACCTGTGCAGTTACCAGTGGGTGCACGACACCTACGGCGACGCGCTGCCGGACGTGCCCTGGGTGGGCCATCGTCGCGAGCCGCTGCGCGCGCATCGACCGACGGGGACCTGAGGTGGCGGCGAACATGGATTTTGAACAGGCCGGTGAACTGAAGATCGGCCAGGTGGGCATCGCCAACCTGCGCATCCGCACCCTTGATGTGGAACGCCTCACCCGCGAAATGCACGACCGCGTGGCCCGCGCGCCGAAGCTGTTCGGCCGCGCGGCGGTGATCCTGGACTTCGGCGGCCTGAGCCAGATGCCCGACGTGGCCACGGCCCAGGCACTGCTGGATGGCCTGCGCAGTG
>DGIP01000303.1 GCA_002386405.1 Stenotrophomonas maltophilia
GCAGGGCGTGGCTCTACAGGTGCGGAACTACCTTCTTTTTCAACAGTTCCACCAGCTCCGACTGCATGAAGTCGTAGTCGTCCGGAATATCCAGGCAGATCACCCGCTTCCCGTTCAACCACTGCCGGTACCGGCTGGCCAACCGGGTGCGGTGCGCCCGCTCCATCACGAAGATGACCTCCGCCCACTGCAGCAGCTCCGGGCTCACCGGCACATCCGCATCGGCGAGCACGCCGGCCGACGCGGTTTCCACGCCAGGCCAGTCGGCGAATACCTGTTCAGCGGTCGGGCTGCGCAGGCGGTTCTGGCTGCAGAGGAAAAGCACATGGCGGGTCATCCGTGACACGCCCGGTCAGATCACGGTGAGGTTGGCGTAGGCCATCACCAGCCACTTGCTGCCGGCCTCGGCGAACTCCACCTGCACGCGCGCGTGTGCGCCGCTGCCTTCGTAGTCGGTGACCATGCCTTCGCCGAAGCGGGCGTGGGTGACCATGGCGCCCAGCTTGAGCGGCGGCGCCTCCAGCGCAGCGTGGCCGGCCGGGCGGCTGGCACCGAGCGAGGCACCACGCGAGACCTGCACCTTGGGGCGCACTTCGTTGAGCAGCTCACGCGGGATCTCGCGCAGGAAGCGCGAGGGCACGTTGTAGTTTTCCTGGCCGTGGATGCGGCGCGATTCGGCGTAGCTGAGCACCAGCTTCTGGCGCGCGCGGGTAATGCCCACGTAGGCCAGGCGGCGCTCTTCTTCCAACCGCCCGCTTTCTTCCAGCGAACGCGCGCTCGGGAACAGGCCATCTTCCATGCCGGCCAGGAACACCAGCGGGAATTCCAGGCCCTTGGCCGAATGCAGCGTCATCAGCTGCACGCCCTCCTCACCCGCCTGGGCCTGGCCTTCGCCGGCTTCCAGTGAGGCGTAGGACAGGAAGGCGACCAGCTCGCTCATGGTCTCGCCGGTTTCCTCGATGTCGTCCTCGCGCCGGGTGAAGCGCGAGGCCACCGAGACCAGCTCGTCCAGGTTGTCCGCGCGCGATTCCGAATCCAGCGCGTTGCGGCTTTCCTTGGACCAGTGCTCGCGCAAGCCCGAGCGGATCAGCACGTGGTCGATGCGCTCGGCCAGGGTCATCTCGCCGGCTTCGGCATGCAGCTGGTTGACCAGGGTGAGGAAGCCTGCCAGCGCGTTGCGCGCGCGGGCGGCCAGCTCGTTGCCCTGGGTGGTGAGCATGGTGGCTTCCCACAGCGAGATCGCCTGGGTGCGCGCCAGCCGGCGCACTTCGTCCAGGGTGCGGTCGCCGATACCGCGCGTCGGTGTGTTGACCGCGCGCTCGAAGGCGGC
This sequence comes from Stenotrophomonas maltophilia, assembly GCA_002386405.1. Lineage (GTDB taxonomy): Bacteria > Pseudomonadota > Gammaproteobacteria > Xanthomonadales > Xanthomonadaceae > Stenotrophomonas > Stenotrophomonas maltophilia_AD. The sequence continues at coordinate 1,331 of DGIP01000303.1, forward strand.
GTCATCGTTGCGGTTGGTCATCAACCGCAGGTAGGCCAGCGCGTCCTTGATTTCGGCGCGCTCGAAGAAGCGCATGCCGCCATACACGCGGTACGGCACCTGCTCGGAGAGCAGCGCTTCTTCGAATGCACGCGACTGCGCGTTGCTGCGGTAGAGCACGGCGGCGTCGCCATAGCTGCCGCCATCGCGCACCCACTGGCGCGCGCGCTCGACCACGTAACGCGCCTCGTCCATTTCGTTGTAGGCCGCGTACAGGTCGATGGGGTCGCCATCGCCACTGTCGGTCCACAGTTCCTTGCCGATCCGGTCCGGGTTGTGCGCGATCACCGCATTGGCCGCGCCCAGGATGTTGGCGCTGGAGCGGTAGTTCTGCTCCAGGCGCACGGTCTGCGCGCCGGGGAAATCCTTCAGGAAGCGCTGTACGTTCTCGACCTTGGCGCCGCGCCAGCCGTAGATGGCCTGGTCATCGTCGCCGACCACGAACACGTGGCCGCTGTCGCCGGCCAGCACGCGCACGAAGGCGTACTGGATGGCGTTGGTGTCCTGGAACTCGTCCACCAGGATCTCGCGGAAGCGCGAGCGGTAGTGGGCCAGCAGCGCCGGGTTGTCGCGCAGCAGTTCGTGCGCGCGCAGCAGCAGCTCGGCGAAGTCGACCAGGCCGGCACGGTCGCAACGCTCCTGGTAGGCCGCGTAGGCCTGGCGCATGGTTTCCAGCCAGGCATCGTTCGGCTCGGGCTGGATGTGCTGCGGGCGGCGGCCTTCGTCTTTCTGCTCGTTGATCCACCACGCGATCTGCTTGGGCGGGTGCTTGCTGTCGTCGATTTCCAGCTGCTGCACCACGCGCTTGACCAGCCGCAGCTGGTCGTCCGAATCCAGCACCTGGAAGCTGTCGGGCAGCTTGGCTTCCTGGTAGTGCAGGCGCAGCAGGCGATGGGCCAGGCCGTGGAAGGTGCCGATCCACGCGCCACGGCTGCCCTGCGGCAGCTGCACGTCGATGCGGTGGCGCATTTCGCCGGCGGCCTTGTTGGTGAAGGTCACCGCGAAAATGCCATGGGTGGGCACGCCGCAGACTTCATTGAGCCAGGCGATGCGGTGGATCAGTACGCGGGTCTTGCCGGAACCGGCACCGGCAAGCACCAGATGGTGGCCAGGCGGGGCGGACACAGCTTCGCGCTGAGCGGGGTTGAGCCCGTCGAGCAGGTGGGAGACATCCATGCGCTCATTTTACCCCGCCCGCCGCCCCACGGGGGCCGGCCAGCCAACCGGTAGGTCACGACCGTGGGTCGTGACCCGACGCCGCCATGGCGGCCTGTTGCGCCTGAATCCGAAGCTCAGGAATGGCCAGGCTTTCCCACAGGGTGCCGATGCGCAGGCTGCCCACCAGCTGCACGCCCGGCTGCGGCCTGCCCTGCGCATCCAGCAGGAACCCTGCCCCGTCGCTGTCCAGCCCCAGCCCATGCGGGCCGGGGCGCGCATGGCCATCGGCCAGCAGCTGCTGCAGCAGCGGGTTGCGCATGGCCAACGCGCGGGTTTCCACGCCGGTGGCGTTGATGACCGCGCCTACGTTCAGCGGCTGCATGCCGCCCTGCGGCCCGTGCGCGTGCAGCTGCAACGTACCGTCCAGCACCAGCAGCGCATCCAGCCGCGCACGGTGGCGCTGCAGCTGGCCCGATTGCTCCAGTTCCGCCAGCTGCGCATGCACGGTTTCGGCAATGCGGTGGCGGTGCACGTCCCAGTAGCGCACCACGTGGCGCAGGAAACGGCGCTGGTCAGCCGCATCGAGTCCCTGCCACAGCGCCTGGCCCAGAGGACGGATGCGGTCCATCACGCCCTGCCACGGAATGCCCTTCGCCGCCGCGTCGCGCACATGGCCGCGCAGCGCGCGCATGCGGGCGCGCAGTGGCATCGCCAGCAGCGGCTGCGGATCGAACTTGGCGATGCCGCCGTGCGCGTGTGGCAGGGGCAGCAGTGCGTGCCGCGACAGCACGTGGATGCGGCCGCGATGACCCGCCGTGGCCAATGCCACCACGCTGTCGGCCATGCTCAGGCCCGAGCCGATGATGGCCAGGTCGCCATCGCCGGCCAGCAGGCGTACGCCGTCGTAATCCCATGCATCGACCACACGGCCGGGCGGCAGGGCCTCGGCGCCGGGCGCGGGCAACGGGCGCATGCTGTTGCCGCAGGCCAGGACCACCTGCGGCGCTTGCCACTGCCCGCCGTCGGCCAGCAGCAGTGTGTGCAACGGCATACCCGGCACCAGGGAGACGACCGGAGCGTGCACCACCTGCAGCTGCGCCGGGCTCTGCGCCTCGGCGTCGGCAAGGCGATGCTGCAGGTACGCCGCGTAATGGCGGCGCGGAACAAAGGTCTCGGCCAGTGCATCGCGCGACAGGCCCGGCAATGCGTCGGCCTGCAGCAGGTAATCGACGAAATCACCCGGCTGCTCGGGCAGGCCGCTCATCTTGCCGGCCGGCACGTTGAGCAGGTGCTCCGGCCACGGCGTGGCGTAGGCGATGCCCTGTGCCAGCGTGGACGCGGGCTCGAACAGGACCACCTGCAGCGGCACCGTGGCGCTGCGCAGCGCGTTGAGCGCGACCAGCACACCGGCCGCACCGCCGCCGATGATGGCCAGGTCGGCCTGGAGCATGGGTTCGGAGTCGGTCATGGCCGCATTGTAGGACATGCGCCCGCAACGCCCCGTGCGCTACATCAGCGCATCGGCCAGCCGTGCGATGCCTTCGCGGCTGCGTCGCCACGCGGGCCGCAGCCGCCACGCCTTCAGGTCGAGCTGGCGCGACTGCCGCAGGTAGTCGTCTTCGATCTCGATCAGCTGTCGCACCAGCCCCCGGTCGTAGCAGAGCATGCCGATTTCGGCGTTGAGCGCGAACGAGCGGATGTCCAGGTTGATCGAGCCGACCAGCGCGATGTCCTCGTCCACGGTGAGGTGCTTGGCATGCAGGAAATGCGGCTCGTACAGCGCCACGCGCACACCGGCGCGCAGCAGTTCGTCGTAATACGCCTCCTGCGCCCAGGCGGTGAGGTGCTGGTTGTTGCTGGCCGACAGGATCAGCTGCACCTGCACCCCCGACAGCGCGGCGATGCGCAGCGCGCTCAGGGTGGCCTCATCCGGCACGAAGTACGGGGTGACCAGCACGATGCGGCGGCGTGCGAGGTGGATCAGCGCGTTCACCGCATCGCGCGCGTTGCTGAAGGGGTAGGCCGGGCCGCTGGGCAGCAGCTGGGTGGGCACGTCATCGGCGCAGACCGGTTCGACCATCATCACTTCCAGGCGCTGGCCGGTTTCCATGTACCAGTCGCTGGCGAACACCGCCTCCAGGTGCGCCACCGCCGGGCCACGCACCCGCGCCACCAGTTCGCGGTTGGGGTAGCCGGGCACGAAGCCGGGCTGGGCCAGGTTCTGCGAGCCGATGTAGCCGACCCGGTTGTCGATCACCGCGATCTTGCGGTGGTTGCGCAGGTCCATGCGCCCGCTGCGGCGCCAGCGCAGCCGATCGGGCAGCATGGCGCGCACGTCCACGCCCAGCGCCTGCAGGCGGTGCCGGTAGCGGCGCAGGCCGCGCTTGGCGCCCACCGCATCCAGCAGCAGGCGGCAGTGCACGCCACGCGCGGCGGCGCGTTGCAGGGCCTGCACCACCGCTTCGCCCACCGCGTCGTCGAACATCAGGTAGTACAGCAGGTGCACGCGGTCGCGGGCCTGGTCGATATCGTCGATCAGCGCCTGCAGCGAGGCGTCGTAATCGGTCAGCAGCTCCACCGCGTTGCCATGCACGGGCATGAAGTCGCCCTGGCGCTCGATCAGCGGCACCATTTCGGCGGTGGCGGTATCGGGCACCGGGTTCCAGCGCAGCGGCGGCTGCAGCGCCTGCTCCTCGCGGATCACCTGCGAGGCCTCGGCCTGGCGCTGCACGCGCTGGCGCGACAGCCAGGGGTGGCCGAACAGCAGGTACAGCGGCAGGCCCAGCAGGGGCACGAAGCCGACCAGCAGCAGCCAGCTGCGCGCCGCGCCGGGCGTGGTGCGGCTGGGAATCCAGAACAGCGCGGCCAGCCGGATCAGCCAGTCCAGCATCAGCAGCCATGAACCCAGCAGCCATTCGAACAGCATCGGTGCGCCCGTTTGGGGGTGTGCCGGCATTCTGCCATGGCCGGCGTGCACGCCCCCAGAAACGAAAAAACCCGCCGTGAGGCGGGTTCTTCGTTGGCTATCGAGCAATCCGGTGAGGGATTACTTGATCTTGCCTTCCTTGTACGGGACGTGCTTGCGCACGACCGGATCGTACTTCGAGAATTCCATCTTCCCGGGGGTGTTCTTCTTGTTCTTGTCGGTCGTGTAGAAGTGACCGGTACCGGCGGTCGAAATCATACGGACCTTATCGCGCTTGCCTGCCATGATCGTCTACTCCTCAGACCTTTTCGCCGCGCGCACGCAGCTCAGCCAGAACGGAATCGATGCCGTTCTTGTCGATGGTGCGCAGTGCATGCGCGGAAACACGAAGCTTGACCCAGCGGCTTTCGCTGGCGACCCAGAAGCGGCGCTCGTGCAGGTTGGGCAGGAAACGACGACGGGTCTTGTTGTTGGCGTGCGAGACGTTGTTACCCGTCTGCACTCGCTTGCCGGAAACTTGGCATACGCGGGACATTGCGCACCTCGATGAAAGTATGTGTCAGCCCATAGCCCGGGCGACGGCGGCCTCGACGGTTTCCCGCCACACGTCATGAGAATCAAAGGGTTACGCTGACGAGGGCAGACCGGATGACGTGTTCCCGGCCGCCAATCCGGACAAATCCGGACACAGCGAGCCGCGCATTATGCCGGAGCCGACCCGTGGGTGCAAGTTGTCCACAACCGACCTGGCCTGCCGTGGCTGAACGGCCTGCCCCCTCCCTGCACGCCACGGTCGCAGCGGCTGGCGATACTGGCCCCTCTACCCGGGAGGATGGCATGCGGCTGCTGGCGGTGACCTATGGAACAGAAGGCGACACCCGGCCGCTGGTGATGTTGTGCCATGGGCTGCAGGCAGCTGGACATGAGGTCATGGTGCTGGCCGAGGGCGGCACGCTGGGCAGCGCGCAGGCGCTGGGCGTTCCGCATGCGGCGCTCGAAGGCGACATCCACGACGAGGTGGTGGCGCTGGTATCGCGGGGCAATGATATGGCAGCGGCATCGCGCGGGCTGGCGCGGATGGCGCAGCGGCATGTGCCGGCGTGGACGCGGCAGGCCGATGCTGCCGCGGCTGGGTGCGATGCGGTGTTGACTGGCGGGCTTGCCGCCTTCGTGGGCATGACGGTGGCCGAGCACCACGGGGTGCCGGCCATTGGCACCGGGATGATTCCGCTGACCCCGACCCGTGCGTTCCCCTCCCCGTTCCTGCCACGGCTGCCGCTGCCTGGCCTGCTCAATCGGCTCAGCTACGGGCTGGTCAACCAGGCGGTGTGGCGGACCTTCCGCGCACCCATCAACGACGCACGGCGGGCGCTGGGCATGCCGGCGCGACGATCGCTGTGGCGCGATCTTCCGATGCTGTATGGCATCTCGCCGAGCCTGATGCCGCCGCCTGCGGACTGGCCGGCCAATCACCATGTGTGCGGGCAGTGGCGTGCACCGGATGCGGACTGGCAACCCGAGCCTGCGCTGCAGGCGTTCCTGGAGGCGGGCCCTGCCCCGGTCTATGTGGGATTTGGCAGCATGACTGGATTTGATCGCAACACGGTATTGCCTGCGCTGCTGGCGGCGCTGGCACCTCGCCGCGTGCTGTTGTTCCCGGGGTGGGCAGGCCTTCCAGACGGTCCGTTGCCAGCAAACGTATTCGTCATTGGTCCTGTTCCGCACGAAGCGCTGTTCCCACGCTGTTCTGCGGTGATCCATCACGGCGGCAGCGGCACAACGCATTCGGCATGCCGCGCAGGCGTGCCGTCGTTGGTCATGCCGTTTGCGGCAGATCAGTTCTTCTGGGCAGCACGATTGCAGGAGATCGGCGTCGCTGCCGAACCTCTTTCGCCAAAACGCCTGGACACCGAAACGTTGGGGCGTGCGATTGCCGTTGCCGAGCATGCGGACACGCGGGCACGTGCAGCTGCGTTGGGACGGGCCATGGCGACGGAGGATGGCGTGGCGAAGGCCGTTCGGCTTATCGAGCACGCGCAACGCCCGACCAACGGTCGGGCGCTACCCGGGTAACGCTACTTCCCTCGGTGCAGCCAGCGGTACAGCACCGGCAGCACCAGCAGGGTGAGCAGCGTGGAGGAGACGATGCCGCCGATCACCACCGTGGCCAGCGGGCGCTGGACTTCGGCGCCGGCGCCGACGTTGAAGGCCATCGGCACGAAGCCGAGTGATGCCACCAGCGCGGTCATCAGCACCGGCCGCAGGCGGCCCAGCGCGCCTTCGCGCACCGCATCGGCCAGCGGCATGCCCCCCTCGCGCAGGCTGCGCACGAAGCTGATCATCACCAGGCCGTTGAGCACCGCTACACCCGACAGCGCGATGAAGCCGACGCCGGCGGAGATCGACAACGGAATGCCACGGGCGGCCAGCGCCAGCACGCCACCGGTGAGCGCCAGCGGTACGCCGCTGAACACGATGGCCGCGTCCCTGACCGAGCCGAACGCCCAGAACAACAGCGCGAAGATCAGGGTCAGGGTGACCGGCACCACGACCGCCAGGCGCTGGCTGGCCGAGATCAGCTGCTCGAAGCTGCCGCCGTACTCGATCCAGTAGCCATTGGGCACCTGCACATCGCGGTTGATCGCCTGCTGCAGGTCACTGACGAAACTGCCCAGGTCGCGATCGCGCACGTTGGCGGTGACCACGATGCGGCGCTTGCCGTTCTCGCGGTTGATCTGGTTCGGGCCCTCGCTGTTGGCCAGCGTGGCCAACTCGCGCAGCGGCACGGTACGCGCGGTGCCGCTGGTCCAGCCGCCGGCCTGGCTGGATTCGTCGGCATCGCCCTCCAGGGCCGGCGCCAGCGACACCGGCAGGTCGGCCAGCGCGGCCGGGTCCTGGCGCAGCGCCTCGGGCAGGCGCACCACGATGTCGAAGCGTCGGTCGCCTTCGAACAGCTGGCCGGCCACCTGCCCGCCAACCGCCGTAGCGACGGTGGACTGCACCTGCCCCGGGTTGAGCCCGTAGCCCGCCAGTGCGCTGCGGTTGGGGGTGACCGTGAGCAGCGGCAGGCCGCTGGTTTCCTCCACCCGCACATCGGCCGCGCCCGGTACGCTGCCGGCCACGTTGGCGATGCGCTTGCCCACCTTCAGCAACGTCTCCAGGTCATCGCCGAACAGCATCACCGCCACGTCGGCACGCACGCCGGAGATGAGCTCGTTGGTGCGCATCTGGATCGGCTGGGTGAACTCGTAGTTGTTGCCGGGCAGCTGCTCCACCGCCGCTTCGAGCTCTGCCAGCAGCGCCGCGCGCGGCTTGCGCGGGTGCGGCCAGTCCTTGCGCGGCTTCATCATGATGAAGGTATCGGCCACCGACGGCGGCATCGGGTCGGAGGCCACCTCGGGCGTGCCGATCTTGGAGAACACCTTGCTTACTTCCGGAAACTGCACCAGGCGGTTCTCGATCAGCTTCTGCATCTCGATCGATTGGCTCAGGCTGGTGCCGGGAATGCGCATGGCGTGCATGGCCACGTCGCCTTCGTCCAGGTTGGGCACGAACTCGCTGCCCAGCCGGGTGGCAAGCAGGCCGCAGCCCACCACCAGCACCAGCGCGCCACCCACCATCCAGCGCCCGCGCCGCAGCGAGAACGCCAGCAGGGGTTCGTAACGCCGGCGCACCCAGGCCATCACCCGGTTTTCCTTCTCCTGCACGCGGCCGCCCAGGAACAAGGCAATGGCGGCCGGTACGAAGGTCAAGGCCAGCACCATCGCACCGCTCAGCGCGAGCACCACGGTGATCGCCATGGGGTGGAACATTTTTCCTTCCACGCCCGACAGCGCGAAGATCGGCAGGTACACCGCAGTGATGATGCCCAGGCCGAACAGGCTGGGGCGGATCACTTCAGCGGTGGCACTAGCGGTTTCGGCAAAGCGCTCCTCGCGGGTCATGTCGCGGCCCAGCGCGTGCTGGCGTTCGCCGAAGCGGCGCAGGCAGTTTTCGATGATGATCACCGCGCCATCGACGATCAGCCCGAAGTCCAGCGCGCCCAGGCTCATCAGGTTGGCCGAGACGCCGCCACGCGCCATGCCGGTGAGGGTGAACAGCATCGCCAGCGGGATGACGGCGGCGGTGATCAATGCCGCGCGGAAATTGCCCAGCAGCAGGAACAGCACCACGATCACCAGCAGTGCGCCTTCCACCAGGTTCCTGGCCACGGTCTGGATGGTGCGGTCCACCAGGGTGGTGCGGTCGTAGCTGGCGGTGACGGTGACGCCGGTCGGCAGGCTGCGTTGCGCCTGTTCCAGCCGCGCGGCCGCGGCCTGGGCCACATCACGGCTGTTGGCACCGATCAGCATCACCACCGTGCCCATCACCACTTCATGGCCATTCTGGGTGGCGGCGCCGCTGCGCAGTTCGGGTCCATCGGCGACGTCGGCCACGTCGTGCACGTGGATCGGCACGCCTTCGCGGCGCGCCAGCACGATGTTGCCGATTTCCTCCAGGTTGGCCACCTGGCCGGGAATGCGCACCAGGAACTGCTGGCCGTTGCGTTCGATATAGCCGGCGCCGACGTTCTGGTTATTGCGTTCCACCGCCTGGGCCACGTCTTCCAGGGTGAAGCCCAGCGCGCGCAGGCGGGCCGGGTCGGGGGTGATGTGTACCTGACGCTGGAAGCCACCGATCGTGTTGACCTCGGTCACGCCCGGCACGTTGCGCAGCTGCGGCCGGATCACCCAGTCCTGCAGGGTGCGCAGGTCGGTGGAGGTGTAAGCGCTGCCATCGGGTTTGCGCGCCGTTGGATCGGCGTCGATGGTGTACATGAAGATCTCGCCCAGGCCGGTGGAGATCGGCCCCAGCTGGGGGTCCAGCCCGGCCGGAATCTGCGACTTCACCTGCTGCAGGCGTTCGGCCACCTGTTGCCGTGCGAAGTAGATGTCGGTGCCGTCTTCGAACACGACGGTGACCTGCGACAGCCCGTAGCGCGACAGCGAGCGTGCCTGTTCCATCCGTGGCAGGCCGGCCATCACGGTTTCCACCGGGTAGGTGATGCGCTGTTCGGCTTCCAGCGGCGAATAGCCCGGGGCGGCGGTGTTGATCTGCACCTGGACGTTGGTGATATCCGGGGTGGCATCGATGGGCAGCTTGGTGAAGCTCCACGCGCCCAGGGCGATCAACGCCAGGGTCAGGCTCATCATCAGCCAGCGATGGGCGATGGAGGCGGCAATGATGCGTTCGAGCAGGGCGGTGCGCGTGTATTCAATGCTCATGCGACGCTCCCGCCTTGCCGATGTCGGCCTTCACTACGTAGCTCTGCGCGGTGACAACGTCATCGCCGAGGGTGAGGCCTTCCAGCACTTCCACCTGGTTGGCGTCGCGCGCGCCGAGGCGCACCGGACGGGTGGTGTAGGTCTCGCCGGTGCGCACGAACACCACGTCCTTGCCGTCCATCGTCTGCAGCGCGCTGAGCGGCACCACCTGCGCGGCGGGCCGGGTGGCGACCACGATGCGCGCCTTCACCGCAGCGCCCGGGCGCCACAGGCCGTCGTCGTTGCGCAGCGTGGCGCGGGCCACGGTGCTCTGGCTGGCGGTGGCGGTGCCGGGCAGCACGCGTTCCAGCGTGGTGGCCTGGGTGACCCCGTCGGTCATGCGCGACACCGTGACCGGTACGCCGGCGGTGATGTGCTGGGTGTCGTTGCCGAAGATGTGCAGGTCCACCCACAGCGTGGACAGGTCGCCGATTTCGAACAGCGGGGTGCCCTCGCCCGCCACGCCGCCAACCTGCGCCTGGCGGGCCAGCACCACGCCGCTGATCGGGGCGCTGACCGTGTAGGTGGTGAGGCTGAGGTTGCTTTCGATGCTGGCCAGTACCTGGCCGGCCTTGATGGTGTCGCCCACGTTGGCCCGCAGCGAGCGGATCGGGCCGGGGAAGCGGGCCATCACCTGCGCGACACGGCCGTCCACCGGGGTCAGCAGGCCCTGCACGTCGTGTTCGTCGGCGATGGTGCCGGCGGCGACCGGGGCGACGCGGATACCGGATTGTTCGGCCATCGCCGTGGGAATGGTGGTGGTCTCGGGGGCGTCGTCGTGGTCTTCACTCGTATCGGTGTGCCCCGGTTCGCCGTGGCCGGCGTCGGTGTCGGCGGTTGCCGTCGGTGCGTCGTTGGCGCAACCGGTCAGTGCGAGCAGGCACAGCAGGAGGGCGGCGATGGACGCCGCGCGGGGGATCGAAAGGTTCATCGGCGGTCCTCCGTGGACACGGTCGCGGTAGCGGGGGCGGTGTTGGCGTGGGCAAGCTGGCCCTGGCCGGTCAACCGCTGCAGTTCGATCAGCGCGCGCTGCGCGGCGATGGCGGCATCGAGCTGGCGTTGCCGCGCCTCGATGCGCATGGCCTGCAGCTGCGCCCATTCCATGTAGCTGATGGCACCGGCGCGCCACGCTTTTTCGGCGGCGTTCTCGGCGCGCCGCAGTTGCGGCAGTACATCGCTCGCCATGCGGGTGACTTCCAGCCGCGAGGTTTCATAGCGGCCATGGGCCTCGGCCAGCGTGGTGTACAGCTGCAGCGCGCGCGCATCGCGTTCCACCCCGTTCAGGGCGAGCTCGGCTTCGGCTGCGCGGATCTCCGGACCGGCGCGTCGCACACTGCCCAGTGGCAGGCTGAAGCCGCCGACCAGCGCGGTATCACCGCTGTCGCGGCTGTTGCGCACGCCGGCCTGCCAGCTGATATCCGGCCGTGCCTGGGTGCGTGCCAGCTGCAGTTGGGCCTCGCGCACGCGGCGTTCGCCAGCCAGCACGGCCAGTTCCGGGGTGCGCTGCAGTTCGTCGGCGAGGACGTCGAAGGGTTGCAGCGCCGGCAGCTGCAGCGGGTCGCCGCTGACCACGTCGAAGCCGGGCTCGCGTTCGCGCCACAGCGCCGACAGCGCCAGACGCGCGGCGCGGTCGGCCTGTCGGGCGCGATCGCGGTCCACTTCGGCCTGCGCCAGCATCGCCTGCGCGGTCATCAGCACCGATTCGGGCGACGCGCCCGCCTGCAGCCGCGCGCGAGCGG
>DGIP01000152.1 GCA_002386405.1 Stenotrophomonas maltophilia
GTCGCCGCCGCGCCCGCGCCCGCCAAGGCAGCGGCGGGCCAGGGCACGTTCACGCGCGAGCAGCTGGACCAGATGCTGGCGCCGGTGGCGCTGTATCCGGACGCGCTGCTGGCGCAGGTGCTGATGGCGTCCAGTTATCCTGGCGATGTCACCGATGCGGTGGCGTGGTCAAAGGCGCATCCGGAGGCCAAGGGCGAAGACGCCGTGCGCCAGGTGGCCAACCAGGCATGGGACCCCAGCGTGCAGTCGCTGGTCGCGTTCCCGCAGCTGCTGGCGGTGCTGGGGCAGGACCCGGCCTGGGTCCAGAAGATGGGTGACGCGTTCCTGGCCCAGCCCGACGCCGTGATGGATTCGGTGCAGCGCCTGCGTCGGCAGGCCCAGACCGCCGGCCACCTGGACAGCAATGAACAGCAGAAGGTCAGCACCCAGCCGGCAGCGTCCTCCGCGCCACAGACCATCGTGATCGAATCGGCCGACCCGCAGGTGGTGTACGTCCCCAGCTACAACCCCAGCGTGGTGTATGGCAGCTGGGCCTACCCGGCGTACCCGCCGTACTACTACCCGCCGCCGCCGTACTACTACCCTGGCGGCGCACTGCTCAGTTTTGGCATCGGCGTAGCCGTGGGCGGTGCGCTGTGGGGCGACCTGGACTGGGGGCACGGCGATATCGACATCGACGTGAACCGCTACAACGAGTTCAACAGCAACCGCCAGATCAACCGCAACGACAGCAAGTGGAAGCACAACGCGGCCAACCGCGACGGCGTGCCGTATCGTGACGGTGCCACCCGCGAACGCTTCGACGGGGCGCGCGACAGTGCGGCGCAGCGGCAGGACTATCGAGGCCGGGATGACGCGCGGGCGGCCGAGCGCGACCGCGCGCGCCAATCGATGGAGCGCCGTGGATTCGATACACCTGCCACGACCAACCGTGAGGCCCGCGACCGCGCCGGCGCGTCGCAGCGTGAGCTGGGCCAGCGTCCCGCAGGCACACAGGGGCGCAACCCGGCCGGCGGCAACAAGTTCCGCAACCAGGGGGGCGCCGGCCACGGTCGCCCGCCGGGCAGCCATCCGGAGAATGCGTTCAGTGGTGCGCGCAATCCCGGCCAGTCGCTGGGCGATGCCAATCGCGGGCATCGCAGCGTGCAGAGTTCGCAGCGTCCCGCCGGCGCACGCCCGCAGGGCCGGCCGATGAATCGGCCGGCCGCTCCGCGCGGTGGCGGTGGCGGCGGTCGTCGCCGTTGATCGGAGATCTGCCATGACCCTTCGTCTTTCCCTATTGAGCGTGGCCTGTCTGCTGCTGGCCGCGCCCACCCAGGCGCAACAGGCCTACCCCAGCGCCGCCGCTGCCGCCGATGCCCTGGTGACGGCGCTGGAAGTGCGTGACACGCAGCCCGACCAGGTCTCGGTGGTGCTGGGTGCCGACTGGGAGGACTACGTGCCGCGCGACGATATCGAGCGCAAGGACGTGGACACCTTCGTCAGCCAGTACCAGCGCAGGCATGCGATCAAGCCGGTCGACGCCAGCCATGCGCTGGTCAGCGTGGGCGACGAAGGCTGGACCTTGCCGGTGCCGCTGGTGAAGCAGGGCGGCGGCTGGGCCTTCGACCTGGCCGCGGCGGCACCGGAACTGCGTGCGCGCCGGATCGGGCGCAACGAGCGCGAAGCGGTGCAGGCCGTGCTGGCCTACCATGACGCCCAGCGCGAATACGCGCGGCGTGACCGCAACGATGACACGCTGCCCGAGTACGCCGCCCGGCTGCGCAGCAGCCCCGGCACGCATGACGGCCTGTACTGGCCTGCCGACGCGGGCGGTGAGAGCCCGCTGGGGCCGCTGTTCGGCGGCGAGACGCCGGACGATGAGTGGCATGGCTACCACTACCGCATCCTGCAGGGGCAGGGCCCTTCCGCACCGCGAGGGGCGTACCCCTACACGGTGGCCGGCGCCATGACCCGCGGCTTCGCGCTGGTGGCCTGGCCCGCGCGCTACGGCGACAGCGGCGTGATGAGCTTCACCATCAGCCACGCCGGCCAGGTCTATGAAAAGGATCTGGGCCCGGACACCGACCGCGAGGCCCGCGCCATGACCCTGTTCGATCCGGACAGCAGCTGGACGCTGGTGGATACCGCCGACTAGGTTTCGTCGTTGGCCGGCGCCGGCCGTCCTTCCCAGTACGCCTTCGGCACCACCTTGGCCTGCTCCGGGTCGCCTTCGTAGTTGGGCGACATGATCTGCACCCCGGCCGCATTGAACGCGTCCTGGATATGCGCATGCAGCGCGCTGCGCACCTGCCAGCGGCGTTCGACCTCGACCACGCGCACGCGCAGCACGTAGCGCACTGCGACGTCGCCCAGTTCGGACTGGACCACGTGCGGCGCTGGATCGGCCAGTACGCCGTCAGTGGCCGCCGCAGCCTGCAGCAGCAGCCGGTGCACCTGCCGCCACGGTGCGTCGTAACCGATGGTGAGCGCACTTTCCAGCCACAGGCCCGGCCCCTGCGGATCGCGCGAATAGTTGCGCAGCTCGCCGGCCAGCACCACATTGTTGGGGATGCTGACCTCCACCCCCAACGGGGTGCGCAGGCGGGTGGTGAACAACCCGATCTGCATCGCCACGCCTTCGGTGTCGCCCACGCGCACGACATCGCCGACCATCAGGGTGCGTGAGTACAGCAGGGTGAAGCCGCTGGCGGCCTGGCCGACAATGCTCGACGCACCCAACGACACCATCAGGCCCACGAACACGCTCAACCCCTTGAATGCGTCGGTCTCGGCACCGGGCAGGTAGGGGTAGGCCATCGCCAGCGCGAACAGCCAGATCACCACGGTGATGATCCGCCGGGTCGGTTCGGCCAGCGGCTGGTCGATGCCCACGAACTGGAACCGGCCGCTGGCCACCCCGTCGAACACGATGCGTACCGCCTGCACCACCAGCCGTGCGGCCAGGAAGATCAGCGCGGCCGTGAACAGGTCGGGCAGCGCTTCCACGACGCCACGGCCAAAGCGGGCGAAGCGTTCGCCGATCCAGCCGCCCATCGCCGCCGACCACGGCTGGGTGTAGGGGAAGCGACCGAACACGAAGCGCAGCCATTCCTCCAGCACCACCAGCACCACCAGCCAGCCCACCAGCCGCCCCAGGCTGCGCGCACTGGTCACCAGTCCCAGCAGCAGCTGCCGCGCCGAAACGCTGCGCAGCTGCTGCACGCGCTGCTGGACCCAGCCATCCACCCGTCGGCGCATGCGCCGGCTGCACCAGCGCAGCCCCCACAACACGCCCACCGCAATGGCGGTAGCCAGCAGCGCCCACGCAGCACCGGCCAGCAGCCGTTGCGGCAGGCGTGCCTGTTCGGCGGCCACCAGCGCCAGCTGCATGCGGGCCACGGTGCGGTCGCGCAGTTCGGGAAGGATTTCATTGCCCAGCGCGTTGCAGTCGGCCGGGGTCAGCACGGTGACCAGCTGCCCGCCGGCCAGGATCACCACGCCCTGCGGCACCGGCTGGGTCTGCAGGGTGGCCTGGCCAGGCAGGTCGACGATGCGGGCCAGGTTGGCTTCGGTGGCGCGTGCGCGCATCGCCGGCGTGTTGCCGTACAGCGGTGCGCGGAAGGTCACCAGGTCACGGTTGAACCAGCGCGCCGTGGCCGGCGCGGGCGCGGCGCCCGCCATGAGCGCCCAGGCCAGCAGCCAGGCCGCGCAACCACACCGCAACACCAGCCGAAGCGGGGGCATGGCGATCAGAACCGGTAGATCACACCGACCCGCACGCCGCTGTCGACGAAGCGCAGGTTGCCATCCAGGCGCGAGGCATCCACGTCGGCTTCGATGCGGCGCACCGTGTAGTCGAGTGAGAAACCCCAGTTGTCCCACGGGAAATACTCCACGCCGCCGCGGCCGAAGGTGACGTCCGCATCGACGTCATTGAGGCTGGCGCTGAAATATCCCGCGTCGGCGCTCAGGCGCCAGTGCTCGCCAGGTGCCCAGCGCCAGCTGCCGCCGATCGTGGGCGCCGGCAGGTCGGCGTTGACGTCGTTGCCCGCGCGGGCATTGATGGGGTTGCCGTTGACATCGGCGGTGGCGCTCAGGTCCAGGTCCATCTGGTACCAGATCAGGCCCACGCGGGGACCCAATGCCCAGCGCCCGTCGCCCCATGCCCACCACGTGTAGTAGCCCTCGTAGGCATCCAGGTCGAACTTGGCGCGGATCCGGGTGTGGGTAGCGTAGTGCTGGCCGTTGAAGTCGATGTCGCGTTCGGTGTTGCGCTCGGCATCGGCGCTGTCGCGGTACCAGGACAGCCCGAACTCATGCTTTTCCCACGGGCGCCAGCTCAGCGCGATCACCCCGATGGCGTTGTTGTTGTCCAGGCCCAGGTCGCGGTTGAGGTCGATGCGGGTACCCTGGCCCGTCTGGCCGTCGGCGCGCACCTTCGTATCGAAATCGGTGATGTAGCCACCGACGCGGACGCTGAAGGTATCCAGCGGTTCAACCGCCCAGCAGGGGGCGCTGGCGAGCAGCAGCAGGAACGAGGGCAGCAGGTAGGGGCGTTTCATGACAGGCTCCCGGGTACGCGATGGGTCAGGGGGATCGATCAGTGCTGCGCAGGCCCACCAGGCGCGCGACCAGCAGCGCCAGGTAGAGCTGGCCGGCAATCGCTTCGAGCGTGGCCAACCCCCGCGCGACCTGGCTGACCGGGGTGATGTCGCCATAGCCGAGCGTGGCCAGGGTGACGAAGCTGAAATACATCGCGGTGCCGATGCCCAGGCCATGCGCCGTGCCCTGGCCGCCCACCGCCATGGCGCCGGGTGAAATCGCCGACAGCGCGGCGAAGACCACGCCCCCACACACGCCCAGCAGCAGGTAAGCGCTCAGCGCGGCGGCCAGGTGCTCGGTGCGCACGCGATGGCTGGACAACGAAAAGCGCACCGCATGCCAGGCCGCGATGGTGGCCAGCACACCCCATAGCACCGCGCCGGCCATGGCGACCGCGCCGCCGGCGTCGCTGGCCCACCAGCGCAGCAGCTGGGCGACCAGCACCAGCACCAGCAGCACGTGGCGCTGCAGGCGGTGCCCGATCGGAAACAGCGCCGCCAGCAGGCTGGCGCACAGCAGCAGTTCCATCAGCCGGTGGCCGAACGACATGGCCTCCAGCAACGGGCCCAGGGTCACCGTCACCAGCAGCGCACCGAACAGGAAGGTGTAGCGGTGGCGGTGGATCAGCAGGGCGGGCGAGGGTCGCATGCGCGGTCATGTTCCCGTGTCCGGCACGAACCAGAACAGCGTGGCCAGGATCACGTACAGCCCCAGCAGCTGTACGCCACGCAGCCAGTCCGCGCGACCATCGCTGGCCACCTGCCCGGTGATGATCACCGCCACCAGCACGCTCAGCACCAGGCCGGGGCCGAATTCCAGGCTCATCGGCTGCGGACCGATCACGTAACTGAGCAGCACCAGCAGCGGCGCGACCAGCAGCGCCAGCTGCACGCCCGAACCCAGCGCGATGGACAGGCTCAGGCTCATCTGGTTGCGGCGCGCAGCCACCAGCGCGGTGGCCTGTTCGGCCGCGCCACCGATCACGGCCAGCACGAACACGCCGGTGAATGCATCGGAGAAGCCCAGCTGCTGGCTGGCCGGCTCGACCACGCCGACCAGGATCTCGCTCATCCAGATGATGCCGATGCTGGTGCCGGCCAACAGCAGCAGGGCGCGGCTGTTGGACAGGCTGGCATCGTGGCCGTGGCCGTGGTCGGCGGCAGGCTCGCCGCCCTCGCTTGCCGCGCTGCGCAGGGTGAACACCACGGTGGCGAGGTACACCAGCAGCAGCAGCACCGACAGCACCAGGCTGATCGACTGCAGCGCGGCATCGGCCTCGGGCACCACCGCGCGGTACGACGCCGGCAGGATCAGGGTGATCACCGCCAGGGTCAGCATGGTGGCCTGCATGCGGGCATTGGCGGCGTCGTAGCGCTGCTGGCCGTGGCGCAACCCGCCCAGCACCATCGACAGGCCGAGCACGAACAGGATGTTGCCGATGATAGTGCCGGCGATGGAGGCCTTGACCATGCCGTGCAGCCCGGCGCGCAGTGCCGCCAGCGCGATGATGAATTCGGCGGCGTTGCCGAAGGTGGCGTTGAGCAGGCCGCCGATGCTGGGCCCGAGCCGCGCGGCCAGCGCGCCGGTGGCACGCGACATCAGCGCCGCCAGCGGCACGATCGCCAGCGCGGTGGCGCCGAACACCAGCAGGGCGTTGCCCGGCAGCAGGTAGTGCAGCGCGATCGCCAGCGGTACCAGCAGCAGCATCCAGTACATGCGCACTTACTCCGGGGAGGGGGAGGGCGGGCTGCCAGGCGCCGCGGCGCCTGCCGTGGCGTAGTCGCCGCCCAGGGCCAGGTATAGATCCACGCGCCGGCTCAGCCGTTCGCGGCGCACGCCCAGCAGCGCCGAGCGGGCGGCCAGCGCCTGCATTTCCTGGGTTGCCACCGCGCGGTGGTCGGCCCGGCCGATGCGTTCGGAATCGCGCACCTGCAGTACCACCTGTTCGTTGTTGGCCAGCACCTGCCCGAGCAGCTGTTCGCGCTCGGCCAGCACGCGTTCGGCGGTCAGCGCGTCTTCCACCTCGCCCAGCGCCAGCAACGCGCGCCGCGCATAGTCGGCCACCGCCTGCTTCTGCTCGGCCGAACGCAGCTGCACCTGGCCGCTGAGCGCACCGCCGGTGTAGAGCGGCATGATGCCGGTGGCCGAAACGCTGGAGGTGGTCTGTTCCAGGTCGTCACGGGTGCGCACGGCCGCATTGCTGAGCCGACCGTAGCCGGCCGACAGCGACAGCGTGGGCAGCATCGCCGCGCGTGCCTCGCCGACCCGGTCGAAGGCGGCCGCCACGCGGCGTTCGGCGGCATACAGGTCCGGCCGCCGGTTGAGCACATCGATGGGCATGCCGGCCGGCACTTCGGCGGGCAGCGCGGTGAGCGCGGCCGGCGCGGCCAGCGTCGCGCCAGGGTAGCGGCCCAGCAGGATCTCCAGCGC
>DGIP01000153.1 GCA_002386405.1 Stenotrophomonas maltophilia
CACCAAGGGCTCGCCCGGGTTTGCCCGCGACCAGGCGATCAGCCGCGCGTCGCAGAAGTTGAAATCCGGTCCGCGCTACGCACTGGCCGGTCGCGATGCCGACCTGCGCTTCCCGCAGGTGGCCAGCACGTTCTCCTGCGCGCTGGGGGTGCCGATCACCCAGCAGGACACACCGCGGCTGTACCTGCTGCTGCAACGCAGCCTGGTCGATGCCGGGCTGGCCACGTATGCGGCCAAGGACCATTACAAGCGCACACGGCCGTTCGTGTTCTACAAGGAGAAAACCTGTTTCCCTGCGGATGAAGCGTCGCTGCGCAGCGACGGCTCCTATCCCTCCGGACATACGGCGATCGGCTGGGCCTGGGCGCTGCTGCTGAGCGAACTCAGCCCGGCCCAGGCCGATGCCGTGCTCGCACGCGGCCGTGCGTTCGGCGAAAACCGGCTGATCTGCAACGCGCACTGGCAGAGCGACGTGCTGCAGGGGCGTGCGGTCGGCGCGGGCGCCGTCGCGGTGCTGCATGCCAATGAGACCTTCAACGCGGACATGCGGGCCGCTCGCGCCGAGATCGACAGCCTGCGCGGCAGCGGCGTGCTGGCGCAGGACTGCGAGACCGAGGCCACCGCCCTGAAGGTGAAGATCCCCGGCGTGGAGTGATCCCTCCACACCGGCAACAAACCGTCCCGTTGTTGGCAGGCTGCACGTGGCAGTCCGCCATGGCATGCTCGGCGCCCTACCTTCCCGCTGCAGGGCACGCGCCATGGCACAGGTCCAGATTGTTTCCGACGGCCCCAACTACCGGCACCAGATCCAGGCCGGCGCGCACGGCGTGGTGGCCGATGAGCCGGCCACGCTGGGCGGCCAGGGCGCAGGCATGGCGCCGTTCGAGCTGTACCTGGCGGCGTTGTCGGCCTGCACGGCCATCACCCTGCGCATGTATGCGGAGAAGAAGGGCTGGGACCTCGGCGAATTCCGCGCCGAGCTTTCCTCCTCCCGCGACGCCGACAACCGGCTGCGGGTCCACCGGGTCCTGCATGCCACGGGTGCACTCGATGACGTGCAGTGGCAGCGCCTGCTCGACGTTGTCGAACGGACCCCGGTGACCCTGGTGATGCGCGAGGGGGCGCTGATTACCAGCGAGCGCGGTGCCGGCTGATCAGCCTCGCCATCGAGGAATGGCCTGGCTCGCTGCCCCCTGAGCGATGACGGGGGAGACATCCCGCGGTTGACAGCGAGCCAGGACAAAACGTGCCGATCGCGTGATTCCCTGCATCCAGGTCGGCATGCCCGCGTTGGCCTTCGTGGTCATTAGAGCCCGGCAATGGACACGCAGACGCCTCGATCCGGCAGCACGAGCGTGCGTTCCGGCAAGACGTGGGAGGAATGCGGCACGGGGATGTGCAATTCCGGCACGTTGCCGGAAACGTGCACTCAGGCCGGAATGACCGCCGCGGCGGGCGCACGCATCAGCGTGTCGCGGGGAAGTTCGCCGAACACACGCCGATAGTTGTCGGCGAACCGCGACAGATCCCACAGGCCGCAGCTGAGCGCCACCGCCTTGACCGACTTGCGGGTTGCGTCGGCCATTGAAAGACCCCGGCATGCGGCGCACAGCCGCAGCATCGACAGGTATCGGTTCGGCGAGGTCCCGAACAGATCCTCGAAGGCGTAGCGCAGGGCACGCTCGCTCACGCCGGCAGCAGCGCAGATCTCGTGCATGTAGATGTTTCGCCGCAGGTTCTGCCGCATGAACCCCTCTGCGCGCTGTGCGATGAGGTAATGCGCCCGCCGTGCACGGGAGTTGGCCGGCCGGCTCTGTCCCTTTGCAGCGAGCAACGCCTGCACGTGGTCGTGCAGCAGCATGTCCACGGCGTCCACTGGCAGGACAGCGTCCTGTCCACCCAGCCAGGCAGGGAGCTGCGCGTAGCGCTGGGCAAGGCGGGATCCAGTCCCGCCCGCGTCCGTCTGGAACAGCGACAGCGCCTGCCCGAAAGGCAGGTTCGAACACAGGCTGAGCTCGGTGAGTTTGCGCTGCATCCGCTGCATGGGCGCAAGCAGGAAACTGAAACGGGTGCCGGCACTGAGCGCGAATTCACTGGCGCCCTCCGGAAACACCGTCAGGGCCGTACCCGTGGCCAGGCTCACGCCATGGCACCAGCTTCGCGCCTCGTCGGTCTCGTGGATGAGGCCGAGCAGGCACCATTCCGGCGGCAACACGAAACGCCCGCGAAACTGGAAACCGCAGGTGATCGTGCAGAACAGTGATTCATCGTGCACCTGCGACTGGATCGATGCCCGGGGCCCGTTGTCATCCAGCAGCACCAGTTCCAGGTCACAGACCCGGAGCACGCTGCCCAGCGACGCGAGGTCATGCTGGCGCAACGCGGTATCGTCGACTTCCTGCACTTCACCATCGGCCATGACAGTGGTTTCCCCGTTTGGCGTGGACTCCACGGCGATCGCCATCCACCGTGCAGGCCGCTGCCTGGATTGCCGTGCATTCCCCCCTTTGGAATGCGTCGCTGGATCTTCTCTGCAGAGTATCCCTGCGTTTTCGCGAGTTTCTGCGTGAAGGTGTTTACACGGCGTCAAGATCATTCGTTCACAGCGCTTCCTTCACCACATCACACGCACCGCCCAGAAACTCCTGCCGATTTTGTGCATACCCCGGCTCCGGCGATGGCTGAATATCATGCGACGCATGCAAGGACGCTTCCCATGTCCGCCACCCTGAAACTGCTGCACCCGAAGCCGCCGCCGATGACCCTGGTCCTGTACTCCCCCGCCAGCCACCTGGCCGCCCTGCTCGAAGCCCGGCTGCCGGTCGGGATGCGCGTGCATTGGCAGGACAGCGCCGCGCCCCCCGGCGCCCTGGATGTCCATCGGCGCGGTGGCCCGTGCGTGGTGCTGCTGGATTACCTGCGCGGCGCGGCGCAGGCCTCCAGCGAGTTGGCCAGGCGGCTCCAGCGCAGCCATCCCGACCTGCCGCTGGTCGCGGTCGGCTCGACCTCCTCCAAGGAAGAGGAAGGCATTGTCGCGGCCGTGCGGGCCGGCCTGCGCGACATCCTCGACCTGGAAGCGAGCACCGCCGAGATCGACGCCGTGCTGCGCCGCGCCGCCGCCCTGCCTGCCGATGTTCCCGGCATGCCTGCGCCGGGAGCCGCCAAGGCCCGGCTGATCCTGCTGCTGGGCGTCCGCGCCGGGGTCGGCGCCAGTACGCTGGCCACCCATCTCGGGGTGATGGCGCAGCAGCTCGCCCCGCCCCGCGCGGGAGAGGGCGACGCCACCGATACGCTGCTGGTCGACCTCGGCCAACCGGCCGGCGATGCCGCGCTGTACCTCAACGTGGACAGTCAGTTCCATTACGAGGATGCGCTGCGCCACGCCAATCGCATCGATGCCAGCCTGGTCCGCACGGTGATGACCCGGCACGACGGCGGACTCCACCTGCTGGGCCAACCCGCAGGCGCAGACTGCGGCACCCTTGCCGATCCTGCGGTACTGATGCAGCGCCTGCGCGGCGTGTTCGGCACGGTGCTGTGCGACCTGGGCGGCGTGCCGGTCCGCCAGATTCCCCGCTCCCTGCTCAACGGTGCCGACGAGATCTGGCTGGTCGCCGACCCGGCCATCGGCACCCTGGTCTCACTGGACCACGTGTTGAAACACCTGGACGCCACCGGCACCCGCGACGCGCGCCTGCAGCTGCTCGTCAACCGCCACCACCAGGGCGGCGGGCTGGGCCCGGCCCAGATCGCTGCCCGGTTCGGCCTGCCGTTGCTGGCTACCCTGCCCAGCTGCGAACGCCTGCGCACCAGCGCCAACCATGGTCACCTGCTGTTGCACGATGCCCCCCGCGCGCGCTACCTGCGTGCCCTGGCGCCCTTGCTGGCGCGCCTGTGCCCTGCGGCGCTGCCTGCCCGGCCGCGCACCCCGCTGGAAACCCTCATGCGCTTCCTGGACAGCCGTGAATGGAAAAGAAGTTAACCCCCTTCGGTCCGGCCGCTGCGCGTGCGGATTCGCTGCCCGCGGATCCGGCAGCGGAACCGCGGGTGCCGTTCGCACAATCCGACGAGTTTCTCCGGGTGCTGGCCGCCGCGCACGAGCACCTGCTCAACAGCATCGAAGATGGCCAGGTCGACATCGACGCCTGGTCACCCGTCACGGTAGCGCGCTACGTGACCACCCAGACCGAGCGGTTCGTGCAGGAATGGAGCATCCCGGTCAACGCCGCCGAGATGGAACTGGTTGCGGCCGCGCTGGTCAAGGAACTGACCGGCTTCGGCCCCTTGGATGACCTGCTGCGCGACCCTGCCATCGACGCGATCCTCATCAACGGCTACCGGGATATCCATGTCTCCCAGGGCGGACAGCTGCTGCCCATCAGCCAACGCTTCAGCGATGATGACCACCTGCTGCGGATCCTGCGCCGGATCCTGGCTCCGCTGGGCAGGCGCCTTGACGAAGAAAGCCCGATCGCGGATGTGCGCCTGCCTGCAGGCGGCCATCTCAACGCGATCATCCCGCCGCTGGCCCTGGATGGCCCGGTGGTCTCCATCCGCAAGTTCCGCAGGACCCCGTTCACCTGCGACGAACTGCTGCGCATGGGCAGCTTCGATCCTGCCGTGCACGCGCTGCTGAACGCCATGGTGCTGGGCCGGTGCAACATCCTCATCTGCGGCACCGCCGACTCGGGCAAGACCTCGCTGCTCAACGCCCTGGCCGGCTACATCCCGGCCAACGAGCGCATCGCCACCGTCGAGGAGGTCGCCGAACTGACCCTCAAGCACCCGCATGTGGTGCGCCTGGAATGCCGCGCGGCGGGTACCGACGGCCAGAACGCGGTCAGCATCCGCGACTTGATGCGCAGCAGCCTGGGCATGCGACCCGACCGGATCCTGGTCGGTGAACTGCGCGGCGCCGAAGTGCTCGACATGCTGCAGGCGATGGGCACCGGCCATGATGGGTCCATGGCGACCGTGCGTGCCAGCTCGGCACGCGACTGCCTGCAGCGGTTGGAGATACTGGCCGGCCTGGCCGGTTTCCAGGGCAGCGAAGACAACGTTCGTCGGCAGGTCGCCAGCGCGGTGGATTTCGTCGTGCACGTCCAACGGCTGGGCAGCGGCCGCCGTGTAGTTGCGTCCATCAGCGAGATCACCGGCATCTGCGACAACGTCATCGGCACCCGCGAACTGTTCCACCACGAGCTGCAGATCGACGCCAGCGGCCAGGAGCAGGACCGCTGGGTCGGGATCGATTTCCAGCCGCGCTCGAGCAAGCTGGAAGCGTTCCGCCGGCAGCTGCGCCGTGCGCCGGGCAGCGGTGCCTGAGGAGCGCACATACAACAACGGCGGCCCTGCGGCCGCCGTCGTGGTACTGCATTACCGCGTCATCAGGCTGCGGCAGCAACCTGCGCGCTCTGGCGCTGCACCAGCGCATTGAAGCGCGCCAGCGAGCTCAGGTGGTGGTGGATCGAGGCCAGCCAGCCGTTGCGGTGCCAGGCGACGATGATGTCGTCGGGCAGCTTGGCGAACTTCTCCACGTCAACGACATGGAAGCCGTTCACCGACATTTTCTCGCCGCTGGGCAGGGTCACATCGATGCTGCGCTCGACCAGCAGGTCATGTTCCTTCAGCGCGGCGCTGAACAGGCGGGTCTGCTCGTACTCGCGGGTGAAATCAGCGCAGAACTTCATGGCGTTGTCGACCACGTCGGTCGCCTTGCCGTCAACGAACAGCGGCTCGCCTTCGTCGCTGGTGCCCTGGTTGACCTGTTCCGAATCGGCGTCCAGCGCCAGCAGGAAGTTGCCGTCTTCATCGGACTGCATGAACACGAACGGGTAGCGGCGCAGGTAGGCCGGTGCGTAGGTGTCGTCGGCCCACTTGCCGTCGGCCACGAACAGGTTGCGGCGGGCCAGGCCCACGGCGACGATCGGCGAGGCATCCTGACCGGTGAACAGGATGGGGAAATGCTGGGCGGCCATGCCGAATTCGCCGATCACGGCCGGAATGGCATTGGTCTCGGCGGCAAACGCCAGCGAACCCGGACGCAGGCGCCAGTTGGCGTGCTTGTCCGATTGCAGCGGCAGCGGCTGGCGGTAGAACAGCGGACCGGAAGCCTGGGCCGGAGCGGCCGGCGGAGTAGTCGTTTCAGCAGTCATGAAATTGGTCAGGTACGACGCGCCATACAGCCCGGGCACGAAAGCGGGCACCGCATTGATCCACCACTATAGCGTGGCTGTTTTACAGCCGGCTACCGCCCGGTGAATTCGCTGCACTGCGGCAAAGCGCGCCGGGGCTCAGCGCACGCCGTCCAGCGCGGCGTCCGCGCCGGTTACCACGGCGCAGGCATGATCCTGCAGTTCCTCGCCACTGGCCTGGTGGTCCGCCGCGGCATCGGCCTGGGTGGCAAGCAGCAGGAAGCCCGGATCACGGTCGTCCCGCCCCGTGCCGGCCACCACCAGCGACCAGCGGCCCATGTCATCGCCTGCGGCAGGCCCCTGCGCGAGCAGCTGCACCGGGTTGACCTGCAGCGCCTCGCCCGCCACGCGACGGGCCTGGTAGACATGGCCGCGCAGGGGCTGCGGCAACGGCTGCCACTGGCTGCCGATGGCCGCATCCATGCCCTGCAGCTGCGCCAGCACGTCCGCGCGCAGGCAATCCACGTGGATGTGCAGCTGGTGCTGCGAGCGCCCGTGCGCCGAATTCAGCGCCAGGCTGGCCACGTCACGCGGCAGCGGCTGGCCCAGCGCGGTTTCGGTATGCCGGCGCGCCGCCCAGGCGGCGGCGAAATAGTTGGGCGCCCCGGCCGCCAGCAGGCCCGGGCTTTCGATCCCGGTAACACGATCCAGCGGCATCAGCAGGAACTGGAAGCGACCGTGGGCGTCCTTGACCAGCACATCGCGCCGGGCCGGCGCTTCGTCCACGGCCAGGCAATCGCCACGCGGGGCACCGGGGCCGGTGCAGTCGCGCTGGATCAGGCCCCACAGGGCATCGGGATTCACCGGCGGGCGCGGCGGTGGCGCGGTGGTGCAGGCGGCCAGGCACAGCGGCAGGGCCAGCAACGAGGTACGAAGGGACACGGGACAACGGGGGTACCGCACCGGCAGGACGGCTTCGCGACCATTCTACCGGCGTGCGGGCCCTCCCACCGAAACAAGCCGGTCGCGACGCGGTGCGTGGTCATGCCGACAAGGGATGGGTAATGATCACGGCAGCTATGCGACGAACCCCCATGCACGATCCCGCCTGCCTCCTGCTCCGACGTTTCCGCCTGCCCCGCCCTGCCCTGATCGGTGCCGCCTGCCTGGCCCTGGCCGCCTGCACCGACGAGGTGCCAACGTCCGTGCCGCCGGAACTGACCCTGCTTCCCGAACCAGTGGCCACGGCGGCGCCGCTACCGGGGCGCGACGACGTGCTTCGACGCGTGCACTTCCGCGACCGCCACGGCGAAGGCCTGCTGGTGCTGGAGCGCAGGGACGAAACGCGCGAGGATGCCGACAGCGGCGAAGTGCTGGACGTGGTGGTGCTGACGGCGCAGCTGCATGTGCGGTCAGACCCGCGCGGGGCCTGGAGCAAGCAATGGCAGCGTCAGATCCGCCAGCCCTGCGCCGGGCTGGACCTGGAAGCGGGCTGGTTCCTGGAGCACGTGGGCGTGACCGACCTGGACGGCGATGGCCAGGCGGAAATCACCCTGGCCAGCCACACGTTCTGCGGGGGCGGCATTGACCCGCACCAGCTGCACATCAGCCTGATCGACGGCGGCACGCGTTACGGCATCGAGGGTGAAACGCGGGTGTCGCTGCCCGGGGAGGCGCCCTTCGGCGGAGAGCGCCACGGCAGCGCGAACCTGGCGACTGCGCCGGCAGCGTTCGTGCAGCACCTGGAAGCCCTGTGGTCAGCGCTGCGCGATCAGCCGATCACGATGTAATCGCTGACCTGTTCGATGCCCGCATGCGCGGCGCGCAGCAGCTGCACATGGCGCCCCCCCACCTGGTCGATGGCGATGCAGTCATCCACTTCCAGCACCGCATCGGTATGCGGCTTGTCCCAACGCGCATCCTGCAGCGCCTTGGCCTTGCGTTTCGCCGCCGCCAGGTCGGGCGCGACCAGCAGCAGGTAGTCATGGGCCTCGCCCAGTGCGCCGGGCACGTAGCCGCCCAGGTTGACGAAGAACAACCGCGGCTCACCCGCAGCCGGGGCGGCATCGGCAAACCGCACCCGATACTCCTCGACCCCATCGACGGCCAGCCAGCCATCGACGTGCAACCCCTTGGCCTCGCCAAACCAGTCCCGGCGCAGCTGCGGATAGGCATCTTCGATGCGTTCAACGTTGGCGAACGCCACGTCATGAACCTCGATCCGCGCGCGGGCATGGCGCCCGCCCAGCATGAACACGTGCAGCACCACCGGCTCCTTCATCCACTCCGGCCACCAGTGTAGCGGCGCCCACCCCGGGGCCACCACGGCGGTGGTATGGTCGGGGCTGGCAACCGCAGGAGCGACCCATGACGATCCGTTCGCGCAACGTGCTTCCGCTGGTGGCACTGGCCACCACCCTGTCCCTGTCCGCCTGCGCCACCGCGCCCGGCCCGGAAATCACCGGAAGCGGCCAATGCCACGCCGAAGGCCTGACCTGGGCCATCGGCAAGAACGCCGATGAAGCCACCATGCGCACCGTCTTCAAGCAGAGCGGCGCCGGCCTGATCATCCCCATCGGCCCCGGCTCCACCGTCGCCACCCGCGACCGCCGCCCCGACCGCCTGCGCGTCTACCTCGACAAGGACAACATCATCACGGCAGTTCGTTGCGAGTGATGTTGGTTGGCGCGTAAGGCGCGGAGCAAAAGCAAAAGCCTTGGTCTGCGGACGACCCCGGCTTGGCCGACGGGTGTGGGTTTGCGGGACACGCCGCAAGTACG
>DGIP01000302.1 GCA_002386405.1 Stenotrophomonas maltophilia
CGACCTGCAGAACCTCCTGATCTCGCAGCCGGACACCGGTGAGCAGGCGCTGGAAATCGCCGACATGCTGGTCCGTTCGGGCTCGGTGGACATCGTGGTGGTCGACTCGGTCGCCGCGCTGACCCCCAAGGCCGAAATCGAAGGCGAAATGGGCGACCAGCTGCCGGGCCTGCAGGCCCGCCTGATGAGCCAGGCGCTGCGCAAGCTGACCGGCAACATCAAGCGGTCCAACACCCTGGTGGTGTTCATCAACCAGCTGCGCCACAAGATCGGCGTGATGATGCCCGGCCAGAGCCCGGAAGTGACCACCGGCGGCAACGCCCTGAAGTTCTACGCCTCGGTCCGCCTGGATATCCGCCGCATCGGCGCGATCAAGAAGGGCGACGAGATCATCGGCAACCAGACCAAGATCAAGGTGGTCAAGAACAAGCTGGCGCCCCCGTTCAAGCAGGTCATTACCGAGATCCTGTACGGCGAAGGCATCAGCCGCGAAGGTGAACTGATCGACATGGGCGTGGAAGCCAAGCTGGTCGAGAAGGCCGGCGCCTGGTACAGCTACGGCGAAGAGCGCATCGGCCAGGGCAAGGACAACGCCCGCGGTTACCTGCGCGACAACCCGCAGGTGGCCCAGCGCCTGGAAGCCGAGCTGCGTGAGAAGTTCCAGCCGGCCGAAGCCGCCCGTGAGGGCGGTGACGACGACAGCGACGACGCCGAGTAAGTTTCCCGCGGGGCAGGGCAGCGCCGTCAGTGACGCTCGCCCTGTCCCGGGGTTTACGTTTTACGAGATCCCGCATGCACGACCCAGACGCCCCGGCACCCGGCCGCAAGCGCCGCGTCCGTGAACAGACCCCGGTCCAGCGGGCGCTTGGGCTGCTGGTACGCCGTGAGCATTCGCGCAAGGAGCTGACCCGCAAGCTCACCGCCCGCGGCATCGAGAGCGAGGCGGCCACCGCCGCGGTGGATAAGCTCACCGAGGCGGGCTGGCAGGACGACACCCGGTTTGCCGAGAACCTGGTCCGGATCCGCGCCAACACGGGCTATGGCCCGATCCACATCCGCGCCGAACTGGGCACCCACGGGCTGGACAGCGAGCAGATTGCCGCCGCCATGGACACCTTTGAAGGCGACTGGACCGAGAATGCCCGGGACCTGGTCTGCCGCCGGTTTGGCGAGGCCGGCCCGCAGGAGCTGCCCCAGCGCCGCAAAGCCGCCGATCTGCTGGCCCGCCGTGGGTTCGATGGCGACAGCATCCGCCGGGCGACCCGATTCGATCCTGAAGATTAAGCAGGGACACGCCCCGCGTGTCCGTAAGGCCCGGGCCTGATACCCTTTATGGTTTCGGCGGTCCTGCAATCGACACCCGGCCATTGGGGCTGCGTGCGAGGGACTGACCGGCCCGCAGACAGCCAGCCCCCCATGACCGAATCCGCCAAGTTCACCACCTCCCAGATCCGCAGCGACTTCCTTGAGTTCTTCAAGGGCAAGGGCCACACCATCGTGCCGTCGGCACCGCTGGTTCCGGGCAACGATCCGACCCTGTTGTTCACCAACTCCGGCATGGTGCAGTTCAAGGACGTGTTCCTTGGCGCCGAGAAGCGCAGCTACGTGCGCGCGGCGGACGTGCAGCGCTGCCTGCGTGCCGGCGGCAAGCACAACGACCTGGACCAGGTCGGCTACACCGCGCGCCACCACACCTTCTTCGAAATGCTGGGCAACTGGTCGTTCGGTGATTACTTCAAGAAGGACGCCATCGCCTGGGCCTGGGAGCTGCTGACCCAGGTCTGGAAGCTGCCGGCCGACCGCCTGCTGGTCACCGTCTACCAGACCGACGACGAGGCCTACGCGCTGTGGCGCGACATGGTCGGCATTCCCGAAGAACGCATCGTGCGCATCGGCGACAACAAGGGTGCCCCGTTCGCCTCGGACAACTTCTGGCAGATGGCCGACACCGGTCCTTGCGGCCCGTGCACCGAAATCTTCTACGACCACGGCGCGCACATCGCTGGTGGCCCGCCGGGCTCGCCGGACGAAGACGGCGACCGTTACATCGAAATCTGGAACCTGGTGTTCATGCAGTTCGACCGCCAGCCCGATGGCACCCTGGTGCCGCTGCCGGCCCCGTGCGTGGACACCGGCATGGGCCTGGAGCGCCTGGCGGCGATCCTGCAGCACGTGCACACCAACTATGAAATCGACCTGTTCCAGGCGCTGATCCGCAAGGCCAGCGAACTGACCGGCATGGCCGACCTGGAGAACAAGTCGCTGCGCGTGATCGCCGATCACATCCGCGCCTGTTCGTTCCTGGTGGTCGATGGCGTGCTGCCGTCCAACGAAGGCCGAGGCTACGTGCTGCGCCGGATCATCCGCCGCGCATTGCGCCACGGCTGGATGCTGGGCGTGCGCCAGCCGTTCTTCAGCAAGCTGGTGCCGACCCTGGTCGAGCAGATGGGCGAGGCCTACCCGGACCTGCCGGCGCAGGCCGACACCGTGGCGCGCGCACTGCAGGCCGAGGAAGAGCGCTTCGCGCAGACGCTCGACTCGGGCATGAAGATCTTCGACGACGTCGCCGCGCAGGTGACCAACGGTGTGATCCCCGGCGTGGATGCGTTCCGCCTGTACGACACCTATGGCTTCCCGCTGGATCTCACCCAGGACATCGCGCGCGAGCGCGACCTGGTCGTGGACATCGACGGTTTCGATGCCGCGATGAAGGAGCAGCGCGACAGCGGCCGCAGGGCAGGCAAGGGTGGCGCCGCCGTGGTGCTGTCGGCCGAGCTGGTGGCTACCCTCAAGCCGACCGTGTTCCTGGGCTATGACCGCCTGCAGGCCGACGGCCTGACCGTGGTGGCCCTGCTCAAGGATGGCCGCCCGGTGGACAGCGTGCAGGCCGGCGACGAGGTGATCGTGCTGACCGACCAGACCCCGTTCTACGCCGAATCCGGCGGCCAGGTCGGCGATACCGGCACGCTGTCCGGCAACGGAGTGCAGCTGCAGGTGAGCGATACCCAGAAGTTCGCTGGCCAGTACCACGGTCACGTGGGCCAGGTCGCCAACGGCAGCCTGAAAGTGGGCGATGTGCTCAGCGGCCAGGTCGATGGCCAGCGCCGCGGCGCCACCATCCTCAACCACTCCGCCACCCACCTGCTGCACGCCGCGCTGCGTGAAGTGCTGGGCACGCACGTGCACCAGAAGGGTTCGCTGGTCGCGCCCGACCGCCTGCGTTTCGACTTCTCGCACTTCGAGCCGATCAGTGCGCAGGACCTGGCGCTGATCGAGCGCAAGGTCAACGAACAGGTGCGCATCAACAACGCCGTCGAAGTACGCAACATGGCCATGCAGGAAGCGCTCGACTTCGGCGCGATGGCGCTGTTCGGCGAGAAGTACGGCGAGAACGTGCGCGTGCTGAAGATGGGCGATTACTCCACCGAACTGTGTGGTGGCACGCACGTGTCGCGCACGGGTGACATCGGCCTGTTCAAGATCACCTCCGAAGGCGGCATCCAGTCCGGTGTGCGTCGCATCGAAGCGGTGACCGGGCAGGGCGCGCTCGACTATGTAGCCCACGAAGAAGCGCAGCTGGCCGAAGCCGGCGCGCTGCTGGGCGGCAATGCCGGCGAGGTGGTCGACAAGATCCGCCAGCTCACCGAGCGCCAGAAGAAGCTGGAACGCGAACTGGACGCGCTGAAGGCCAAGCAGGCCGCCGGCGCGACCGCCGACCTCGGTGCTGGCGCAGTTGAGGTCAATGGCGTCAAGATCCTGGCCGCGCGTCTGGAAGGTTTCGATGCCAAGGCACTGCGTGAAGCGATCGACCGCCTCAAGCAGCAGCTGGGCGATGCGGTGATCGTGCTGGCCGGTACCCAGGACGGCAAGGCAGCACTGGTGGCCGGCGTGAACGGCAGCGCAACGGGCAAGGTAAAGGCCGGGGAACTGTTGTCCCACATCGCCGGTCAGATCGGGGGCAAGGGCGGCGGCCGCCCGGACCTCGCCCAGGGTGGTGGTGAGGACGGGCCCGCCCTTGCTTCCGCACTGGCCGCCGTCGTCGACTGGGTCACCCCTCGTATCTGAACGCCTGAATCCTCCTGCTCCTTGATGGGGCGGGAGAGCTGACGGTACTATGGCTAATCTTTTCCCTTTGTCGTGTGGCGTTCCTTGGCTGGGCGCCGAGCCGGTCGGGAAAATCCACCGGTTCCCTGGAGACTTGCAAAAATGTTGATCCTGACTCGCCGTGTCGGCGAAACCCTGATGATCGGTGACTCGGTCAGCGTGACCGTGCTCGGCGTCAAGGGCAACCAGGTGCGTATCGGTATCACCGCCCCGAAGGACGTGGCCGTGCACCGCGAAGAGATTTACCAGCGTATCCAGCGAGGCGATGAGCCGAATGCATCGGGAAGTGAAAATTCTTCCGATTAAGGCTTTACCTCGGGGTGTGAAAAACGTTATTCTTCGCGCCCCCGCTGAGAAGAAACACCGCAGCGACGGAACCAGAATACTGGAGCGGTGCCCGAGTGGCTGAAGGGGCTCCCCTGCTAAGGGAGTATACGGCCAAAAACTGTATCGAGGGTTCGAATCCCTCCCGCTCCGCCAGTAATAGAAAAGGCCTTCGTACGCGAGTACGAAGGCCTTTTTCTTTGTGCGCTGTTGCCGCTGCGTTGACGCGATGCCCGCACGCCGTGCACCGGCAACCTGCGAGGGTGGACGTTCCCCCGTACCAGGAGTCGTCGTGAACGCACCTCGCCCTTCCCGTTCCACTGCCGACGCCAACACGCGCCAGCGCTACCGCCCGCAGACGCGACTGGGCCTGGGCGGCGTGGCCATCGGCAACGGCTTTGCCCCCGCCAGTGACGAACAGAGCGAAGAGACGCTGGCGGCCGCCTACGCCGCTGGCGTGCGCTACTTCGATACATCGCCCTGGTACGGGCTTGGGCTGAGCGAACGTCGCTACGGCCACCACCTGCACAAGCACCCGGCGCGCGAGTACACGTTGTCCTCGAAGGTGGGGCGCCTGCTCACCGCCACCGCCGGCGAACTGCAGGACACGATGTGGAAGGATCCATCGCCGTTCCACTACCGCTACGACTATTCGGCCGACGGCGTGCGCCGTTCGGTGGAAGACAGTCTCAACCGGATGGGCGTGGCCCAGCTGGACGTGGTGTTCATCCATGACCTCTCGCCCGACAACGAGAAGGACCTCGGCATGCCGTGGGAACAGCGCTTCGCTGAAGCCGCCACGGGCGCGATGCCGGCGCTGACGAAGATGCGGGAGGAAGGCCTGATCAAGGCCTGGGGCTTTGGCGTGAATCGCCCGGAGCCGGCGCTGCGCGCGATCGAAGAGGCCGATCCGGACATCTTCCTGCTCGCCTGCCAGTACTCGCTGCTGGACCATGAGGAGGCGTTGCACGACACCTTCCCGGCCATCGCGCGGCATGGTGCGTCGGTGGTGGTCGGCGCACCGCTGCTGGCCGGCTACCTGGCCGGCCGCGACCGCTATCTCTACGACGGCACGGTGCCGCAATGGGCGCCGAAGAAACGCGCGGCGGTGCAGGCGATCTGCGACCGCCACGGGGTAGACCTGCGCACGGTGGCGCTGCAGTTCGCGGATGCGCCGGAGGTCGTGTCCGCCGTGATTCCGGGTGCACGCACCCCCGAAC
The DNA here is from genome assembly GCA_002386405.1 of Stenotrophomonas maltophilia. Taxonomy (GTDB): domain Bacteria; phylum Pseudomonadota; class Gammaproteobacteria; order Xanthomonadales; family Xanthomonadaceae; genus Stenotrophomonas; species Stenotrophomonas maltophilia_AD. The sequence continues at coordinate 5,649 of DGIP01000302.1, forward strand.
AGGTGCAGGCCAACGTGGCGTCCATGTCGGTGGCGATTCCGCCCGTGCTCTGGGCGGAGTTGAAGCAGGCGAAGCTGATTGCCGACGACGCTCCGGTGCCCGCGGCCTGAGCCCGGACACGACAACGCCCCGATCAGCTCGGGGCGTTCTCTTCAACGGCGACGGTTACAGCGGCAGGTCGAACACCAGCACTTCGGCATCGCTCGCGTTCTCCAGCGTCACCTGGGCCTCGTCGGTGATCTGCAGTGCATCGCCGGTGTCCAGGGTGATGCCGTTGACCTGCAGCTGGCCACGGGCCACCTGCACGTACGCACCGCGGCGCGGGGCCAGGGCCAGGTGGGCGCGCTCGTCGCCGTCCAGGATCGTGGCGTAGATGTTAGTGTCCTGGTGGATCAGCAGCGAACCGTCACGGCCGTCCTTCGAGGCGATCAGGCGCAGCTGGCCGCGCTTGGCCTCCGGGGCGAAGTGCGTCTCCTGGTAGCTCGGGGTGATGTTCTCGGCATCCGGGAACAGCCAGATCTGCAGGAAGTGCACGGTCTCGTCGGCCGAATGGTTGAACTCGCTGTGGCTGACCCCGCTGCCGGCGCTCATGCGCTGCACGTCGCCGTAGCGCAGCACCGAACCGGTGCCCATCGAGTCCTTGTGCTCCAGCGCGCCGCCGAGCACATAGGAGACGATCTCCATGTTGCTGTGGCTGTGGGTGCCGAAGCCCTGGCCGCCGATCACCTTGTCTTCGTTGATGACGCGCAGCGGGCCGAAGCTGGTGTAACGCGGGTCGTAGTAGCTGGCGAAGGAGAAGGTGTGCTGGGAGTTCAGCCAGCCATGGTTGGCCTGGCCACGGGTAGCGCTCTTGCGGATCTGCAGCATGATGTTCTCCTTGGGGTGTTCGATGGTTTCGATGGCGGTCCGGGGCGGTATGTGCTGCCCCTTTCCTGTTGGCGCCAGTATCCGCTTGCACCCGGTGCTTGAAAAACGGATAGTTTTGCAAGCCATCATCGAAAAATTCGAATGCTCAAGCTCAGCCTCGACGCCCTGCAGATCCTGGATGCCATCGACCGCCGTGGCTCGTTCGCCTCGGCCGGCAAGGAGCTGCACAAGGTGCCTTCGACCATCTCCTACACGGTGTCCAAGCTGGAACAGGACCTGGGCGTGCAGCTGTTCGACCGGATCGGCCCGCGCGCGCACCTCACCGAGGCCGGGGTGGCGTTGCTGGACGAGGGCCGGCACCTGCTGCGCGCGGCGCGCGAGCTGGAAATGCGGGTGCGCCGGGTGGCGTCGGGCTGGGAGGCCGAGCTGACCGTGGCCGTGGACTCGTTGTTCCAGCCGGCGCTGCTGGCCGAGGATGTGCGCGCGTTCAGTGCGGTGGCCGAGCAGACCCGGATCCGGCTGATCAGCGAAGCGTTGTCGGGCACCTGGGAAGCCCTGCTGGACCGGCGCGCGGACCTGCTGGTGGGTGCGGCCGGGGAGGGGCCCAGTGGCGGCGGCTACTTGGTCGAACCGCTGGGCGTGGTGCGGTTCGTGTTCGCGGTGGCGCCCGGGCACCCGCT
>DGIP01000251.1:0-228 GCA_002386405.1 Stenotrophomonas maltophilia
GGCCGCCTTCCGAGCCCGGTGGGACGCCGCCTCCACCGCCGCCGTCACTGCCACCACTGCCGCCCCCACCCCCTGCCGCCGCTGCGGCCGCACCTGCCAGCGCGACGCCGCCAATCAGCCACGGGGTGGTGCTGGACGATGCGTCGCCCTGCGCTTCACACGCGCTGTGGTCAGGATCGATGTCGCAATCGACAGCTTCTGCATCGGCGTTGCCCGCATATGCGGGCA
>DGIP01000251.1:408-9536 GCA_002386405.1 Stenotrophomonas maltophilia
TTGCCCGCATATGCGGGCAACGAAAGCGAGGTGCACAGTGCCAGCGCGATGAGTACGGCGAGCGGGCGGTGGGGCGGAGCAGCGTGACGCATTGGGAAAGTTCCATGAACGCAGGGAGCGCCATGGTGGGGAGCGATGGAAAACGTGTATCTACAACTTGCTTCAACGCAGCCGGACTGTGACCGGATCGAATGGTGTTAGGAAGTGTTTATGTGCATGGGGTGTGGCGGCTTACTTGACCCCGTGCATCATCCGCTTCAGCAGGGGCGAGCCGGCGAACGCCACGGCGGCACAGCCCAGGCCGATCCACATCAGCAGCCAGAACAGGTGTTCGTAGCTGGCGGCGGCCGCGGCGATGTTCATGGTTTCGCCTTCGGGCACTTCAATGGCGGCAAGCTTGCCGAACAGGGCGGCGAGGGTTTCCGAGAACGCGGTGGCCAGGAACCAGGTGCCCATCATCAGGCTCACCACGCGCGGCGCGGCGAGCTGGGTAACGGCGGACAGGCCCACTGGCGAGAGGCACATTTCACCGATCTCCAGCACCAGGTAGGCGAGCACCAGCCACCACACGCTGGCCATCTGGCCGGTGCTGCCGACCTGCTGGGCCGCGAGGGCGAGCGGGATGAAGGAAAGTGCGGCAAACACCAGGCCGAGCGAGGATTTGACCGGCTTGGAGGGATCCAGGCGGCGCTTGTCGAGCCATGCCCACAGCACGGCGAATAGGGGGGCGAGCACGACCAGGAACAGGCCGCCCAGGTAGGTGAGGGAACCGGCGGTCTGTGGAATCACCAGGCAGTCGCGGATCAGCAGCACCAGCATCAGGGCGACGATGGCGATGAACAGGGTGCGCGGTGCGGTGGACCCGGGGCGGCGTTCGGACAGGCGTGCGGCGACCACGAAGCCGAGCGGGGCCAGCAGCAGGGAGGCGATCGACCACGGGATCGGGGTGCCGCCCTGGATCACCAGCGCGGGAACCAGGTCCTTGGTGAGCATGCGGTCGGTGAAGGTGACCCAGGAGCCGTAGGTCTGCTCGTAGAGGGTGAAGAACACCAGGGCCATGAAGATGAGAGCCATGAGGGCGATCATCTGCTGGCGCTGCACGGGGGTGCAGCGGGTGCCGGTGAACCAGGCGAACCAGAGCAGCACGCCGCCAAGCACGACGACCATGAGCAGCAGGGCGAGGCTGATTTCGCCGCCGATGGCGAAGGCGCCGTTGGCGGCGGACCACATGAGGGCGGCGACGGGAATGACGCCGAGCACGGCGATGCCGTAGATCAGCCATTCGCGGGGGATGCCGGCAATGCGCTGGCGCAGGGCGGCGACGTTGGTGGGTTCGGCGTGGCCCTGCAGGTACTTCTGGCCCCAGAGGAACATGGCCAGGCCGATGACCATGCCGATGCCGGCGGCGCCGAAGCCGTATTTCCAGCCGTAGGCTTCGCCGAGGAAGCCACAGACGAGGGAGGCGAACAGGGCGCCGAGGTTGATGCCGGCGTAGAACAGGGAGAAGCCGGAATCGCGGCGGGGGTCGCCTTCGGGGTAGAGCTTGCCGACGATGGTGGAGATGTTGGGCTTGAGGAAGCCGACGCCCATGATGATGAGGGCAAGGGAGAGGTAGGTGATGCCGAGGGCGGCATCGTCGCGCACGACCTGGCCATCGATGCGGGTGGCGGCGTGGCCTTCGAAGGCCATGCCGAGGTGGCCGAGCACGAGCAGGATGCCGCCGAACACGACGGCTTTGCGCATGCCCAGCCAGCGGTCGGCGAGCAGGCCGCCGAACACGGGAATGCAGTAGACCAGGCCGCCGTAGGCGCCGAGCAGGTCAAGGCCGGCCTTGTCGCCGAACAGGTGGTACTTGGTGAGGTACAGCAGCAGCAGCGCCTTCATGCCGTAGAACGAGAAGCGCTCCCACATCTCGGTGAAGAAGCAGACGTAAACGCCTTTGGGGTGGCCAAGGAAGTCGTCGGAAGCAGGCAGGGCGGTGGCGGTCATCGGGCGATATGCGACAAAACAGGTCGCGATTATCACGCTTTCGGCGTCTTCACCGTTATCGGCTGGGGCGCGGGGCACCCGGGGGTAACGGGGCACGCGTGAATCCATCCATGGAGCTCTTCGCAGCTCCTGCTGCTCAAGGCCCCGTTACCCCCGGGCGCCCCGCGCCCTCAAGGTCTACGGATCTAGGCAGGAAACAACAACTTCAACTGCAGGCGCCGAACCGCGTAGAGCCACGCCCTGCGTGGCTTACAGGTACCGCAACCAGGCCAGGTCTTTGCGGCGCGCCTTCAGGCGCGCGAACGCGCGCGTCGGCCCATACAGGGCCAGCGCCAGCACGGCGGTGATCAACCACAGCATCCACACGTGGTCCACGGCGAAATAGGCGCCGTGGGTCTGGCCCCAACGCGCTTCGGCGGCGACATACAGCAGCTTCAGCACATACAGGTGCAGCAGGTAGAAGAACATCGGGGCGGCGCCGATGCTGGCCAGCGGGGCCAGGGCGCGGGCGATGCGGGGCTGTTCGTAGAGGCGCAGGAGCAGCAGGCCGATGCCGAGGGTGAGCAGCAGGAACAGCAGGGACGGGGGGTACTTGGTGACGTTGAAGGCGCTCATCAGGGTCTGGCCGGTGCTGGCCATGGCCTGCCAGGGGGCGTCGCCGTAGACGTTGGCGGCGCGCAGCAGGGCGAAGCCGAGCAGGGCGCCGCCGCCGGCCCACTGCAGGCGGCGTTGGCGTTGGGCGGGGTCACCATTGCGGGCGAACCAGGGGCCGAGGGTGTAGCCGAGGGCGATGACGGCGATCCAGGGCAGCACGGGGTAGGAGGTGCGCAGGCGCAGGGCGTCTCCGACGGCGATCCAGTCGCGCTGGTGCAGGATTTTCCAGAGCACGGCGAGCGGGCCGTCGCCGCTGGCGTGGAGGCCGTCGAGCAGGTTGTGGCCGGCGATCACCCCCAGGGCCAGGGCGGCGAGGGCGGGGCGGGGCAGCCAGAGCAGGCCGGCCAGGGCGACCATGCTGATGCCGATCGCCCAGATCACCTGCAGGTAGAGCACGCTGGGCGGGAACTGCAGGGTCCAGGCGAAGTTCACTACCAGCAGTTCCAGCAGGATCAGGAACAGGCCGCGCTTGAGCAGGAAGGCGGAGGCGGCGCGGCGGGGGGTGGCCTGGCCGCTGCCGTACAGCCACGCGGACAGGCCGGTGAGCAGCACGAACACGGGGGCGCACAGGTGGGCGAGCAGGCGGCTGACGAACAGGGCGGGCTCGACCTGGTCCACGACCATCGGGTCGGGTACCTGCTGGTGCAGGTAGAAGGTTTCGCGCACGTGGTCCAGCAGCATCAGCACGATCACGGTGCCGCGCAGCTGGTCGATGGAGGTCAGGCGGGGAGAGGCTGGGGCCACGGGTGCGCCGGTCGGTGGCGTGACAGGATATAACATTACAAATCGGGTTGCGCGGCCATTTCCCGGGGTTTACCGATTACGGCGACCGGCGCTACCCGCCTTGCGTTACCACTGCATGAAGGCTAGGTTTGACAGGATTTTTTGCCAGCAGGGGCTTCCATGAACAACGACGACGCTGCGCCCAAACAGCTCACATTCCGCGCGGTGGTGCTTGCCATCGTGCTGGCGGTGATCCTGTCGGCGGCCAACGCCTACCTGGGTCTGTTCGCAGGCCTGACCATCGCCACGGCCATTCCGGCGGCGGTGATCTCCATGGGGGTGCTGCGCCTGCTGGGCGGCGGCACGATCCTGGAAAACAACATCGTACAGACCGGCGCTTCGGCCGGTTCGTCGATCGCCGCCGGTGTGATCTTCACGATCCCGGCGCTGGTGATCATGGGCTACTGGCCGGACTTCAAGTACTGGTGGGTGCTGGGCATCGCCGGCCTGGGCGGCCTGCTGGGCGTGCTGTTCTCGGTGCCGCTGCGGCGTTCGATGATCGTCGAAGACCCGCTTCCGTTCCCGGAAGGCAAGGCCGCGGCCGAAGTGCTCAAGGCCGGTGAAAACCCGGGCCCGGGCCTGAAGATCCTGGGCCTGTCGGCGGTGATCGGCGCGGTGGTGAAGCTGGCCGCGGAAAGCGGCATGCGCCTGATTCCCGATGCCTGGGCCACCTCGGCCTACGTGGGCAGCTCCAAGATCACCGCCTTCATCGGCACCAACCTGTCGCCGGCGCTGCTGGGCGTGGGCTATATCGTCGGCCTCAACGTCGGCATCGTGGTGGTGTCCGGCTCGATCCTGACCTGGCACATCGCCATTCCGCTGTACCAGGCGTTCTTCATGAACACCGATCCGGCCCTGGCCGCGTCGATCGCCACGGCCTCGTCCACCGAGGCGGCGTTCGCCATCTGGGGCGCGAAGATGCGCTACCTGGGCGTGGGCGCGATGCTGATCGGCGGCGTGTGGACCCTGATCTCGCTGCGCAAGTCGCTGCTCAACGGCGTCAAGAGCGGCTTCGCCGCCGCGCGCAAGAGCAGCGGCCCGGCGCTGGCGCACACCGAACGCGACCTGCCGATGAAGTGGATGCTGGTGGCACTGGTGGCCTTCACCCTGCCGCTGCTGGCGCTGTACCAGGCCATCGTGGGCCAGTGGCACGTGTCGATCCCGATGACCCTCATCATGATCGTCGCCGGCTTCCTGTTCGTCTCGGTCTCGGCCTATCTGGCCGGCCTGATCGGCTCGTCCAACAACCCGGTCTCGGGCATCACCATCTCCACCATCCTGTTCGCCTCGGCCGTGCTGGTGGTGCTGCTGGGCAAGGACGGGCTGACCCCGGTCGGCGTCGGTGGTGCACCGCTGGGTGCGGTGGCCGCGATCATGATCGGCGCGGTGGTGTGCTGTGCCGCCGCCGTCGGCGGTGACAACCTGCAGGACCTCAAGGCCGGCTACATCGTCGGTGCCACGCCGTGGAAGCAGCAGCTGATGCTGGGCATCGGTGCGTTTTCCTGTGCGCTGATCATGGCGCCGGTGCTGAACCTGCTGGCCACCGCGTACGGCATCGGCGTCAAGTCCGAGCTGCACCCGAACGCGCTGGCCGCGCCGCAGGCCAACCTGATGGCCTCGGTGGCCAAGGGCCTGTTCGGTGGCGAACTGCCGTGGACCTTCATCGGCATCGGTGCCGTGGTGGGTGCGGCGATCATCGCCTTCGACAGCTGGCTGAAGTCGCGCAACGCCCGCTTCCGCGTGCCGGTGCTGGCCGCCGCCATCGGTATCTACCTGCCGCTGGAACTGATGGTGCCGATCTTCCTGGGCGGCCTGATCGCCTACCTGGTGGAGCGTTTCCACAAGGTGCGCGCCGACGATGAAGAAGGCCGCGACCGCGTGCACAAGCCGGGCGTGCTGTTCGCCGCCGGCCTGATCACCGGCGAAGCGCTGATGGGCATCGCCATCGCCGTGCCGATCGTGGTCAGCAGCCGCGCCGACGTGCTGGCCGTGCCGTTCCACCTGCCGGCCGCGCAGTGGATCGGCCTGGCGGTGCTGTTCGTGGTGGGCTGGCTGATCTACCGCACGGGCAAAAAGGCCACCGCGGTCTGATTGCGCGCCAATCTGAACGTGAAAAACCCCGCCTCGGCGGGGTTTTTCGTTTCCATGACGTGTGGCCTTTGCTTCGCGGGGATGACAGGGCCTACCATCGGCGTTTTGCCGTTCCGCGGAGAACCCGATGAAGCTTCGTTACGCCCTGTTGCCGTTGTGCCTGCTGACCGCGCTGCCGTCGCTGGCCGCCACGCGTGGCCTGGATGTGCGCGACATGATCGCGCTGGATCGGGTTTCGGCCCCGCTGCTGACCGCCGATGGCGGCAACGTGGTGTTCGCCAAGCGCGTGCTCGGCAGTGACAGCAAGGCCAGCACCGGCCTGTTCATCCGCAACCTGCGCACCCGCGATGCAGCCCCGCCCAAGCCGCTCACCCCGGCCGGCTGGAACGTCAACTCGGCCGCGCTGTCGGCCGATGGCCAGACCGTGTACTTCCTCAGCGCCAAGGGCGGCAGCCAGCAGCTGTACGCGATGCCGCTGGCCGGCGGCACCCCGCGCCAGCTGACCGATTTCGCGGTGGACGTGGACAGCTTCCAGATCTCGCCGCAGGGCGACCGCGTGGCCTTCAGCGCCGGCGTGTTCCAGGACTGCGGTTCGGACCTGGCCTGCACCAGCAAAAAGCTGGACGCGCACAAGGCGCGCAAGAACACCGGTGAAGTGTTCGACAGCCTGTTCGTGCGCCATTGGGACACCTGGAACGACGGCCGCCGCAACACCCTGTTCGTGGCCCCGCTGCCGGCTGCCAAGGCCGCTGCGGTCAAGGGCGCTTCGGCGATCAGCGCCACGCTGGCCGGCGATGCGCCGTCCAAGCCGTTCGGCGGCAATGACGATTTCACCTGGGCGCCGGATGGCAAGAGTGTGGTGGCCAGCATCCGCGTGGCCGGCCGCGAAGAAGCGTGGTCGACCAACTTCGACCTGTACCGCCTGGATGCCGAGGGCAAGCAGGCACCGGTCAACCTGACCGCCGCCAACCCGGCCTGGGATGCCGGCCCGGTGTTCAGCGCCGACGGCAACACCCTGTACTACCGCGCGATGAAGCGCCCGGGCTTCGAGGCGGACCGTTTCGGCGTGATCGCGCTCGACCTGGCCTCGGGAAAGACCCGCGAAATCGCCCCGGACTGGGACCGTTCGGCCGGTGAAGTGGTGCTGTCGCAGGACGAAAAGAGCTTCTACACCGCCGCCGATGACCTGGGCGAGCACCGCCTGTTCAACATCGACATCGCCACCGGCAAGGCCACGGTCGTCGCCGAAGGCGGCAGCATCGGCTCGCCGGTGATCGCCGCCGGCACGCTGGCCTACACGAAGAACAGCCTGAAGAGCGGCGACCAGATCGTGGTGGCCCAGCCCGACGGCAGCAGCCCGCGCGAGATCACCCCGAGCGCCGGCCAGATGCTGCCCGACGTGGCCTTCGGCGATTACGAGCAGTTCCAGTTCAAGGGCTGGAACAACGAAACCGTGCACGGTTACGTGGTCAAGCCGTACAACTACCAGGAAGGCAAGACCTACCCGGTCGCCTTCCTGATCCACGGCGGCCCGCAGGGCAGCTTCGGCAACGGCTGGAGCTACCGCTGGAACCCGCAGACCTACGCGGGCCAGGGCTACGCGGTGGTGATGATCGATTTCCACGGTTCCACCGGCTACGGCCAGGCGTTCACCGATGCGATCAGCCAGCACTGGGGCGACCGCCCGCTGGAAGACCTGCAGAAGGGCTGGGCGGCGGCGCAGAAGCAGTACCCGTTCCTCAACGGCGACAAGGCGTGTGCGCTGGGCGCCAGCTACGGCGGCTTCATGGTCAACTGGATCGCCGGCAACTGGAACGAGCCGTGGAAGTGCCTGGTCAACCATGACGGCGTGTTCGACCAGCGCATGATGGGCTATGCCACCGAAGAGCTGTGGTTCACGGAGTGGGAGCAGGGCGGCACGCCGTTCGCCAAGCCGCAGAACTACGAGAAGTTCAACCCGGTCAACCACGTGGCGGACTGGAAGAAGCCGATCCTGGTCATCCACGGCCAGCTCGACTTCCGCATTCCGGTCGAACAGGGCCTGGGCGCGTTCACGGCCGCGCAGCGCCAGGGCATCGAGTCGAAGTTCCTGTACTTCCCGGACGAGAACCACTGGGTGCTCAAGCCGCAGAACAGCGTGCAGTGGCACGACACGGTAAACGGCTGGCTGAAGCAGCACATCGGCGAGTGATGTGGAAAGCGCCGCCGAAAGGCGGCGCTTTCATATGTGGTTACCCAACGCGCACGCGCGCACCCCATTCCAGGCGCTCCATTCCGTGAAAGCACCCGCTCTGATCCAGAACGACATCGTAGTTTTCGGCCTGATCGCCGCCACCCTGGGTGCCGTGTTCTGGACCGCCTCACGCGAGACGGGGCTGTGGAAACGCTTCTACACCTTCGTGCCGGCGCTGCTGCTGTGCTACATGATTCCCGGCATCTACAACACGGTGGGGCTGATCGACGGGCAGAACACCAGCCTGTACAACCCGATCGCGCGCGACATCCTGCTGCCGGCCGCGCTGGTCCTGCTGACGCTGGCGGTGGACATCAAGGGCATCCTGCGGCTGGGCCCGAAGCTGATCGTGATGTACCTGGGCGCGTCCTTCAGCATCATGATCGGCGCGGTGGTGGCCTTCATGCTGATGAAGTGGGCGCACCCGGAAACGGTCGCCGGCGATACCTGGGCGGGCATGGCCGCGTTGGCCGGCAGCTGGATCGGCGGCGGCGCGAACATGCTGGCCATGCGCGAGGTCTTCGACGTCAACGCCACCACCTTCGGCCAGTTCGCGGTAGTGGACGTGGGCGTAGGGTACGTGTGGATGGCGGTGCTGATCTTCATGGCCGGTCGCGCCGCGAAGATCGATGCGCGCACCGGCGCGGACACGTCGGCCATCGATGAACTGAAACTGCGCATCGAAAAATTCCAGGCCGAACACGAACGCGTGGCGAGCCTGACCGACCTGATGCTGATCGTGGCGGTAGCGTTCGGCACGGTGGGCCTGTCGCACGCCATCGCCGGCCCGGTATCGGCGTGGTTCAAGGGCCACGTGGCGTGGGCCTCGCAGTTCAGCCTGGACGCGCCGTTCGTGTGGGTAGTGGTGATCTCCACCACCTGCGGCCTGGCGTTGAGCTTCACCCGCGCACGCAACCTGGAGGGCGCGGGCGCCTCGAAGCTGGGCTCGCTGCTGCTGTACTTCCTGATCGCCTGCATCGGCATGCAGATGGACCTGCTGGCGCTGCTCGAACGCCCGTGGCTGTTCGCACTGGGCCTGATCTGGATCGCCGTGCACATCGTGCTGCTGCTCGCACTGGCCATGGCGCTCAAGGTGCCGTTCTTCTACTTCGCCATCGGCTCGCAATCCAACATCGGCGGGCCGGCTTCTGCGCCTGTGGTTGCGGCTGCCTTCCATCCGTCCCTTGCGCCTGTTGGCGTGCTGCTCGGGACCATGGGTTATGCGACTGGTACGTATCTCGCCTACATCGTTGGCATCACGCTGCGGGCTTTGGCAGGCGGCTGAGTTCTCCCGCGTAGAAGCGCTGGCGTTTTCATTCTCTGCGCGCGGGGCGCGGGGTGGGAGGGGGTAGCGGGGCACGCGTGAACCCATCCATGG
>DGIP01000197.1 GCA_002386405.1 Stenotrophomonas maltophilia
CTGCCCCGGGCAGGCGATCCGGTACGGCTTGCCGCTGATGCTGCTCTGGCTGGCGGCCCGCTCGATGAACTGCTCGGCGCTGTCCACCTTGTCCTTTTTCAGCAGGTAATCGTACTTGCGCTGCAGGTGCGCGCGCGCCTCGGCGGCATCATGCCAGCTGCCGTTGCGCTGAAAACGGCAGGACGAACCGTCCAGCGCGCCGATCAGGGTGGCGATCTCGCGGCGGGCCGCCTCGCTGGGCGCTGCCGTGACGCTGCCACTGAAGGCACCCAGCGCGACCACGAGTGCCAGCGCCCAACGTAAGTCCATCAGCTGCGCTCCGCCAGCCATGCCGAAATGGTCCCGGGCACTTCGCGCTGGGCGCGGCCGGAGACGTAGATGCCGATATGGCCGCCGCGGAAGCTGCTTTCGGTGTAATCGGTGCTGCCGATCCGCCCGCCCATCGCGCGCGACGCATCCGGCGGCACCAGGTGATCCTGCTCGGCGTAGATGTTCAGCACCGGCAGGGTGACCTGGCGCAGGTCGACATGCTCCTCGCCAATCGTCACCCCGTCATGCATCAGGCCATTGCCCTGGTAGAACTGCTTGATGAAGTCACGGAAGGCCTCGCCGGCCAGGTCGGGCGAATCGAAGATCCACTTCTCCATGCGCAGGAAATCCTGCAGCGCGGCCTTGTCGTCGAGGATGTCCAGCAGCCCCACGTACTTCTGGATGTTGAGCCGGAACGGCTTGAGCATCAGGTAGCTGGCATTCATCAGGTCGGCCGGGATATTGCCCAGCGTGTCCACCAGCAGGTCCACGTCCACCTGCCGCGCCCAGTGCGAGAGCATGTTGTCCGGGGTCTGGAAATCCACCGGGGTCACCATGGTGATCAGGTTGGCCAGCTTGGGCGGGCGCAGCGCGGCATAGCAAAGCGCGAACACCCCGCCCTGGCAGACGCCCAGCATGTTCACCGGCGCGCCATCGTTGGCGGCGACCAGGTGGTCGACGGCGCCATCGACATAGCGCAGCAGGTAGTCTTCCAGGGTCTGGTAGCGCTCGGAGCGGTCCGGGTAGCCCCAGTCCAGCACGTACACGTCGTGCCCGAGCGCCAGCAGGCGCTGGACCAGCGAGCGGTCGGCCTGCAGGTCCACCATGTACGGGCGGTTGACCAGCGCATAGACGATCAGCAGCGGGGTGCGCTGCACGGGCGCCTGCTCACCCACGAAGCGGTACAGCGTGACCTTGCCGTCGCGCCAGACTTCCTCGCGCGCGGTGGCGCCGTAATCCACGTCTTCCACCGACGGCAGCAGTTTCAGGCCGTCCATCAGCTTGCGCTGCATGGACAGCGTTTCCTGCAGCAGGTCTTCGGCATTGAAACCGAGCGGTCCCTTCATGGCGCCGCCTTGCGCGCGCGCGGGGTGGGCGCGGCCTTCTTCGTGGATTTTTTCGTGGCCTTTTTCGTGGCCTTGCCTGCCGGCGTGTCCGCTGCGGGCTTCGCCGCTGCCGCCATGCGCCGTACCAGCCGTTCCAGTTCGGTGATGCGCCGGTGCGCGGCATCCATCTCGGTGCGGGTCGGCAGGCCGAACGCTTCGCTGATCCGCTCCACTTCCTGCTGGGCCGCGCCGCGCAGGCGCATCTGTGCGTTGCCCAGCGCGGCGTAGACCTGCTGGAACGGTTCGGACATCGCGACCTTGGCGTACGCCTCTTCGGCCGCCTCGATCCACAGGTCGAACATCGCGCGCGCGCTGGTCAGCTGGTTGCCCGGCTGCTCATGCTCGGCAAGGCGCTGCTCGAACAGGCAGAACGCATCGTCCAGCGCCTGCTTGATCTGGTCCACGTAGTCACGGGCGTGGCCCTGGTACTCCTGCTGGGCGCGCAGCAGCGCCTGCCAGCGGGCCTGGTGTTCGCGGCCGGGGCCGAACGCGGGGCTCTGCAGCCACGGCTCGACGTCCTGCTGCAGCCGCTCCAGCAGCGCCAGCAGGTCGGGGCCGCCGGCCTGGGTGTGCCCACGCGCGCCCTGCAGCATCCACTTGAGCAGGCCGTCGCCCTGCCCCTCCACGGCCTCGCGCCACGCCTGGGCGATATCGGCGCTGCTGCTGTCCTGGCCGGCGAAGCGCGCGGCCACCTGCTGCATGGTGCCGTACCAGCCGCCGGCCTGGTCGCGGAAGCGGTGCACGGCGTCTTCGGACTGCCGGTTGCCCGGGTTGGACATCAGCTGCGCCCAGCCTTCGATGGTCTGCTGCCAGGTGCCCGGCGCGGCGCCGGCGGGTTCGCCACCCGGCGGGACCGCCGCATGCCGCAGGGCATCGCCCCAGGCGCTGAAGTACTGCCGGGCCAACGCTTCGAAGTCGCCTGCGTCGTGGCCGCCGCCCGCGGTACTCATGGCTTGGGAATGCGCAGGGTCTTGCTGATCATCAGCGAACCGGACAGCGCGAACAGCAGCCCCAGCGGGTGCAGCTGCCACGGACCCAGCTGCCAGCGGCCGAGCCACAGGTCATGCCCGATCGCGCCCATGCTGGCGGCAATGGCCAGCACCACCACCAGCGCCAGGCTGGTCGGAATGGGCGTGCCCTCGAAGTACGGCACCTTGTCGCCTTCGCCGGCCAGCGCTTCGGCGGTCACGTTGTAGCGGGCCAGGCGGCTCACCCCGCAGCAGACGAAGTAGCTCAGCACCAGCCAGTCCCAGCCGCCCTGCATGCCACAGGCATACGCCAGCGCGGCCGGGGCCACGCCGAAGGAGATCACGTCCGACAGCGAGTCCAGCTCGCGGCCCAGGGTCGAGCTGGACTTGCGCCAGCGCGCGATCCGCCCGTCCAGCGCATCGAAGATGAAGGCCAGCGGGATCAGCGCCATGCCGAACAGCAGGTAGCTGCGCTCGCCGTCCTGCAGGTAGCGCATGGCCGCAAACACCGCACCTGTGCCGCAGAACGCGTTGGCCAGGGTGAACCAGTCGGCCAGGTGGAACTCGCGCAGCATCGTGAAGTGACGTTTCATGGAAGCTCGGTGGGCGGCAATGCCGAAAGAGTACCGCGAGCGGGCCGAACCGCGACAGCCTTCACGGACGCCGCCCTTCGCGCCGTGCTCACGCGACGCTGACCGGCGGCGAATTTTTCGCCACCCATCTTGACAGCCATGGGGGCTGGTCGCTGCCGGGCGTTATCCACAAACTTACGCACCGGTCATCCACACCCCCTGTGGATAAGCCGAGCCTATCGTCAAAGCCGGGTGTACGACCAGGACTGCATCGCGCCGTCGCGGTACGGCATCACCCCATGGAACGGCCGCGGGTCCTCGTCGAACACCAGCGGCAGGAACTGGCGGTCGCCCTCCCACAGCGGCAGGGTCTCCAGCTTGTCCACGTCCACCCACTCCAGGGTGCCTTCCGGGTTGGAGGTCAGCGGGGTGCCGGTGAAGTCATCGATGACGAACACGAAGCCGAACCAGTCTTCGCCGTGCTTGCCGAACCCGGGCCAGCTGATGGTGCCGCGCATGCGCATGGTGCCGCACTCGATCCCGGCTTCCTCGAGGATTTCCCGGCGCATGCCGGCGGCCACGTCCTCATCGCGCTCGACCTTGCCGCCCAGCCCGTTGTACTTGCCCAGGTGCTGGTCACCCGGCCGTGCGTTGCGGTGGATCATCAAAGCCTGGCGGCCATCGGGCGACAGCACGTAGCCCAGGGTGGCCACGATCGGGGTATAGGGCATGGAGGCAACGGCTCGCAGGACACAATCGCCGATTATGCGCGATCCGTGCCGGGCCAGCCGCTCAGCCGGCCACCTGGGCGCGCACGGTGTCGGCCAGATCGGAAGAGCG
>DGIP01000286.1:0-504 GCA_002386405.1 Stenotrophomonas maltophilia
GCGGCCTGCTGGCCTGCCTTCAGCCAGGCGTCGCTGGCATGGCGGCGGCCGCGCGCGTCCGAGCCCATGTTGGGCGCGCCGCCGAAGCCGGCGATGCGGTCGCGGGTGGCGGTGGAGCTGTTGCCCTGCAGGTCGATCTGCAGCGTGGAACCGATGAACATATCGCAGGCATACAGCCCGGCGGTCTGCGAGAACGCGCGGTTGGAGCGCATCGATCCATCGGCGCCGGTGAAGAACACATCCCCGCGCGCGGCGATGTACTTCTCCATGCCCAGCTCGGAACCGAACGAGTGCACCGATTTGACGAAGCCCGATTCGATCGCCGGGATCAGCGCCGGGTGCGGGTTGAGCGCCCAGTGCTGGCAGATCTTTCCCTTCAGCCCGAGCGATTCGGCGTAGGTGGGCAGCAGCAGTTCAATGGCGGCGGTATCGAAACCGATGCCGTGGTTGAGCCGGTTGACCCCGTATTCGGCGTAGATGCCCTTGATGGCCATCATCGCCATC
>DGIP01000286.1:713-5463 GCA_002386405.1 Stenotrophomonas maltophilia
GATGGCCATCATCGCCATCAGCACCTGGATCTCCGAGATCTGCGCGGGGTCGCGGGTGAACAGCGGTTCGATGTGGTTCGGGCGCGGCGCCTGCACCACGAAGTTGACCCAGTCGGCGGGAATGTCGACGCGGGGCAGGGTGTCGACGATCTCGTTGACCTGGGCGATGACGATGCCGCCGCCGAACGCGGTGGCTTCGACGATCACCGGGGTGTCTTCGGTGTTGGGGCCGGTGTAGAGGTTGCCGTGGCGGTCGGCGGCCTGGGCGGCAACGAGTGCGACGCGCGGGGTGAGGTCGATGAAGTAGCGGCCGAACAGTTCCAGGTAGGTGTGGATGGCGCCGATCTGGATGCGCCCTTCGGCGACCAGGTTGGCCAGCCGCACCGACTGCGGGCCGGAGAAGGAGAAGTCGAGCTTGGAGGCGATGCCGCGTTCGAACACATCCAGGTGCGAGGGCAGCGACAGCACCGACTGCACCATGTGCAGGTCGTGGACCCGGGCCGGGTCGAGGTCGGCCAGGCACTGGGCGAGGAAATCGGCCTGTTTCTGGTTGTTGCCCTCCAGGCAGACCTTGTCGCCCGGCTCCAGCAGCGCGTGCAGCAGGGCGATGGCATCGTCGGCGGCGACGTTGCGGCCACGCGCCCAAGGGGCGGCGCGTTCAAGCCGGGCCTGGCGGCCGCGCTCCAAGGTGTCCCAACTGGGGTTCATCGACGGGCATCCGAATGACGTTTCGGTAATTACGCCATAATTACGGACGGCGGTGCAACCCGCAGCGCAGCATAAAAAAAGGCCCGCCGAGAGGCGGGCCCATTCAGTTTTCAGTGGCGCGGCGGATCAGTACTTCCAGCGCAGGCTCGCGGAAATGAAGCGCGGTTCGCCGTAGTTGTTGTAGTCCAGGTTGGCCCAGTAGGTCTTGTCCAGCGCGTTGCGCACGCTCAGGGTGGCGGTCCAGCTGTCGCTGATCTGGTAGTTGGCGTGCAGGTTGACCAGCATGTAGGCCGGCTGGCGCACGGTGCGGGTGCCGCCCAGCGGGTAGGGGATGTTGTAGCCCTCCACTTCGCTCTGCCAGGAGAAGCCACCGCCCACGGTCAGGCGGTCCAGCACGCCGGGCAGGCGCACGCTGGTGCTGAGCTGCAGGAAATCCTCGGGCAGGTTTGCGTAGATCAGGTCGGTGGTGGCGCGGGTCACCTTGACGTGGGTGTAGCCGGCATTGACGGTCCAGCCCGGGCGGATCTCGCCGTTGATGTCCATTTCCCAGCCGCGCGACTTGGTGCCGTTGACGCCGATGTAGGCCGAGCTGCCATCGCTGAGCGAGCCATCCGGCAGGCTCATGTCGCGCACGGCGTAGTTGTCCTGCTTGGCTTCAAAGATGGCGGCGTTGGCGGTCAGGCGACCGTCGAACCACTGCGACTTGATGCCGGCCTCCAGGTTGGAGCCTTCCACCGGGGCGAGCAGGTTCTCGTTGCGGTCTTTGTAGTTCTGCGGGTTGAAGATTTCGGTGTAGCTGGCGTACACCGAGAAGTCGGGCACGATGTCGTAGACCAGGCCGACGTAGGGGGTGACTTCGTCGGTGACCTTGTACTGGCCGCTGGTGCCGGTATAGGTGCCGGCGGCGTTGTAGGCGCGGGTCAGGGTTTCCCAGCGGCTCAGGCGCGCGCCGGCGATCAGCGAGAGCGGGTCGGCCAGGCGCAGGCGGGTGGAGGCGTACACGCCGCTCTGCCGGGTGCGGGCGATGCGGCGGGCGCCGGTGCGGCTGGCGGTCAGCTCGGGAATGTCGCCGTTCCAGTTGCGGATGTCGGGGATGTCGTAGCGCCAGTTGGCCACCGAGGTGAGGGTCCAGGTGGTGGCTTCGAGGTCGGACCAGCTGCCACCGACAACGACGTCGTGTTCGCGGCCGAAGGCGGGGAAGGTGCCGGACAGGAACAGGTCGGCGCCATTGCGGGTGTCTTCGGCGTCGCCGGCACCGGCGAGCAGGTAGGTACCGGCACCGGTCACGGGATCGGGGTAGCCGCTGCCGTAGACGCGCACGTTCTGGACGTTGCCGCGGGTGTAGGCGGTGTTGAGCTTGAGCAGCCAGTTTTCACCGAAGCGCTGTTCGAGGTTGGCGAAGGCGGTGCTGGTTTCGCGCTGCCAGTAGCTCCACTTGGGGGCCATGTTGGTTTCGCGCGGAAGGTGGGCGAAGGTGCCGTCGCTGTTGAAGAAGGGCACGGTGCCCCAGGTGGAGCCGACCGGGTTGTTGTCCTGGCGCTGGTAGCCGACGGTGACGGTGGTGGAATCGGTCAGGTCGCCTTCGAGCACGGCCATGCCGGCCATCTTGTCTTCTTTGTAGCGGTCGTAATACAGCTCGCGATCGGTGTAGGCGGCAACGACGCGGCTGCGGAAGCGGCCGTCGCTGGTCAGGGGGGCGTTGACGTCGGCTTCCATGCGGCGGAAGTCCCAGCTGCCGGCGCTGATGGCGAAGGAGGCGTCGAATTCCTTGCCGGGGCGCTTGCGCAGCAGGTTGACGGTGGCCGAGGGAATGCCGGCGCCGCTGAGCAGGCCGTTGGCGCCGCGGATGACTTCGATGCGGTCGTAGAAGGCGGTGTCGTATTCCTGGTTGGTGGAGCCGCTGTAGGTGGGCAGGCTGTCGACCTGGAAGTCGGTGATGGTGAAGCCACGCGCGTAGTACAGGGGGCGCTGGGTGTCGTAGAAGGAGACGTTGACGCCGGTGATGTTGCGCATGACGTCGTTGATGGAGAACAGCGATTCGTTCTGGATGCGGTCGAGGGCGAGGACGCTGGTGGACTGCGGGGTTTCCTGCAGGGTGATGGGCAGGCGGGTAGTGCTGGACGGCGCGCGCTGGGTGCCGACGACGTTCACCTGGTCCAAGGTCTTGGCGTCGGCGGCGCCACCGGCATCGACGGTGTCAGCCAGGGCCAGGGGCGAGGCCAGCGACAGCACGGAGAGCAGGGCCAGGCCCAGCGGGGCGCGGCGGAACGAAGCGGACGGCAGGTTGCGGAAGGACATACGGGGTCTCGGCGGAGGCGGTGGGGGTGCACAACGGGACGCAAATGTAAATCGTTCGCATTCTAATTACAATAATTTAACAAGCGAAATGCGTCAGGAAGGCAAAAAAAAACCGGCCAAGGGCCGGTTTTTTTCGTAGAGCCACGCCCTGCGTGGCTGTGCCGGAACAGGCTTACAACGCCTGCAGTTCCTCGTTGGCGTTGCGCTTTTCCTTCACCGGGGCTGCCGGCACTGCCGGGGTCACCGGCGGCGGGGTGAGCATCACGGCCGGGCTGGTCTCCACCGGCACGTCCAGGTACGGCAGGCGCAGGGTGTCGCTGGTCTGGCGGCGGATCTCGTTGGTCAGGGCCGGGCTGTCATTGAGCTTGCGCCCGTACGACGGCACGATCTGGGCCAGGCGGGCTTCCCAGCCGGCGGCCATCTGCTCGGGGAAGGCCTTCTTGAGCAGGTCCAGCATGATCGGCGGGGAGGTGGAGGCACCCGGGGAGGCGCCGAGCAGGGCGGCCAGGGTGTGGTCCTTGTCGGTCACGATCTCGGTGCCGAACTGGAGCACGGCGCCCTTTTTGGGGTCGTGCTTGATGATCTGCACGCGCTGGCCGGCGGTGACCAGTTCCCAGTCTTCGCGCTTGGCGTTGGGGAAGTACTTGACCAGTTCGGCCTGGCGGTCGTCGTCGTTGAGGCGGGCCTGGCCCATCAGGTACTTCACCAGGTCCAGGTTCTCCGCGCCCACGTCGAGCATGCCGGCCACGTTGTTGTGGTTGACCGAGGAGTAGAGGTCGAACCACGAGCCGTGCTTGAGGAACTTGGTGCTGTACAGGGCGAACGGGCCGAACAGGACCACCGGCTTGCCATCGAGCTTGCGCGAATCCAGGTGCGGCACGGACATCGGCGGCGAGCCGGTTTCGGCCATGCCGTAGGCCTTGACGCTGTGGCGGCCGGCGATGGCCGGGGACTTGAAGGCCAGGAACTGGCCGCCGACCGGGAAGCCGGCGTAGTTCTTCGATTCGGGAATGCCCGACAGCTGCAGCAGCTTGAGCGCGGCGCCACCGGCGCCGATGAACACGAAGCGCGACTTGAGGGTGGACTCGGTGCCGGCGTTGAGGTCCTTGACGGTGACGTTCCAGGTCTTGTCGTCGTTCTGGCGCAGGGCGCGGACTTCATGTTCCAGGTGCAGGCTGAAGTTCGGGTTGCGCTGCAGGCCGGCGGTGAGCTGGCGGGTGATCACGCCGAAGTTCACGTCGGTGCCCAGCGGCATCCAGGTGGCGGCGACCTTCTGGTTCGGGTCGCGGCCTTCCATCAGCAGCGGGGCCCAGGCCTTGATCTGCGCCGGGTCTTCGGAGTACTGCATGCCGTAGAACAGCGGGTTCCTGACCAGCGCCTGCTGGCGCTTGTGCAGGTAGGCGATGTTGTCATCGCCCCA
Organism: Stenotrophomonas maltophilia; assembly: GCA_002386405.1. Classification (GTDB taxonomy): domain Bacteria; phylum Pseudomonadota; class Gammaproteobacteria; order Xanthomonadales; family Xanthomonadaceae; genus Stenotrophomonas; species Stenotrophomonas maltophilia_AD. The sequence goes on from DGIP01000286.1 coordinate 5,140, forward strand.
CACGAAGCTCATGTGCGGGGTGGGGTTGATGAAGTCGGACGGCTGGCTGAGCCGGCCTTCCTTGACCTGGTGCGACCAGAACTGGCGCGAGATCTCGAACTGCTCGGCGATGCCGACCGCGCGCTTGGTCTCGATGCTGCCATCGGGCAGTTCCGGGGTGTAGTTCAGCTCGGCGAAGGCCGAATGCCCGGTGCCGGCGTTGTTCCAGCCATCGGAGCTTTCCAGGGCCACGCCGTCGAGGCGCTCGAACACCTGGATGTTCCAGTCTGGCTGCAGTTCCTGCAGGAAGGTGGCCAAGGTGATGCTCATGATGCCGCCGCCGAC
>DGIP01000286.1:5749-5908 GCA_002386405.1 Stenotrophomonas maltophilia
TGATGCCGCCGCCGACCAGCACGACGTCGACCGGCTTGTCGTTGCCCGCGGCCGGAACCGAACGCTGGTGGAGGGGCCAGTACAGGAACACGGCCGCTGCGATCAGCAACAGCACGAGCAGGCCGAGGACGACCTTCGCTAACTTTTTCATGGATATCT
>DGIP01000282.1:0-3703 GCA_002386405.1 Stenotrophomonas maltophilia
GGCGGCGCCGGCTCCTGACATGGACGGGCCCGGCATCCCCCACCCGCGCATGCCCCGCGTGCCGGGCGGCGCGGTCGCCATCGACAACGCCGACGAGGCGGTGGCCATCACCACCGCCCTGGTCGAGCGTGCCCGCCGCCAGCTGTGGATCCACAGCCGCGTGCTCGACCCCGGCCTGCTCGATGCCCCGCCGGTGCTGGAGGCGCTGCGCCGCTTCGCCACCGCCCGCCACGACAAGCAGGTCCAGCTGATCGTCCATGACACCGCCGCCATCGCCCAGGCCGGCTCGCCCCTGCTGGGCCTGGCCCAGCGCCTGCCCACCGTGTTCCGGGTGCGCCAGGTGACCGACCCGATCGACCGCGCCCTCGCCTCGGCCTGCCTGCTCAACGATGCCGGCGACTACTACTTTCGTCTGAGTGGGCTCCGCTTCGACGGTGAAGCCGGACTCGCCATGCCGGCACGTTCGCGACCGTTGCAGGACGGTTTGCAGCGCGTATGGGAACGTTCGCGCGATTGCAGCGAACTGCGCGCGCTTGGCCTGTAGTCCCTTTCCCGGTCCTGAACCTGTCTGGGAATGACACCACGGCCCCGCCGCAGGCCGTTCCGGTGCCCCTTCCTGTCTCGATGGGGGTACAATTTGGACCGTTAGATACCGCCCGTGCAGGGCTATTCATTTTCCCTGCCGGATCATCGAAGCCTTACCCCACAAGCGAATCCGACCCTCCATCGTGGACAATCTACTGAAGCAGTTTGCGCAGTCTTCGCAGCTCGCCGGCGGCAACGCCTCCTATATCGAGGATCTGTACGAGCAGTACCTCGTTTCTCCGGACAGTGTCGATCCCAAATGGAAGACCTACTTCGACGGCTTCAAGGGCCGCGAAGCCGGTGACATTCCGCATTCGGCCGTCATCGCCCATATCGCCGACGCCGCCAAAAACGCCGTCAAGGGCGGCGGCAACTCCGGTGCCAGCGACGAACGCGAGCGCAATGTCGGTCGCCTGATCACGGCGTACCGTTCGCGCGGCCACCTGGATGCCCGCCTTGACCCGCTGGGCCTGGCCCAGGCCGTCAACTCGCCGGACCTTGGCCTGCCGTTCCACAGCCTGTCCGAGGGTGACCTCAACGCCGAGTTCAGCACCGGCGGTGTCGGTGGCCAGCCGCGCATGAAACTGCGCGACCTGCTGGAGCGCCTGAAGAAGACCTACACCGGCTCGATCGGTGCGGAATTCATGCACATCTCCGAGGTCGAGCAGCGCCAGTGGATCTACCAGCGCCTGGAACTGGCCGGTGGCAACTACAGCCTGGACGCGGCCACCCAGCGCCGCACGCTGGAGCGCCTGACCGCCGCCGAAGGCCTGGAACGCTACCTGCACACCAAGTACGTCGGCCAGAAGCGCTTCTCGCTGGAAGGCGGCGATTCGCTGATCCCGATGATGGACACCATCATCCGTGACGCCGGCAAGGATGGCGTCAAGGACGTGGTGATCGGCATGGCCCACCGCGGCCGCCTCAACGTGCTGGTCAACACCCTCGGCAAGAACCCGCGCAAGCTGTTCGACGAGTTCGAAGGCAAGTTCGAGCACGACGAGCACGCCTCGGCCGGCGACGTGAAGTACCACATGGGCTTCTCGGCCGACGTGGCCACCGAAGGTGGCCCGGTCCACCTGGCGCTGGCGTTCAACCCGTCGCACCTGGAAATCGCCGACCCGGTCGTGGCCGGTTCCGTGCGTTCGCGCCAGGAGCGCCGCAAGGACACCGCCCGCAAGCAGGTCATGCCGATCCTGATCCACGGCGACGCGGCCTTCTCCGGCCAGGGCGTGGTCATGGAGCTGTTCCAGATGTCGCAGGCCCGCGGCTTCGCCGTCGGTGGCACCGTGCACATCGTGGTGAACAACCAGGTCGGCTTCACCACCTCGAACCCGGAAGACACCCGCTCGACCCGTTACGCCACCGACGTGGCCAAGATGATCGCCGCCCCGGTGCTGCACGTGAACGGCGACGATCCGGAAGCGGTGGTGTTCGCCGCGAAGCTGGCCTTCGAGTTCCGCCAGAAATTCGCCAAGGACGTGGTCATCGACCTGATGTGCTACCGCCGTTGGGGCCATAACGAGGCCGACGAACCGGCGATCACCCAGCCGCTGATGTACCAGGTGATCCGCAAGCACCAGACCACCCGCGAGCTGTACGCCGCGCAGCTGGAACAGGCCGGCGTGATCGCCGCCGGTGCCGGCAAGGAAATGGTCGACGCCTACCGCAACAAGCTCGATGCCGGTGAAGTCACCACCGAACTGGCCAAGGTCGAAAAGACCCCGCCGAGCAGCGCGCTGTTCGTGGACTGGCCCAAGCTGCTGGAAGGCAAGCTGTCCGACCCGGTCTCCACCAAGGTGGACCCGGCGAAGCTGAAGCAGCTGGCCGACCTGATCAACACCGTGCCGGCCGAAGTGGAACTGCACTCGCGCGTGTCCAAGGTGTACGACGACCGCCGCAAGATGGCCGCCGGCGAGATCCCGGGCGACTGGGGCTTTGCCGAGAACCTGGCCTACGCCACCCTGCTCGACGAAGGCCATGCACTGCGCCTGGTCGGCCAGGACGTGGGCCGCGGTACGTTCACCCACCGCCACGCGATCCTGCACGACCAGAAGACCGACAACTACTACCTGCCGCTGCGGCAGCTGGTGGATTCGCCGGAGAAGGCCACCATCATCGATTCGCTGCTCAGCGAAGAAGCCGTGATGGCCTACGAGTACGGGTTCTCGACCACCGATCCCAACACCCTGTGCATCTGGGAAGGCCAGTTCGGCGATTTCGCCAACGGCGCCCAGGTGGTGATCGACCAGTTCATCGCTGCCGGCGAAGCCAAGTGGGGCCGTATCACCGGCCTGACCCTGCTGCTGCCGCACGGTTATGAAGGGCAAGGCCCGGAACACAGCTCGGCGCGCCTGGAGCGCTTCCTGCAGCTGTGCGCGCTGGAAAACATGCTCGTCGTGGTGCCGTCGACCCCGGCCCAGGCGTTCCACATGCTGCGCCGCCAGCTGCACCTGACCACCCGCAAGCCGCTGGTGGTGATGTCGCCCAAGTCGCTGCTGCGCCACAAGCTGGCCGTGTCGACCCTGGACGAGCTGGCCAACGGCGAGTTCCAGCACCTGATCGGCGATGCCAAGGCAGAGGCCAAGAAGGTCAAGCGCGTGGTGCTGTGTTCGGGCAAGGTCTACTACGACCTGCTGGAAGACCAGACCAAGCGCGGCCAGGACGACGTTGCCATCATCCGCGTGGAACAGCTGTACCCGTTCCCGCGCGCGCTGCTGGCGGCCGAACTGAAGAAGTACGGCAAGGCCACCGACGTGGTGTGGACGCAGGAAGAACCGCAGAACCAGGGCGCGTGGTACCAGATCCGCCACCACCTGCAGTTCTGCCTGGCCGATGGCCAGAGCCTGCACTACGCCGGTCGCGCCCGTTCGGCCTCCCCGGCTGCCGGTCACATGGCGGACCACATCATCGAACAGCAGAAGCTGGTCGCCGATGCACTGGTCAACCCGTTCAACGACGCGGTCGCTGAATAACTTTCCCCTCATTCCAGAAAAGACAAACCAGGAAGCCCCCGCATGGCCACCGAAGTCAAAGCCCCGGTACTGCCCGAATCCGTCGCCGACGGCACCATCGCCACCTGGCACAAGAAGGTCGGCGACGCCGTCAAGCGTGACGA
>DGIP01000282.1:3907-4055 GCA_002386405.1 Stenotrophomonas maltophilia
CGACGCCGTCAAGCGTGACGAAAACCTGCTCGACCTGGAAACCGACAAGGTCGTGCTGGAAGTGCCGTCGCCGGTTGATGGCGTGCTGAAGGAAATCAAGTTCGAGGTGGGTGCCACCGTGACCTCGAGCCAGGTCGTGGCGATCATC
>DGIP01000283.1 GCA_002386405.1 Stenotrophomonas maltophilia
CCAGCCGCTGCCGCCGCGCGGCCTGTGGCTGCGCACCGAAGCGCTGGCACGTGCCGACCGCGCGCACGAGGCCTACGGCCAGCTGGGCGCGCTGCGCAAGCAGAAGGTGCTGCCCGACGAGGCCGTGGCCGAACTGGAAGTACGCCTGGCCGCGCAGTCGCTGCTGGAAGCAGGCGATGTGAATGCGCTGGCCGCGCAGTGGGAAGCCACCCCGAAGGCCCTGCGCAGCGACCCCGATGTGGTGTCGGCCTACGCGCTGCGCGCCGTGGCGCTGGATTGGGATGAACCGGCCCTGCTCAACCTGGAACAGGCGCTGGATACCCGCTGGGACGAATCGCTGGTGACGCTGTACGGCCAGATGCCGGTGGAAAAGCTGGCCACCCGCCAGGCCAACCTGCAGCGCTGGCTGGGCCAGCAGCCGTCCAGCCCCGCCCTGCTGCTGGCGCTGGGCCGCATCGCCGCGCGCCAGGGCGAGCACGTACAGGCCGAGGATTACCTGCACCGCGCCATCGCCGCCGGTGCCGGCCCGACCGCTTGGGAAGCGCTGGGCGAGGTATTCACCGCACGCGGCGAGCCCGCGCTTGCCGCCCAGTGCTACACCAACGCCCTGCGCCAGCAGCGCGGCGAAGACAGCGTGGTGCTCGCCCGCCCCGTCGCCCCCTTGGCTGCCGTAGTCCCCGAACGCGCCACCGTCGAGGAACAGTCACTCATGAGCGAACCGCTGCCAGCGCGCGATGAATTCGGCAACCCGCTTCGCTGACGCCGTTCGTAACAAAAAGGCCGCCCAACCGGGCGGCCTTTTTCATTGCGCGAAGCGAACGGCTCAGCGTTCGACGATCGCCACCACGCCCATGCCGCCGGCGGTGCAGATCGACACCAGCGCGCGGCCACCGCCGCGTTCGGCCAGCTGCTTGGCCGCCGTGGCGATCACGCGCGCACCGGTGGCGGCGAACGGATGGCCGGTGGCCAGCGACGAGCCCAGCGGGTTGATCTTGGCCGGGTCGATCCTCCCCAGCGGCGCATCCAGGCCCAGGCGGTTGCGGCAGTAGTCTTCGCTTTCCCACGCGCGCAGCGTGCACAGCACCTGGGCGGCGAAGGCTTCATGGATCTCGTAGATGTCGAAATCCTGCAGGGTCAGGCCATTGCGCTTGAGCATTTCCGGCACCGCGATGGTCGGCGCCATCAGCAGGCCTTCGCCGTGCACGAAATCCACGGCGGCCACCTGCGAATCGCGCAGGTAGGCCAGCGGCTCGTGGCCGTGCGCGCGCGCCCATTCCTCGCTGGCCAGCAGCACCGCCGAGGCGCCATCGGTGAGCGGGGTGGAGTTGGCGGCGGTCAGCGTGCCACGGCCGGAGACCTTGTCGAAGGCCGGCTTGAGCGTGGCCAGCTTTTCCAGCGAGGTATCCGCGCGCAGGATGTTGTCGCGCTCCACGCCGCGGAACGGGGCGATCAGGTCGTTGAAGAAACCGCGCTCGTAGGCGGCGGCCAGCTTCTTGTGCGAGGACACCGCCCACTCGTCCTGCGAGTCGCGGGAGATGTTCCACTCCTTGGCCATGTCTTCGCAGTGGTCGCCCATGCTCTTGCCGGTGCGCGGTTCGGCCACGCCCGGGAATTCCGGCTTCAGTTCGCCCAGCTTGAAGCCGCGCACGATCGCTTTGATCTTGTCGCCGGTGCTCTTGGCCCGGTTGGCGGCCAGCAGGCGCGCGCGCAGCTTCTTGCCGTACACGATCGGCACGTCGGAGGTGGTGTCCGAACCGCCGCCGATGCCCGATTCGATCTGGCCCAGCGCGATCTTGTTGGCCACCGCGATGATGGTGTCCAGCGAGGTGCCGCAGGCGCGCTGCATGGTGATGCCCGGGGTGAGCGGGGACAGGCCCGAGGACAGCGTGGCTTCACGGCCCAGGTTCCAGTCGCTGGAATGCTTGATCACCGCGCCCATCGCCACTTCGCCCAGCTGCTGCCCGTGCAGGCCGAACCGTTCCACCAGCGCGCCGAGCGTACGTACCGACATGCCCAGGTTGCCAACGTCCGAATAGGCGGTGTTCTGGCGGCAGAACGGAATGCGGACGCCACCGAGAATGGCGACGGGACGAGCGTTGGGCATGGAGATACCTGGCATGGGAGGGGTGTCTGCAACATGGCCTGCACGAAGGAGCAGGCATAATGGGGCCAAGTGTAGCTGCCGCCCTGTGATGGGCCAACTGTGAACCCATGAGCAAACCCGACCCCGGCATGAATGCCCTTGGCGTACTGGCATTGGAACTGGCCGGAGGAGACGCCCCCCGCCACGCGGCCCTGACATCCGCGCAGGCGGGCGAACTGGCCGACCGCGTTGGCCGCGACCTGGCCAAGCTGGTGCCCGGCGTGAGCGGACTCGATTTCGTGTTCGCCGGCGCGCATTTCGACCCCGCCGAAGTCCTGCGCCCCGGCTGGCCGATCCACCGCCGCCTGGAAGAACTGCAGATGCGCGCGCCCGGCCGCAACGAAGGCCCGCGCCTGCTGGCGTTCGGCGCCGGTGCCGACGGCGAAGTGCCGCTGCCGTTCCAGGCCGATGCCAGCCTCACCGGCGGCGGCCTGCGCGTGGTGCCGTTCCTGTTGACCGGCATCGACGTGGCGCAGACCGCTGAAGTGGCCGAAGCACTGGAAGAAGTGCTGCTGGCCCAGGGCATGGCCCAGGCCGATACCGCCCTGCAGGCGCAGAACGCCTTCGGTGCGCAGATCGAGCACGCCCGGTATTTCACGGTGAACGACCTGGCCGCGATGATGTCGATGCAGTACGACAACCAGGGCTTGGCCGCGTTGTGGCCGCTGATTGAAACGGCGCTGATGGCGCCGCAGTCCGAGCAGTGGCTGGATGCTGCGCCGGAACCGCTGCTTCGATACGCTGACGGCGAAGTGCGTATGGCGCTGTTCGATCCGGCCGGCTGGTGCAACTACTACAACCACGACACCGGCAACTGCGACCGCCTGCAGGGCATCTACGAGCAGTACCTGATGCGCCAGCGGCAGATGGCCGCCGTGCTGGAAGCGCACGGGCTGCCGGTGCTGTTCGTGCATTGCGAAGCCGGCCAGGATGCGCGGGACGTGTTGACCCGCTAAGAAAAACGCCGGCGATGCCGGCGTTTTTCATTTCACGGGGCCGGCCAACGGCCGGCGCTACCGGTTACGGTGCGGCTTTGATGACCGCACAGGCCAGCCGTGCACCGGCGTTGCCGGTCGGCTGGGTCTTGTAGTCATCCGGGTCGGCATGCACGATCAGGCCGCGGCCGATGATGTCGAAATCATTGCCTTCGCCGATGTTGACGTTGGTCGACACGTCGGCATCCACCACGGCGTTGCCTTCCGCGTCGGCCTTGATGTTCGGAATGTCGCCACCGTGGTGCGGGGTGGTGGCCACGTTGCCGTGGTCTTCCTTGGCCGGGTTGAAGTGGCCGCCGGCGCTGTCGCCGTTCGGCGCGCTGCAGTCGCCCTTCTCATGGATGTGGAAGCCGTGTTCGCTGTTCGGCTTCAGGCCGCTGACCTGGCCCTTCACGTGGACCTTGCCGTCGACGACGCTGAAGGTCACGTTGCCCTTGACGTCATTGCCCTGGGTCGGCGCAAGGTCGGCCACGGCGGTGTGGTTGGCGTGGGCTTCGCTGGTCATGGCCGGCGGCGCTTCGGTGGTGCGCGCGGTTTCGGCGATCGGCGGGGTAGCGGTGGCGGCATCGGCCGGCGCGTCGGCCGGCTTGTTGCAGGCGGTCAGGCCGATGGCGGCGATGGCGGCAAACAGCGAGGTATGGATCAGACGCATGTGGATCTCCTTGCGGGTAACGAGTGGAAAAGCGACGTCGGCGGCCAGCGCGTTCAGCGCGTGGCCTTGATGACGCCACAGGCGATACGGGCGCCGGCGTTGCCGGCCGGCTGGCTGCGGTAATCGTCGGCGTTGGCATGCACCACCAGCGCGCGGCCGACGATATCGGTGGCTGCACCGCCGCCGAGGGTAACCGCTGGCAGGCGCACATCGACGGCGACCCGGCCCTGCGCGTCCGCGCGCAGGTTGTCCATGTCGCCGGCGTGATGCGCACCAGCGCTGTTGCGGCCATGCGGCTGGTTGGCCGGATTGAAATGCGGACCTGCACTGCTGGCGTCAACGGCACTGCAGTCGCCGCGCTCATGCACGTGGAACGCGGCGGTCTGCATCGGCTGCAGCCCGCCGATGGTCCCGGTGATGTGCACGCCCTGCGCATCGGGCACCAGCGCCAGGCGGCCGCTGACAATGCTGGCCGAGGCCGGCGCCAGGTTGGCTTCGGCCAGCTTGGCGGTGCTCACCACCGGTACGGCCGGCACCGGCGCGCTGCGCTGCTCGGGCGCGGTACCGCAGGCGGCCAGCACCAGCAGTGTCGGCATCAGCAGGGCGAGTTGGGAACGGCGCATCGGAAACTCCTTGTCTGCAAACTAACGTCAGGGTCGTCCACGGACCATGAAAGGCACCGCGACGCGGTGCTTACATGCCATGAACAGGGATTCATCCGCCGCGCCGGCGCCCCGCGCCAAGCTTGCGGGTCAGGGTGTTACGGCCCATGCCCAGGCGCGCGGCGGCTTCGGCACGGCGGCCGTGGGTGATCTGCAGCGCCGCTTCCAGCAGCGCCTGGTCTACCCGGTCGCGCACCTGCGCATGCAGGCCTTCGGCGCCTTCGACCAGGCGCTGGCGCGCCCACGCCGACAGCATGGATTCCCACTGGCTGGGGTCGCCATGAACGCGGGTGCGCGGACCGGCGCCGCGATGCAGCGCGCTGTCCACGTCGGCCACGCCGATGGTGTCCGACGCGGCCAATGCGGCCATGCGCCAGCACACGTTTTCCAGTTCGCGCACGTTGCCCGGCCAGTCGTGCTCGCGCAGCGCCTGCAACGCGGCGGCGGTGAGCCGCTTGGGCGGCGTATCCAGCTTGCGCGCGGCGGCGGCCAGGAAGGTATCGGCCAGCTGCGCGACGTCGTCGCGGCGCTCGCGCAGCGGCGGCAGGCGCAGCCGCACCACGTCCAGCCGGTGCAGCAGGTCGGCACGGAAGCGGCCCTGCGCCACCAGCGTTTCCAGGTCCTGGTGGGTAGCGGCGATCACGCGTACATCCACCCGGATCAGTTCGCGCCCACCAACACGGAAGAATTCGCCTTCGGCCAGCACGCGCAGCAGGCGGGTCTGCAACGGCAGCGGCATGTCGCCGATTTCATCCAGGAACAGCGTGCCGCCGTTGGCCTGCTCGAAGCGGCCCACGTGGCGGCGCTGCGCGCCGGTGAATGCGCCGGCCTCATGGCCGAACAGCTCGCTTTCCAGCAGTTCGGACGGAATGGCGGCGGTGTTGAGCGCCACGAACGGCCCCTGCACGCGCGGCGATTCGTGGTGCAGCGCATGCGCCACCAGTTCCTTGCCGGTGCCCGTTTCGCCGTTGATCAGCACCGACAGCGGCGCCTGCGCGAGGCGGCCGATGGCACGGAACAGCGCGCGCATGGCCGGGGTGTCGCCGACCAGCTGCGGGCGCTGGTCGGGCGCGGGCTCCACCGACGGGGGGCTGGGCTCGACGAGCGTAGTGTCCGGTTCGGGCAGCACGCGCTGGGCCAGGGCCACCGCATCGTCCAGATCGAACGGCTTGGACAGGAACTCCTGCGCGCCGCCACGGAACGCACCGGCGGTGCTGGCCACATCGGTATAGGCCGACATCACGATCACGGGCAATTGCGGGTGCGCGGCCTTGAGCTTGTCCAGCAGCACCAGCCCATCATCGCCGGGCATGCGCACATCGGTGAACAGCAGGTCCGGCGGTGGCTGGCTGGCCAGCATGTCCAGGGCGGCCGCCGCGCCATCGAAGCCTTCCACTGCATAACCGGCATCGCGCAGCGCGGTGCACAGCACGAAACGCACCGCGCGGTCGTCATCCACTACCCAGAGGCGCTGGGCGGTGGCCTGGCTGTCATCCGCCATGCGCGGTCTCCTCTGCAGCAGGGGTGCCCTGCCCGATCGGCAGCTGCACGGTGAATACGGTATGGCCCGGGCGCGAGCGGTAGGTCAGCGTGCCGCGGTGTTCGCGCGCCACCTGCTGGGCCAGCGCCAGGCCCAGGCCGGTGCCTTCGGCACGGCCGCTGACCAGCGGCAGGAACAGGTGTTCGGCCAGCGTTTCGGGCACGCCACGGCCGTCATCGGCGATCTCCAGCCGCAGCGCCATCGGCTGCAGCTGGTCGCCGATGCGCACGCCATGTTCCACCCGGGTGCGCAGGGTGACGGTACCGGCCCCGGCCTGGATCGCATTGCGCACCAGGTTCCACACCGCCTGGGTGAGGCGGTCGGCGTCGCCCTCGAATTCGGGAATGCTGGGGTCGTAATCGCGCTGCAGCCGCACCGCCCAGCCACCCTCGCTTTCGGCCAGGCGCAGCACGCGCTCCAGCGAGGCGTGGATGTTGAGTGGCGCGTGCGGCGCGGCCGGGGCTGGGGACAGCAGCTGTTCCAGCAGCCCGTTGAGGCGTTCGATTTCCGAGCCGATCAGCTCGATCAGCTCGCGCTCTTCCGGGTCGCGTTGCGCACTGCGCCGAGCCAGCAGCTGCGCCGCGCCCTTCAGGCCCGCCAGCGGGTTGCGCAGCTCGTGGGCCAGGCCTTTGAGGGCGGCACTCAGGGCGCTGGGCAGGGCCTGGGTCGGGTCCAGTCCGGGGAACTCGTCCACGGGGTGCGCTTCCAGCAGCCAGCCGTCTTCCTCATGCCGGCTCAGCCAGCCCTCGGCGAAGCGCGGGGCCTCCCCGGGCAGGGCCAGGGCCAGACGGTGCAGGCGCAGGGTGTCGCGTTCGCCACGCGCCAGGAAATGGGCCAAGGCCTCGCCCTGCACCTCCAGCGAGGCCAGCGGCTGGCCCAGCAGGCGCCGCACGCTCACCCCCAGCCAGCGCGCAAAGGCCGGGTTGCAGCCGGCGACGCGGCCTTCGGCATCGGCCCAGGCGACCGGGGTGCCAAGGACTTCAAGGGACGGGGACGGTGGAGCGGCGGTCATTGCACCAATGTAGTGCAAAACGGGGGTCTGTTGCCCCTCCTGCACGGCGCTGCATCTATTCGGCGAGCGGGGACGTACCTTCCATGTCCTCAATCCGAGGACCGAAGAATCCCGGAGACACACCATGCGCGCCATTGCCCAACGCATCACCGCCATTGCCGGTTTTACCGTGCTGTTTACCAGTGCTTCGTTCAGCTACGCCGCCGACACGGTCATGGTCGGGGGTGCAGCCATGTACCCGAACAAAACCATTGTCGAGAACGCCGTCAACTCCAAGGACCACACCACCCTGGTCGCAGCCGTGAAGGCTGCCGGCCTGGTCGATACGCTCAACGGCAAGGGGCCCTTCACCGTCTTTGCGCCCACCAACGCCGCCTTTGAGAAGCTGCCGGCCGGCACGGTCGAGACCCTGCTCAAGCCCGAACACAAGGCAGACCTGACCAAGCTGCTCACCTACCACGTGGTGCCGGGCACCTATACCTCGACGCAGCTGCTCGCCGACGCAAAGATGCACAACGGTACTACCACCCTGAAGACCGTCCAAGGCGAGCCGCTGACCATCAAGCTGCACGAGGGCAAGCTGTGGGTGGTGGATGCGAAGGGCGGGAAAGCAGGCGTTTCGATTGCGGACGTGAAGCAGTCCAACGGCGTGATCCATGTCGTCGATACTGTCCTGATGCCGAAGTAACGTTACGATCTTGACGGATATCCAGCGGGATGTCAGATCGGAAGAGCG
>DGIP01000034.1:0-1950 GCA_002386405.1 Stenotrophomonas maltophilia
GAACGGCATCCAGCCAGTGGAGCCATTCGGCAAGCGCGGGGTAGGTGGCAAGCATGCGCGGTCCATAGCTAAAAAAAAAGCGCCCCTGTTTCCAGGGGCGCTTTCCAGTCGCGTCATGACTTGATGTTGCGTCTTACTGTTGCTGCTGGAACCCGATCTTCTTCATCTGCGCGTTCTTCGCGGCGGCCAGAACCTTGGCCATCACGTCGTACTCGGAGTCCGGGCTGGCGTCGATGCGCAGCTCGGGCTGGTTGGTCGGGTCACGCTGCACTTCCTGTTCCATACGCTGCTGGAGCTCAGCCGTTGCAACCGGGCTGTTGTTCCAGAACACCTGGTTGCTGGCGTCGATCCGCAGCTCGATCGGCGGCGGCGGTTCGACCAGCTGCGGCGGTGGGTTGAGCACGCGCTGCGGCAGGTCCACGGCGATCGGGTACGTCATGATCGGCGCGGTAACGATGAAGATGATCAACAGCACCAGCATCACGTCCACGAGGGGCGTAACGTTGATGTCGGCCATTGGGCCCTTGCCACCACCAGAACTGAATGCCATGGCTTACTGCCCCTTCTCTTTGGTGGCCACGAAGCCAACGTCGAGCATGCCCTGCTCCTGCGCGATCTTCGTCATCTCGTTGATGACGCGCATCTTGGTGGTGCGGTCACCACGCAGATTGAGCGGGGGCTGGGGGGTCTGCTGGGCGGCGGTCGCCAGGCGGGACTCGAGAGTCTGCTTGTCGATTTCTTCGTCGTTCCAGTAAATCGAGCCGTCTTCCTTCACCGCCAGGGTGATGGGGCCCTTACGATCAGCCGCATCGTCAGGGTTCTGCACCAGGTTTGCCTCGGGCAGGTCGACCTTGACCTTATGGGACATCAGGGGCGCCGTGATGATGAAGATGATCAGCAGCACCAGCATCACGTCCACGAGGGGCGTAACGTTGATGTCGGCCATGGGGCCGCCGCTGTTACCACTACTGAAAGCCATAACGGGCTCCGTCTAGATCGTGTTGACTACGTTCTCGCTGGGTACAGCGCGTCGCAATTAGCGGACGCGCGAACCGGTGGCGAAGAAGTCGTGCAGGTCGTGAGCGAACGTATCGAACTTGCTGATCGTGGCGCTGTTGATCTTGCTGAAGAAGTTGAAGGCGAACACGGCCGGGATTGCCACGAACAGACCGATGGCGGTCATGATCAGGGCTTCACCCACCGGGCCGGCAACGGCGTCGATGGAGGCCGAACCGGTTGCACCGATCTTGATCAGCGCGCCGTAGATGCCCCACACGGTACCGAGCAGACCGACGAACGGAGCGGTTGCACCGACGGTGGCCAGCAGGGTCATGCCCGACTGCAGGTTGTTGCTTTCGCGGGTCACGGCCTGACGCAGGGCGCGGTCGACGAACTCCGAACGGCTCAGGTTTTCACCCAGGCCACCGGTGGCGCCACCTTCGGCACGCTGGTGGTGGGCAGCAGCCTGGGCTGCGTCCAGGGCGATCTTGGAGAACGGCTCGGAAGCCGGCTGTTCTTCCATGGCGCGGATGGCGTCCTGTGCGTTCGGGGTATCCCAGAACAGGCTCACGACCTTGTCAGCAGCGCTCTTCAGGCGGGTAGCACGGAAGATGTTGATGACGGTCCAGTACCAGGACATGGCCGACATGATCACCAGGGTCAGAAGCACGACCCAGGAGACGGCGAAGTCACCCGGCTTGGAGGTCATTTCGTGGATCAGATGCTCGAAGCCCATCTGCGAGAGGGCATTCGACGGGTTGCCCCCGGCAGCAGCGGCGATGAAGAGTTCCTGCAGCATGACGCTTACCTTTGTTGTGTGTGGTGATGAATGTTGTAGCTAGGTTCAAGTGACAGGTGGGTGGCCGGCAGGCCACCCGGCCCATCAATTCAGCGCAAAGTTGACCGGGACGCGGACGCGACCTGCAGCTTTCTTCCCGCCCGATTCGGCTG
>DGIP01000034.1:2139-2543 GCA_002386405.1 Stenotrophomonas maltophilia
TCTTCCCGCCCGATTCGGCTGCGTTGAAGCGCCATTTACGGGCGGCTTCCATCGCGGCACGGTCCAGATCGCGGTTGCGGCTGGACTTTTCGACCGACACATTGGTGACGTTGCCGTTGGCATCGACATCAATGATCAGGATCACTTCACCCTGGATACCTGCGCGGAATGCAGCCGGCGGGTAACGCGGGGGATTCATGGCCTTGGACGAGATATCGACGCTGGCCTCGATGGAACTCGGCGGCTGCGGCGGGCTCGGCGGACTCGGCGGCGTGACGATGTCGTTCGGACGCGGTTCCGGCACGTCGATCACCGGCGCCTGCGGCGGCGGCGGCACCGGCGAGGGCTTGGGCGGCGACAGGTTCTTGACCGGCGGCGGCGGCGTTTCAGTCGGCGGCGGCGGC
>DGIP01000265.1 GCA_002386405.1 Stenotrophomonas maltophilia
CGCCGCAGCCGTACCGCGCGCTAGCCGCGCAGCGTCGCGCCGCCGTCCACGTACAGGTCGCTCATGGCGATGTGGCCGGCCTGGTCGGACAGCAGGAACATCACCGCCTGCGCGATGTCGTTCGGGGTGGCCAGCTTGCGTAACGGAATGCCGGCCTTGTAGGTCACCGGGTTGCCGTCGATGACCTGTTGCGCGCCGTGGTCATCGGCCCACATGCCGGTCTGCATCGGGGTCAGCGTCGACCCCGGCGCCACGATGTTGCAGCGGATGCCGTGCGGTGCCAGTTCCAGGCCCAGGCAGCGGGTGAACATGGTCGCCGCCGCTTTCGACGCCGCATACGCGGCCATGCCATGGCGAGGCACGCCGGCGGCGTTCGAACTCACTGTGACGATGGCACCCTGCCCGCGCGGGGTCATCACCCGCGCCAGCGCACGGCCGAGATGGAAGACGCCATCGGCGTTGACCGCGAACACGTGGTGCCACTGGGCGTCATCGATGCCGGTGACCTCCCCAACCTGCAGCACGCCGGCAACGCTGATGCCGAAGCCGATCGGGCCGAGCGTGGCTTCAATCGCTCCAACCAGTTCGTCAACCGCCGTTGAATCGGTCACGTCCAGTGGCCGCGGGTGCAGGCGCGGATGGGTCGGCAGCGCCGGCGCGGCCAGGTCGGTGGCGACCACCACGCAGCCGCTGTCCAGCAGCTGCTGGACCAGCGCGGCGCCAATGCCACCGCCGGCGCCGGTGACCAGTGCAAGTGTGTTTTCGAATCCCGTCAGCTTCATGTCCTGTCCTTCCGTTCAAGGCCGTCCCAGTGCTGCAGCCGTGTCGACAGCCATGGCGCCAGCTGCGCCACCGCATCGCGGCCGGTCAACTCGGCATGCAGGAACGGCAGCGGCAGTGCTTCCACTCGCGTTGCGTGCGCCTGCCACAGCGCAGACTGCAGGTGCGGGCGCAGCGCATGGTCATTGCCGGCACGCACGTGCACCAGCGTGCCGTCGAAGTGGCGATGGTGATGCTCGCGGATCAACCGGTTGGTGCCGGTCACCGCGCGCACCACGCCATCCAGCACGTGCCCGGGCAGGTTGCCCAGCGCGCTGTCGCTGCGGCGCAGGAACGCCACGATGCGCCCACGGCTGTCCAGCTCCGGGTGGCCCTCCGGGTCGTACCCGGCAATGGCCAACAGCGCACGCAGCGCAGCCACCGGATCCGGCTCGGGTTCCGCACGCCAGCATTCGCTGGGATAGGCATCCAGCAGGACCAGCGCGCCGACCTCACGCTGCATCGCCTGCAGCTGCACGGCGATGGCCTGGGCGATGATGCCGCCCACCGACCAGCCCAGCAGGTGCACCGGGCCCTGCGGGTGCAGCGCGAGGATACGTGCGGCGTAGTCGGCGGCCAGCGCATCGATCCCCGCAGGCAGCGGCTGTGCAGGGTCGAGTACCGGCGATTGCAGGCCATGCACATCGCGCGCCGGGTACAGCGCACGGCCAAGCTCGCGGTAGTTCCACGCGATGCCGCCCGCGGGATGGATCACGAACAGCGGCACCCGGCCCGGCTCACCGCGCGCGAGGCTGATCACCGGCGCCAGGCCGTGGTCGGTGTCCTGCAGCGGGGCGTCCAGTCGTGCTGCCAATCCTGCCACCGTTGGCGTGGCGAACACCGCACCCAGCCCCGGGTCCTGCTGCCAGCGCTGCTGGATCGCCAGCAGCAGATGCACCGCCGACAACGAATCGCCCCCCAGTGCAAAGAAGTCCGCGTCGGCCGCCGCTGGCGCCGCAAGGCCGAGCACCTGCTGGAACAGCGCCGCCAGTGCCTGTTCCGTGGGCGTCTGTGCGCTGCGGCCGGCCGCGCGGGTGTCCGGCAGTTGCAACGCGGTACGGTCGAGCTTGCCGTTGGCCGTCACCGGCCACGCCTGCACCACCACGACAGCGGCCGGCACCATGTACTCCGGCAACTGGGTGCCGAGCACGCCGCGCAGGCTGCCTGCGTCCAGTGCGTCACCGGACACGTACGCCACCAGGCGTGCCGGCATGCCCGGGTCCTGGTCGCGCAGCAGCACCTCGGCACGGGCCACGCCGGGCAGGCCGCGCAACACGGATTCGATCTCCCCCAGCTCGATGCGCAGGCCACGCAGCTTTACCTGATGGTCGCTGCGACCCAGGTATTCCAGCGCCCCGTCATCACGCCAGCGTGCCCGGTCGCCGGTGCGGTACAGGCGCCCCCCGAGGACGTGTGGATCGTCGAAGAAGCGCTCGGCCGTCAGGTCCTCGCGCCCGAGGTAACCACGCGCGAGCTGCACCCCACCGAGATACAGGTCGCCGGGCACGCCCGCCGGCAGCGCCCGAAGCCGTGCATCCAGCACGTACAGCCGCGTGTTCCAGACCGGGTGGCCAATCGGCACCGGGTCCGAACGGTCCTCGCGGGAAGCCGGCCAATAGCTGACATCCACCGCCGCCTCGGTGGGGCCGTAGAGATTGTGCAGTTCCGCATCGACACGCGCGTGGAAGCGGTCGCGCAGGCCGGCGTCCAGCGCCTCGCCACTGGTGAACACCTGCTGCAGCGGCAGGCAGCGCAGGTCCGGCACGACCAGCCACGCATCCAGCATGGACGGCACGAAATGCAGCGTGGTGATGCGTTCGGCCACGATCAACCGGGTCAGCGCCTGCGGGTCGCGGTGCAGGCCGGGCGATGCGATCACCAGCGTGGCACCGCTGACCAGCGGCAGGAAGAACTCCCACACCGACACATCGAAGGTGGCCGGTGTCTTCTGCAGGATGCGTGCCTCCGGCCCGATCCGGTACTGGCTGCGCATCCATTCGAGACGGTTGACGATGGCGCGGTGTTCCACCACGACGCCCTTGGGCTCGCCGGTGGAGCCGGAGGTGTAGATCACGTAGGCCGCGTCACCCGGCTGCACGCCATCGGGGAGCGCCACATCGCTGCGGGTTGCCCACTGCGGCGGCGACAACACCGGCGCGCCCGCGAAACGCTGTGCGTCACCTGCCTCGGCCAGCACGCACTGTGGCTGCGCCGATGCTAGGATCCTGTGCAGCCGCGCATCCGGATGGTCCAGGTCCACCGGCAGGTACGCGCCGCCTGCGCGCACCACCGCCACCAGCGCGATCACCAGCGACAACGAACGCGGCAGCGCCACCACCACGCGTGACTCGCGGGTGACGCCCCGTGCCTGGAGCTGCAGCGCGAGCGCCCGGCTGCGCTGTTCCAGCGCCGCGTAGCTCAATGCCTCGCCTTCAAACACCAGTGCGGTTGCGTCCGGTGAATCGGCCAGCCGCAGGTTCAGCAGCGCGGCCAGCGACACATCGGCAACCGCATGCTGCGTGGCATTGACCGTGTGCAGCCAGTGCTGCGCTTCGCCAGGCGTGCACAGCGCAACGTCTGCCAGCAGGCCACCGCGTGCCTCCACGTCGAGCGCGGCCGACACGAAATGCAGCAGCCGTCGGCCATGCGCCGTGATCGCCGATGGCGTGTACTGCTGCGAGTTGGCCTCGATCTCCAGCGCCAGCGACGTCAGTGCATCCCCGCGGAACCCGAAGGTGATGTCGTCCACGGGTCCGGTGCACAGCACCTCCAGCCGCGCCGTGACCCCCTGCCACGGCAGCGGCCGGTAGAACGGCTGCACGTTCACCAGAGGCCCGTGCAGCCGATGCTGCTGGCCGCCCCAGCCCAGGTCGCGGCGGATCTGCTCGCCGCGGTAGCGGCCATGCCGGCGGCCCCGCACCAGCGCCCGCGCGGTATCGCGCACCCTGGCCTCCACGGTTTCATCGGCTTGTGCAGACACGCGCAGCGGCAGCACGTTCATCACCATCGCCGGCACCCGTGCCGACGGGCTGCCCAGCCGCCCCATGTAGGGCACGCCGACAGTCACCGCATCGCTCGCGGTCACCCGCCGGCAGTACTCTGCAGTCAACGTGGTGAGCAGGTCCGGCCACGGCTGGCCCATGGCCTGCGCGGCGGCCAGCAGCTGTTCGCGCAGCGGCGCGTTGATGGATACGGTCAGGCGCAGCGCATCGGCCGCTGCCACTGCCAGGCCACCGCCCACCCCCTCTGCGGGTGCCGCGTCCTGCATGTAGGCCTGCCAGTAGCCCGCATCGGCCACGCGGCGCTCGCCGACGCGGTACTGCGCGTCTTCGTCCAGCACCGGCCGCAGCGGCTGCAGGGCATCGGTGGTGTCGCCGGCATACAGCGCACACACCCGGGCACTGAACAGCGCCATGCCATAGCCATCAGTGGCCAGGTGATGTACCCGCAGGTACCACGCGAAATGCTGCGGCCCGAGCACGAACAGGCGTTGCTGGGCCAGCCGGTCGCGACCGGGGTCGACCGCCTGCAGGCGATCGGCCTGCATCGCCTCGCGCGCCGCGTGCAGCGGGTCGGCGTGGTCAGACAGATCCACCACCTGCACGCCCGGAACGTGGCTGGGGTCCAGCCACTGCTGCGGCACGCCCGCTTCGTCTTCGGCCACGCGCAGGCACAGCGCCTCGGCTTCAGCGGCGGCCGCATCGGCGGCCGCGCGGAAGCGGGCGACATCCAGCGCGCCCTCGAACCACACGACGTGCGCGGTATTGAATGTCGCGGGCGCAGGCGACAGGCGCTGCGCGTACCACAGCCCCGTCTGCGCTTCGCTCAGCGGCGACCGCTGCTGCACTGCGACCGTCGCGCTGGCCACCTGCGCGCTCATGCCCCGGCGCTGGCCCGGGCCTGCAGCTGCTGCACCACCTGCCACCAGCCGGCCAGTGTGGTGTGCTCGGCCAGGTGGCCGAACTCCAGGGCGATGCCGGTGTTGCTCCAGGCGAGCACCAGCCCCAGCACCCGCATCGAATCCAGGCCCAGGTCCATCAGGTGGTCGTCATTGCCGACCGCTTCCGGGACTTCGCCGAGCATGCCGGCCACGTCGGCGCGCATGCGTTCCAGGGTCAGGGGTGCGGTGAGGGTGTCATTCATGCCAAGCGCTCCAGCAGCTGGTCGGTGGTCATCGGCACGCCGCAGGTGCGGGCGATCCAGTGCAGCGCGTGGTCATGGTCGGCGCGAGAGAAGTCGGCCACCGCGTCGGCCGCGATGAACGCTTCGATATCGCGCTGGAACGCTTCGGCCACGGTGGCGGTGCAGCCGATGTGCGCGTACACGCCAGTGACCAGCAGCTGGTCGCGGCCGCGCGCGCGCATCATCGTCTCCAGGTTGCTGCGCTGGAAGGCGCTGTAGCGGTGCTTGACCAGCACGTGGTCGCCATCGGCAGGTGCCAGTGCATCGATGATCGCCTCGTGTTCGCGGATCGCCTGCATGCCTGGCCCCCACAGGTCCGCCTGCAGGCCGCGGTCACGCCGGTCCTGGTTGCCGCGCTGGGCGGTGTAGAACACCGGTATGCCCTGCACCCGGCACTGCGCGACCAGCCGGACCATGTTGGCGGTCGCCGGGGCCAGCGGCGCGGTGTCGGCGCCGAAGGCGGCCAGGAAGTAGCGCTGCATGTCGTGCACCAGCAGCGCGATGCGCCCGGCGTCTGGCTGCCATGGGCCGCGCGGCGCCGGCAGTTCGGCCGCCGTGGGCAGCGCGTAGGTGGGAATGGTGGGCAGCGCCATCAGCGCGGTTCTCCTGTCTGTTCGATATGGCGCGCGCGCAGCTGCGCACGTAGTTCGCGGCGGCTGATCTTGCCCACCGCGGTGGTGCCGAAGGCGTCCACGAACACCACCTGGTCGGGCACCTTGAAAGCCGCAAGGCCGCGGCTGCGCACCCACGCCTTCAGGCTGGCGGCGGTCGGGCGCTCGCCGCGCGTGATGACGAACGCACAGCTGCGCTCGCCCAGGTACGGATCGGGCATGGACACCACGGCGGCGTCGAAGACGCTGGCGTGGGCCAGCAGGTGGTCTTCGATTTCCTCGGCAGAGATCTTTTCGCCTGCGCGGTTGATGTGGTCGCCGGCGCGGCCCTGCACCACCAGGTAACCGCCCGGCAGCTGCTGCACCATGTCGCCAGTGCGATAGAAGCCATCCTCGGTGAACGACCGCGCATTCGCGCCGGGATCATTGTGGTAGCCGCGGATCGTGTACGGACCGCGCGTCAGCAGGTGGCCCACCTCGCCCGCTGCGACCGGGTTGCCGTGGTCGTCGACCACCAGCACTTCATCGTCGGGCGAGATCGGGCGGCCCTGGGTGTTCAGCACGCACGCCGGCGCATCGTGCAGGCGGGTGTAGTTGACCAGGCCTTCGGCCATGCCGAACACCTGCTGCAGCTTGCAGCCCAGCCCGTCGATGACGCGGCGCGCGGCTTCCGGTACCAGCTTGGCCCCGCCGACCTGCAGCACCTGCAGGCTGGACAGGTCATGCGCGGTAGTGGCCGCGGCCTGTGCCCACAGCAGCGCCAGCGGCGGCACCAGGCCCACGCAGGTCACCCGCTCGCGCGCGATCAGCGGGAACGCGGTGTCCGGGCCCCCGCCGGGGCTGAGCACCACCCGCGCCCCGGCGTACAGCGCGCCGAAGAAGCCCGGCGAACTCATCGGGAAGTTATGCGCCGCCGGCAGCGCCACCAGGTACACGCTGTCGCGCCCAATGGCGCAGATCGCGTTGCTCGCGCGGAACGAGTACAGGTAGTCGTCGTGGGTGCGCGGAATCAGTTTGGACAGGCCGGTGCTGCCGCCGGAGAGCTGCAGGAACGCGACCGACTGCGGGTCGGGATCCGGCGGCAGCGCGTCGGCGTCGCCGGCCAGCTCTTCAACGGCGGCGAACTCCGCGGCGTCGCCGACGATGAACACGTGGCGCAACCCTGGAATGAACGCCTGCAGCTCACGTGCCAGTGTCCGGTAGTCGAAGGCTTCATACGACGAGGCGGCAATGTACGCGCTGGCTTCGGCCGTGCGCACCACGTGCGATATCTCGGTCAGGCGATGGGCCGGCAGTGCATACACCGGGATCAGCCCGGCGCGGAACAGCCCGCAGACCACGCTGACGAAGTCGACCGTGTTGCCCAGCTGCACCACCACCCGGTCACCCGGCGCCAGCCCGGCGGCCAGCAGGCCAGCACCGATGCGCCCGGCCTCCTGCCACAACTGTGCATAGGTCAGGCGGGTCTCGCCGCCGACCACGGCCACCTCGTCGGCGAACTGCGTGGCCCGCTCGCGCAGGAAACCGGGGAATGTTTCGCCACGCCAGTAACCAGCGGCGCGGTAGCGCGCGACCAGTGCCGGCGGCCAGGCCTGGCGCAGCGGCACCCGCGCGGGGGCAACGACGTGGTTCATCAGAGCGTCCATCCTTCCATCCGTGGGGCAGCGTCCGCGCCA
Organism: Stenotrophomonas maltophilia; assembly: GCA_002386405.1. Classification (GTDB taxonomy): domain Bacteria; phylum Pseudomonadota; class Gammaproteobacteria; order Xanthomonadales; family Xanthomonadaceae; genus Stenotrophomonas; species Stenotrophomonas maltophilia_AD. Next base: position 7,289 of record DGIP01000265.1, read on the forward strand.
AGCGCGGCCAACAGTGCCCCGAATTTCACGCCGGTCTCGGCCACTTCCGATGCCGGATCCGACCCCGCGACGATGCCGGCGCCGGCATGGATGCGGGCCTGGTGGCCCTGCACGCGCGCGCAGCGGATCGCCACGTACCAGTCGCCATCGCCATGCGCATCCATCCAGCCCACCGCGCCCGCGTAGAAGCCGCGCTGCACCGGCTCAAGCCGGCGGATGGTGTCCAGCGCCAGTGCGGTGGGTGTACCGCACACGGCCGGCGTGGGATGCAGCGCGGCCAGCAGCGTGGCCACCGTGGTGGACGGATCGCGCAGGCGCGCTTCGATGCGCGTGCCGAGGTGCCACAACGTGGTGGTGGCATGCAGGGTCGGCTGCGGCGCCGCATCGATCCGGTCGCAATACGGCTGCAGTGCTGCCACGATCGCCTCGACCACATAGCGGTGTTCGTCGTGGTCCTTGGCCGAGCCCAGCAGCTCGCGGGCTGCCTGTGCGTCTTCATCCGGATCCGCGCGACGCCGGGCCGAGCCTGCCAACGGGTGGGAGGACACCTGCCGGCCGCGACGTGACAGCAGCAGCTCCGGGCTGGCACCGACCAGCCAAGCCGGCGCATCGCTGGCCGCCACCGGCAGCGGACACAGGTAAGTGACCGCCTCCGGATCCTGGCCCAGGCGTGCCACCAACGCGCGCGGATCGATCGCCGCGCGGCTGTGCACGCGCAGCGTGCGGGCCAGCACCACTTTCTTCAGCGCGCCATCGCCATCGCGCAGGCCTGCCAGTGCCTGCCGCACCGCGTCCGCATACCGTGCAGCACTCGGCTCGGCATGGATGTCGCCGTTGAATGGAAGCGCCGGCCTCACGGCTTCCAGCGCACCCTGCGCCAATGCCGCGGGCTGGTACAGCGCATCGTCACCCTCGGGATCAAACGGCAGCACGCCCACCAGCAGCGCCGGTGCGCGGGATTCGCGCGCAAAGAAGGCCTGCACGCGGGCATCCAGCGTCGCGGTGCCGCCGGCCGGGAGCGCAGCGTGGCAGCCACGCGCATCCAGCGTGCGCCCGGGCAGGCGCAGCAGGAACTGTTCCGCTGCTTCGCCGGCGCCGGGATCGCCCGCCAGCGCGACGCTGTCGTTGACCGTGCGCAGTGCATCGTTCATGCCGGGCGCCTCCCGTGCAGGGTAGCCACCGCCGCCAGCCCCAACAGCACCACCCCCACCAGCAGGTACGGCGCACTGGGGGCCGCGCGATACAGCAGCGTGCCCACCATCGGGCCGATCACCATGCCCAGGCCTTGTACCGAAGCCACCGCACCGGCCGCCGCGCCCTGTTCGTGCGCCTGCACCGAATCGGCGGCCAAGGCCTGGAACGAGGGGAACACGAAGCCCATGCCGAACGCCGCGAACGCATACGTGGCCAGCAGCTGCCAGGGCGCCTGCACCAGCGCCACCGCTGCAAAGCCGATGCCGGAGATCAACGCACCCAGCGCGATCCAGCGGCGTGGCGGCATGGTCTTGAAGGTCATGACCAGCACCTGGGCCAGGATCAGCCCTACCCCGACCGCCGTGAGCGCCAGGCCGGCCATGCGCGCGCCCGCCGCCGGCGCCAGTTGCAGGCGGTCGATGGCGAAGAACCCCACCGTGACCTGTGCAATGGTCACCGAGATCATCGCCGCGAACACCGCCATCACCGGCAGCCGCAGGCGCGGGTCGTACCACGCCAGCGCGGCACGCGGGCCGTTGGCGGGCGCGACCGGCGGCGGCGCCGACGGCAACCGCCAGGCGATGACCAGCAGCGCGAGCACCGGCAACAGCGCGGCCACGTACAGCGTGAGCGCGAGATTGTGGAACGCGACCCAGCCCGCTGCGGCAGGTCCGATCACCATGCCCAGCGCATTGGCGCTGCCCAGCTTGGCCATCGCGCCGGCCCGTTGCCCGGGGGCGGCTTCATCGGCCACCAGCGCCGCGGCGGTGGGCGGCACGGCCGCGTAGAACAGGCCGACCAGTGCGCGCGTGCCCACCAGCACCAGCACCGACAGCCACACCGCCGGCGGCGCCTGCAACGCGGTATCCACGAACACCGCCATCACGACATAGATCACCGCATACGCGGCCAGTGCGATCAGCAGTACACGGCGGCGCCCGATGCGGTCGCTCAGTGCGCCCCAACGCCGGGCCGACAGCATCCACAGCACGCCGGCCGCGGTAACCGACAACCCCGCGTGCCATTCGGACAGCCCCAGCATGCGCACCACCGGGCCGATCACCGCCACGAACGCCATCATCGCCATGGTGCCGACCCAGGCGGCGAAAACCAGAGCCGGCAAGCCGGATACCACGGGAGTTGAACGCATGCATCACCACGACCGATCAGGATTGGACACGCACCGCGCAGTGGCGGGCGTTCGATTGATTCGGCTTCGTCGATGCAAGGACCGGCGTGGCTATCGTTTCAAATGATAACAGCTCGCATTTAGGTTTGCGCGCTCAATGGTTCCGGTGTTCATGATGCGGATCAACGCCGTCTTCCGCCGACCCGACTAAGCTGCTGTCAACGTTCCACGGATGCTACCCCATGGCGTCACCTCCCCTGCCCGCGCTGCTTGCCGACGCACAGGGCTTCACGCTGCAGATCATCAGCCTGGCCGGTGAACTGTGGAACGGAGACGTGCGCGAGGTGAGCATGCCCGGCAGCAATGGCCGCTTCGGGGTGATGGCCCGGCACGCTCCGCTGCTGGGCACGCTGCGCGAAGGCATGGTGTCGGTGTATCCGCTCAAGGCCGAACCGCCGCTGCACGTGTACGTGTCCGGTGGCTACGTGGAAGTGCAACCGGGCAAGGTGATCGTGATGGCCGACCTCGCCCTGCGCAGCGATGATCTCGACGAAGCACGCGCACGGGTGGCCGCGGAGGCCGCGCGCTCACCGATGGCCCAGGCGTTCACCGACGAGGACTACGTGCGCCTGCACGCCGAACTGATGCACCAGCGCGCCCTGCAGCTGCGCGGGCTGCCCTGGAAATAGCACCGGCAGGTGCGACAACCGGTCATCTCTGTCCGCGCGCCAACACTACATATGATGTTGACGATGAGGCAGACCCACACTATGTTGTGTTCATCGGCTCCCCGCTTCCGCCAGGCCCGGTTCCTGTCCTCGTCCCTGCAGCCTTCCCCGGCCGCACGACATGACACCCCGAACGGCCCCTGGAAGATGGAACAGCCATGACCCACGACGACACCGCCACCGACACCCTCGTGTCGGCCGAGCTGGCCATTGATGCCGGCGAACCCACCCTCTGGATCACCAAGGAAGCCGGCAACCGCCGCATGCGCTTCGATCCGGCCCGGCTGGAACGCGCGCTGCGCAGCGTGCACGCCGAGTTCCCCGGCCTGGACCTGGCCGACTACCTGCGCGCGGTGCTGGCACTGATCAACCGCCGCACCCAGCTCAGCGCCGATGATCTTGTCGACCTGCTGATCCGGGAAGCCGAATCGCGCATCGACCTGGTGGCGCCGGACTGGGAGCACTTCGCCGCCCGCCTGTACCTGCGCCGCCTGTACAAGCGCGCCAGCCGCAACCGCTTCTACGATGCCGCGCTGCGCTACGGCTCCTACGTGGGCCTGCAGGAGAGCCTGGCCGACCGCAACGTGTATTCGATCGACATCCTCAAGGCCTATTCCAAGGACGAGCTGGAAGAAGCCGGGCAGATGATCGACCCGGACCGCGACCGGCTGTTCGCCTACAACGGCTTGTACCTGCTGGCCACCCGCTACCTGGCCACCGACCACTCACGGGGCGTGTTCGAACTGCCGCAGGAGCGTTGGCTGACCATCGCGCTGTATCTGATGCAGCACGAACACCTGCACGGCGAACGCTCACGGCAACGACGCATGCGGCTGGTGCGCGAGGCCTACTGGGCGCTCTCCAACCTCTACATGACGGTGGCCACGCCGACCCTGGCGAACGCCGGCAAGGTCGGCGGCCAGTTGTCATCGTGCTTCATCGACACGGTGGACGACAGCCTGCAGGGCATCTACGACTCCAACACCGACGTGGCCCGCGTCTCCAAGCATGGCGGCGGGGTCGGCGCCTACCTCGGCTACGTGCGCTCGGCCGGGGCGCCGATCCGCGGCGTCGCCAACTCGTCCGGTGGCGTGGTGCCGTGGATCAAGCAGCTCAACAACACCGCGGTCAGCGTGGACCAGCTGGGCCAGCGCAAGGGCGCCATCGCGGTGTACCTGGATGTATGGCACCGCGACATCGAGAATTTCCTGGACCTGCGCCTGAACAACGGCGACCAGCGCCTGCGCGCGCACGATGTGTTCACCTCGGTGTGCCTGCCGGACCTGTTCATGGAAGCGGTGGAACGGCGCGGCGACTGGTACCTCTTCGACCCGCACGAAGTGCACCGCATCAAGGGCTGGTACCTGCAGGACTTCCACGACGAGCACCGCGGCCACGGCAGCTTCCGCGAGCGCTATGCCGAGGTGGTGGCCGACGAGCGGATCAGCCGGCGCACGCTGAAGGCCATTGATCTGTTCAAGCGGATCATGGTCAGCCAGCTGGAAACCGGCAACCCCTTCATGTTCTACCGCGACGAGGTCAACCGGAAGAATCCGAACAAACATGCCGGCACGGTGTACTCGAGCAACCTGTGCACCGAGATCCTGCAGAACATGAGCCCCACCCGCATGATCCAGGAGATGATCAGCGGCGACCAGATCGTGACCACCCGCCAGGCCGGCGATTTCGTGGTGTGCAACCTGTCGTCGATCAATCTGGGCCGCGCGGTCACCGCCGCGCCGGACCTGCTCTCCACCGACGTGCTGGAACGGCTGGTGCCGATCCAGGTGCGCATGCTGGACAACGTGATCGACCTCAACCAATTGCCGGTGCCGCAGGCCACCATCACCAACCGCAAGTACCGGGCCATCGGCCTGGGCACGTTCGGCTGGCACCACCTGCTGGCCCAGCAGCACATCCAGTGGGACAGCGTGCAGGCAGAGGACTACGCCGACACCCTGTACGAGCGCATCAACTACCTGTCCATCCAGGCCAGCCTGAAGCTGGCCCAGGAAAAGGGCCGCTACAGCGCCTTCGTGGGCAGCGACTGGCAGACCGGTGAGTACTTCCGCGCGCGCGGCTACGACAGCCCGGCCTGGCAGGAACTGGCCGCGCAGGTGGGCGTGCACGGGCTGCGCAACGGCTGGCTGCTGGCGGTGGCGCCGAACATGAGCACCGCGCAGATTGCCGGCTCCAGCGCCTCCATCGACCCGGTGTACGGCGCGTTCTACTACGAAGAGAAGAAGGACTTCCGGCGCCCGGTGGCCGCGCCGGGGCTCTCGCTGGAGACCTACCCGTATTACGAAAAAGGCGCGTACCGGCTGGACCAGTTCGCCAGCATCCGCCAGAACGCGCGCCGCCAGCGGCATGTGGACCAGTCGATCAGCTTCAACCTGTATGTGCCGAGCACCATCCGGGCGAGCACGCTGCTCGACCTGCACATGACCGCCTGGAAGGAAGGGCTGAAGACCACGTATTACGTGCGGTCCAACGACATCGATATCGAAGAATGCCAGTGGTGTTCGTCTTGAAGGAAGGGAAACATGGCAACGCCGCTTGAACGCATCAAGATCCTCGAGCCCCGGTATCCGAACCGGTCCACCGGCATCATCAATGGCCGCACCAGCGGCATCCTGAACTGGAACGACATTCCCTACCCGTCCTTCTACCGGGCGTACAAGGAGCTGTCGACCAACTTCTGGATTCCCGACGAAGTGGACATGAAGGGCGACGCGCGCCAGTACGGCGAGCTGTCGGCGCGCGAGAAGAACGCCTATGACTCGATCATCGGGCTGCTGGCCACGCTGGATTCGCCGCAGACCCGCTTCATCTACAACGTGGCCGAGTACATCACCGACCCGGCCGCGCATGCCAACGCGGCGATCATCGGCCAGCAGGAAGTGATCCACAACGAAAGCTACAGCTACGTGCTGGCCTCCATCGCCGGGCTGGCCGACCAGAACCGGGTGTTCGAACTGGCCCGCACCCATCCGACCATCCTGGCCCGGAATGCGCCGATCATGCAGTCCTACGACGACTTCATGCGCGAGAAGACCGCCGAGACGCTGATCCGTTCGCTGATCCAGTCCTCGATCCTGGAAGGCATCAACTTCTACTCCGGCTTTGCGTTCTTCTACAACCTGGTGCGCCAGAACCGGATGACCGGCACCGGCAAGATCATCAGCTTCATCAACCGCGACGAGCTGGCCCATACCAAGTTCATCAGCGAACTGATCCGCGCCATCATCGGCGAGAACGCACAGCTGCAGGGCGACCCGCTCACCGCCTACGTGCACGACGCATTCGAGCATGCCATCGCGCTGGAAACCCGCTGGACCGGCGAGGTGCTGGACGGTATCGACGGCATCGACGTGGACGAGATGATCCGCTACGTGAAGTACCGCGCCAACAAGATGGCCGGCATGCTCGGCATCGAAAAACTGTACAGCGAGTCGAACGCCAACGTGATGCCCTGGATCAAGGCCTACGCCGACAACTTCACCGAAACCAAGACCGACTTCTTCGAGATGCGCAACGCCAGCTACAAGAAGACCAATTCGGACAACGGCTTCGACGATCTGTAGGGAGGCTGCCCATGCACGCGTTGATCGCCTATGCCTCGTTGAGCGGAAACACCCGCGAAGTAGCGCGCAGCGTCGCCGCGCGCTGCAACGCGCACGGCCACCGCGTGACGCTGCTGGATGTCGACGACGCGCAGGCCGCGGCAATCGCCGCGCAGCCGCATGACTGCCTGTTGCTGGGCTGCTGGACCGACAACGCCGGCCGCACCCCGGCGGAGATGAAGCAGTTCGCGGGCGCGCTGCGTGATGCCGGCGCCCTGCCCGATCCCGACCGCGTTGCCGTGTTCGGTACCGGTGAAACGCAGTGGGGGCTGGAGTACTACTGCGGCGCCGCGCACCGGCTGGCCCGCTTCTTCGGCTCGGTGCATCCGGTGCTGGAAATCGAACAGATGCCACACGGCCAGGCCGATGCCCTGGCCATCCATCACTGGACGGATACCGTCCTGGCTGCCACCGGAGTTCCCGCCCCATGCTGACCCTGCACGCCGACACCGCCGCGCACTACCACGCCGCCATCGCCCGCCACCCCGCGCTGCTGGTGGACTACCACAAGGACAATTGTCCGGGCTGCCGGATGCTGGACATGTCGCTGGCCGCCGTCGCCGCCGCGCCGGAGGCCGAGGGCCTGGTGCTGCTCAAGGTCAGGCTGGAAGCCGTGGGCGAGCCGCTGTTCCGCGAACTGCGCCTGCGCCAGACCCCGACCCTGAGCCTGGTGCGCGATGGCCGCGAAATCGCCCGGTTGCCGGGTTTCCAGTCGCCCGACGTGATCCGCGACCTGCTCGCCCGATAAGGAGAGCGTCAGCGCGCCGCCAGCAACCCGCGCCGCTTGAACCACCACTCCAGCGGCAGCGTCACCAGCGGCGGGATCGCCGCCAGCAGCGCCAGGCCGGCGGCCCACCACGGCCAGCGCAGCTTCACCGCCGCCAGCACGGTGACCACCACGTAGACCATGAAGGCCACGCCATGCACCGGCCCGAACAGCGCCACGCCGGCGGTGGTCGGCTCGGCGGCGTGGTACTTCAGGTACATGCCGACCAGCAGCCCGGCCCAGGTAAATGCCTCGAACAAGGCGACAACGGCAAACACACGACCCATCGGGTGCATCGGTACGGAAGCGCGCAAGACAATCTCTGCAGGGGCGACAAGGCCGCCCATCATACCGGCTTGGCGCGAATGCGACGCTTTCGCACTCAGACGAACATGCCGCCCGACGCCTCCACCCGCTGCGCGTTGATCCAGCCCGTACGCGGCGACAGCAGCGCGGCGACGACCGGCCCGATATCGTCCGGCTGGCCGGCGCGGCCCAGCGCGGTGTTGCCGGCCACCATCGCGTTGATGTCGGCGTTGTCACGCACATGCCCGCCGCCGAAGTCGGTTTCGATCGCGCCCGGTGCCAGCGTGTTGGCACTGATCCCGCGCGCGCCAAGTTCCTTGGCCAGGTAGCGGCTGAACACCTCGATGCCACCCTTCATCATCGCGTAGGCCGAACTGCCCGGCAGCGAGAAGCGGGCCAGGCCACTGGACACGTTGAGGATGCGGCCGCCATCGGCGATCAGCGGCAGCAGTGCCTGGGTGAGGAAGTACGGGCCCTTCAGGTGCACAGCAACCAGCTCGTCGAATTGGGCCGGGGTGGTGTCGGCGAAACCGGCGTACAGGCCTTCGCCGGCGTTGTTGAACAGCCCCTGCAGGCCGGTCGCGCCCCAGGCCTGGAGTTGGGCCTGCACGGCCGTGGCGAAACCGGCAAAGCCGGCGCTGTCGGCCATGTCCAGCGGCAGCGCGGCGGCACGCCGGCCCAGCGCCTGGATCTGCGCGACCACGGCGTCGGCCGCATCGGCCCGGCTGCGGTAGGTGAGCAGGATGTCGGCGCCGTCGGCAGCCAAGGCCAGGGCGGCGTTGCGGCCAAGGCCACGGCTGCCGCCGGTGATCAGCACGACGCGGGAAGTGGAGAGGGACATGGGGTGCTCCTGGATGAGGTGTGACGCCAGACTATTGGCATTGCGCAATCACATAAACCGCGCAATCCTGATTTGACTGTCCACCCAGAGCGAACAATCCATGGACCGCCTCGACCACCTGCGCAGCTTCCTGCGCGTTGCCGAACTGGGCTCGTTCACCGCCGCCGCCGAGCAGCTGGGCCTGCCCAAGGCCAGCGTGTCGCTGGCCGTGCAGCGGCTGGAGGCGGAAGTGGGCGTGCAGCTGCTGCACCGGACCACCCGCCGGGTGCGGCTCACGGCCGATGGCGCGCAGTTCCAGCAGCGTGCCCGCGACCTGCTGGATGACATGGAAGACCTGCAGGGCATGTTCCGCCGTGACACCCAGCTCAAGGGCCGGCTGCGGGTGGACATGTCCAGCGGCCTCGCCCGGCAGCTGGTGATTCCGCACCTGCCGGGCTTTCTTGAAAAGCATCCCGGGCTGGAGATCGAGCTGAGCGGCACCGACCGCCGTGTCGACCTGGTGCGCGAGGGGTTCGACTGCGTGGTCCGGGTCGGGCCGTTGGACGACAACACGCTGGTCGCCCGCCCGCTCGGGGTGATGCACATCGTCAACTGCGCCAGCCCGGCCTACCTGGCGGCATACGGGGTGCCGCGCTCGCTGGACGACCTGTCAGGCCATGCGCTGGTGCATTACGTGGGCACCCTGGGCCAGCGCTCGCCGGGCTTCGAATACCACGATGGCCAGGACTATCGCAGCGTGCCGATGCGCGGCGCCATCACGGTCAACAGTGGCGAGGCGTACAGTGCGGCGGCGCTGGCCGGGCTGGGCATCATCCAGGTGCCACGGCTGGGGGCGCGCGTGGCGCTGGCGGCCGGGACGCTGGTGGAAGTGCTGCCGGAATGCGTGGCCGAGCCGATGCCGGTCACCCTGCTGTACGCGCAGCGACGGCACCTGCCGCGCCGGGTGGCGGCCTTCATGGACTGGATGGCAGCTCTGGTCACGCCGGAGCTGCAGCGGCTGGACTGAACCGGACACGCACAGTAGCGCAATCTCACGCACATTCATGCACATTCGCGCACCGAATCGGGTACAGTTCGCGGATGACGACTCCCGACGCACTTCCCGGCGAACGCCAACAGACCATCCTGCGCCTGCTGCGCGAACAGGGCCGCGTGTTTTCGGCCCAGCTTGCGCTGCAGATGGAGGTGTCGGAAGACTCGATCCGGCGCGACCTTCGCGAGCTGGCCAGCCAGGGGCTCTGCCGGAAAGTGCATGGCGGTGCGCTGCCGGCCGCAGTGGACTTTGCTCCCCTCCCCGCACGCCACGCGCAGCAGCCGGCGCAGAAGCACGCGCTGGCCATCGCCGCGGCCGCGTGTGTCCGCCCCGGTGATTCGATCCTGCTGGATGCCGGTTCCACCAACAGCGCCATCGCCGCCTGCCTGCCGCAACAGCAGGGCCTGCAGGTGATCACCAATGCCCCCGACATCGCCCTGGCGCTGCTGGCGCGCGGCGGGATCGAGGTGACCCTGGTCGGCGGGCGACTGGACCCACGCGCCGGTGCCTGCATCGGTGCGCAGGCGCTGGAAACGGTGGCCGGGCTGCGCGCGGACGTCTGTTTCATCGGTACCTGCGCGGTCGATGCCGAGGCGGGCCTGTGGGCCATCGATGGCGAAGAGGCGCCCTTGAAACGTGCATTGCTTGCAGCCAGCAGCCGCTGCATCGCCGTGGCCACCAACGACAAGCTCGGCACCCAGGCGGCCTATCGCGTGGGCGCAATCGAGCAGATCGACCTGCTGGTGATCGAACACGACGCCCCCGACGCGCAGGTGCAGGCCTTCCAGCGCCGCGGCGTCGACATCCAGCGCGCTGCGCCGTACTGAGGTTTCCCTGATGACCGTTACCGCTCTCTCCGCACGCGGCGCGCGCGCCGAACAGCACGCCACGCGCGCGGCGTTTTTCCTGCCCGGCTTCGCTACCGCCGCCTGGGCCCCCTTGGTGCCGTTCGCCAAGAACCGCACCGGACTGGATGAAGGCTCGCTCGGCCTGGTGCTGCTGTGCCTGGGCGCCGGTTCGCTGCTGGCGATGCCGTTGGCCGGCATCCTGGCCGCGCGCCATGGCTGCCGCGCGGTGATGATCGCCACCCTGCTGATGGTGATGGCCAGCCTGCCGCTGCTGGCCATTGCACCCTCGCCGTGGACACTGGGCCTGGCCCTGTTCGTGTTCGGTGCCGGTGTGGGCGCCTGCGACTGCACCATGAACATCCAGGCGGTAATGGTGGAGCGCGACAGCGGCCGGCCGATGATGTCCGGCTTCCACGCCTTCTACAGCATCGGCGGTGCGGTGGGTGCTGCAGCCATGACCGCGCTGCTGGCGCTTCGGCTGCCGCCGCTGTGGGTGTGCGTGCTGGCTTCGGTGGCGATGGTGGTGGTACTGGCGCTGTCGGTACCGTACTGGCGGCGCGACCGCGCGCCGAGCGGCGCCCCGGTGTTCGCGATCCCGCATGGCGTGGTACTGGCGATCGGCGTGCTCTGTTTCGTCGCCTTCCTTGCCGAAGGCGCCATGCTCGACTGGAGCGCGGTGTTCCTGCATGAAGTACAGCAGGTGCCACCGGATCGCGCCGGTCTGGGCTTCATGACCTTCGCCATCGCCATGACGGTCACCCGCCTTGTCGGCGACGGCATCGTGGCGAAACTCGGCCGCCTGCGCGCGATCCTGCTGGGCAGCATCGTGGGCGCCGCCGGCTTCGGCATCGCCACCTTCGCCGGCGCACTGCTGCCTGCCCTGCTGGGCTACGCATTGATCGGCCTGGGCTGCGCCAACATCGTGCCGGCGCTGTTCTCCATGGCCGGCAACCAGAAGACCATGCCGGAAAGCCTGGCCATCCCCGCCATCACCACGCTGGGCTACGCCGGCGTGCTGGCCGGCCCGGCGCTGATCGGCTTCGTCGCCCAGGCCAGCAGCCTGGTAACGGCCTTCTGCCTGGTGGCCGCAGCCCTGCTGCTGGTCGGCATCACCGCTCGCTGGGTAAAGGCTTGACGCCAACACGACCGTAGAGCCACGCCCTGCGTGGCTGGCGCCATCCACGCAGCCCATGGCCTCCTGGAAAGCCCTACCATTCAACCACGCCCACCAACACGGCTGCCTATGTCGGATCCCTCGTTCACTCCGGAATCCCGCCGCGCCGCCTTCCGCGCCCTGCATACCGAAGGCTGCTTCGTCCTGCCGAACCCTTGGGACATCGGCAGCGCCCGTTACCTGCACAGCCTCGGCTTCAAGGCGTTGGCCAGCACCAGTTCCGGCGTGGCCTGGAGCCTCGGCCGCGCTGACGGCCAGCTCTCCCTCGACGACACCCTCGCCCACCTGCACGACCTGGCCGCCACCCCACTGCCGGTCAATGCCGACTTCGGCGATGGCTTCGGCACCGACGCCGCCAGCATCGACGCGGCCGTTACCCGCGCGATCGCCACCGGCGTGGCCGGCATCTCCATCGAAGACGCCAGCGCCGATCCGGACCAACCGCTGCGATCCATCGACGACGCGTTAACCCGCCTGCGCGCCGCGCGCACCGCCATCGACCGCTCGGGGGCGGACGTGATGCTGATTGGCCGCGCCGAGAACTTCTTCGTCGGCCGTCCGGACCTCGACGACACCATTACCCGCCTGCGCGCCTACGCCAGCGCGGGTGCCGATTGCCTGTACGCCCCCGGCATCACCACCCGCGGGCAGATCGAGGCGGTGGTAGCTGCGGTCGCACCCAGGCCGGTGAACCTGCTGGTCGGCAGCGCACTTCCGTTCACCCTGCAGGACATCGCCGCCATGGGCGTGCGCCGGGTCAGCGTGGGCGGTGCGATGGCACGCACCGCGTGGGGTGGGCTGATGCGCGCCGCCCGACAGATCCACGACGAAGGCCGCTTCGACGGCTTCGCCGATGCGGCCAGCGGCGCGGCGTTGAACCAGCTGTTCCGCTGACCGGCCGCGCGGCGACGGTCAGTTCGCCAGCGCGTAATCGATTGCCGCGCACACTGCCGCCACCTGCGCATCGTTGCACTGCTGCGGGGTCGCACGCGGGCTGTCCGGATACACCTCGGTGGTGGTGGTGAAGCGCGCGCCGGTGATGCTGGCGCACAGCCCCAGCTTCTTCAGCGGATACTCGATCACGCCCGGCGCCACCACCGGCGAGCCGATGATTTCGTTCCTGTCGTCGGCCGGGGCGATGTGGGTCACCTGCTCCACCGCCGCGTTGACCGCCTGCTGGAACGCCGGCTGCGGGTTTTCGGTGTCGTCCACCAGGTAGAAGCCATCGGGAATCAGGCCCGGGGCGAACGGCTTGCCATCGCGCGCGGCCAGCGCCGGGCGGAACTCGCTTTCGTCGCTGTCGGTGGTTTCGTGCAGGTCGATATGCAGCACCATGCCATCACGCAGGGGTGCCACCAGCGCCATCAGCGCCGCCGATTCCTGCGCCGGGCTGTCGGCCACGAACGAGCGGTTCGGGTCGTTCGCATCGGCATTCCAGCGCTGGAAGCGCTCGTAGCCCCACGGGCTCACGCACGGCGCCACCAGCACGTTGGCGCGCCCCGCGTAGTCGGCCGCACGCGTGGCCAGGAACTGCAGCGCGCCTTCCACACCGCTGGTTTCGTAGCCGTGCACGCCACCGGTGACCAGCACCGACGGCAGCGCCGGGTTCCAGTCACGGCTGCGCACGGCAAACAGCGGGTAGCGGTCCGGTGCGTAATCCAGGGTGCCGTACTGGACCACATCGAACTCGGCGCGCAGCCGCTCCAGCGCCGGCAGCACGTCGTCGGCATAGCGCCGCACCGGCAACTGCCGCGCCCGCCACTCCGCCTTCTCTGCGGCGCCCCAGGGCTGGCCAGGGGTACCGATGGGATAGAAGCGGGTGTCATTCATGGCGGGGCTCGCGGTTGTCACGGAAGAACCGCGATTTTAGCCTGCACCTCACGCCCCTACCAATCGCCATGGCACACGGCCATCATGGAGCGGCATGACTGCCATGCGCCTCTCTGTCCCCCATGGCCCGCGAAAACTTCAATGATCTGCAGGTCTTCGTGACCGTGGCGCGCGAGCGCAGCTTTACCCGTGCTGCGGCGCAGCTGGGCGTTTCGCAGTCTGCGCTGAGCCATACCGTGCGGGCGCTGGAGGAACGGCTTGGCGTACGGCTGCTCACCCGCACCACCCGCAATGTGTCGATGACCGAGGCCGGCGAGCGTCTGTACGTGAGCGTGGCACCGCGGCTGGAGGAAATCGAGGCGGAAATCGCTGCCGTGGCGGAATACCGTGACCACCCCGCCGGCACCGTCCGCATCACCGCCTCCGAGCATGTAGCGAACACCGTGGTCTGGCCGCGTCTGGCCGCCGTACTGCCGCGCTACCCGGACCTGAAGGTGGAGCTGACCATCGACTACGGGCTGGCCGATATCGTCGAACAGCGCTACGACATCGGCATCCGGCTCGGCGAACGGGTCGCACAGGACATGATCGCGGTACCGGTCACCGGCCCGCAGCGGATGGCGATCGTCGGCAGCCCGGCGTACTTCAGGACCCACGCCGCACCGCAGCGGCCGGCCGACCTGGCCGCGCACGACTGCATCGGGTTGCGCCTGCCCACCCATGGCGGATTGATGGTGTGGGACCTGCGCAGGGACGAGCAGAACGTCAACGTGCGCGTGCAGGGCCAATGGACCTTCAACAGCAGCATCGCCATGCACCGCGCCGCACTGGCCGGCGCCGGGCTGGCCTACCTGCTGGAAGACATGGTGCTGGAGGACATCGCCGCCGGACGCCTGATGCGGGTGATGAATGACTGGTGCGATGTGTTCGATGGCTTCTACGCCTACTACCCCAGCCGCCGCCAATCCTCCAGCGCGCTGCGCGTGGTGATCGACGCGCTGCGCGTGTAGCACCCGCGCGTTGCCGGTAGGGTCGCATCCCG
>DGIP01000132.1 GCA_002386405.1 Stenotrophomonas maltophilia
CCATGCCCGCCGGCCCAAGCCAGGGACATGCGCAGACCAAGGCTTTGGCCTTTAAGGCTCTGGCTCTCAGGGCTTTGCTGTAAGAGGCCGTTCGCGGCCAACCATCGGCACATATCGGGCAGGGAAGAACGGCGCTAGGCTGCGGAGGTTGGTCGCCATCACCTTCCCGGAGAGAGCCATGCGTGTTCGTGTCGTGCCTGTCGTGCTGTTGAGCCTGATGATTGCCGCCAGCGTGTCGGCGCAGACCGCGCCGATGACGCCGGATATTCCGGCCAAGGGATTCGTCACCCCTACCGCGGGGTATGACTACGACAAGCGCGAAGTGATGATTCCCATGCGCGATGGGACCCGGCTGTACACCGTCATCGTCGTGCCCAAGGGCGCGCGCAACGCCCCGATGCTGTTGACCCGTACCCCGTACGATGCCGCCAACCGCGCCAAGCGCATCGATTCGCCGCACATGCGCGACATCCTCCCGCAGGGCGACGAAGTGTTCGTCGATGCCGGCTACATCCGCGTGTTCCAGGATATCCGCGGCAAGTACGGTTCCGAAGGTGATTACGTGATGACCCGGCCGCTGCGTGGGCCGCTGAATGCAACCAAGGTCGACCATGCCACCGATGCCTGGGACACCATCGACTGGCTGGTCAAGCACGTGCCCGAAAGCAACGGCAAGGTCGGCATGCTGGGCTCCTCGTATGAAGGCTTCACCGTGGTGATGGCGCTGACCAACCCGCACCCCGCGTTGAAGGTCGCCGCGCCGCAGAGCCCGATGATCGACGGCTGGATGGGCGATGACTGGCTCAACTACGGCGCCTTCCGCCAGGTCAACTTCGGTTACTTCACCGGCCAGCTGGCCAAGCGCGGCAAGGGGCCGTCCATTCCCAGCACCGGTTACGACGACTACACCACCTTCCTGCGCGCCGGCTCGGCCGGTGACTATGCCAAGGCCAATGGCCTGGAGCAGCTGGCGTGGTGGCACAAGCTGGTGGAACACCCGGCCTACGACGCCTTCTGGCAGGAACAGGCGCTGGATGCGCGCATGGCCAGGACCGAGCTGAAGGTCCCCACCATGTGGCTGCAGGGCCTGTGGGACCAGGAAGACATGTGGGGCGCCGTGCACAGCTATGCCGCGATGGAGCCGCGTGATACCGGCAATACGCTCAACTACCTGGTCATGGGGCCGTGGCGGCACAGCCAGGTCAACTATGACGGCAGCAGCCTGGGCGCGCTGAAGTTCGATGGCGATACCGCGCTGCAGTTCCGCCGCGACGTGCTCAAGCCCTTCTTCGACCAGTACCTGGTCGATGGCGCGGCCAAGGCCGACACCCCGCCGGTGCTGATCTACAACACCGGCGAAAACCACTGGGACAAGCTGCAGCAGTGGCCGCGAACCGCTGCCCAGGCCAGGCCGCTGTACCTGCGCGCGGGCGGAAAGCTGTCGTTCGAGGCGCCGCAGGCCGGTGAAGCGACCTACGAAGCTTACGTGTCGGACCCGGCCAAGCCGGTGCCGTTCGCGCCGCGCCCCGTGCGCTTCGCCGACCGTGACATGTGGACCAGCTGGCTGGTCAAGGACCAGCGCTTCGTGGATGGCCGCACCGACGTGCTGACCTTCGTCAGCGAGCCGCTGACCGAGCCGCTGCGGATCGGTGGCGCGCCGCAGGTGAACCTGCAGGCGGCCACCAGCGGCAGCGACAGCGACTGGGTGGTGAAGCTGATCGACGTGTACCCCGACCAGGTGCCGTCGACGCCGGAGATGGGCGGCTATGAGCTGGGCGTGTCGATGGCGATCTTCCGGGGACGCTACCGCGAAAGCTTCAGCGAACCGAAGGCGATCGCCTCCAACCAGGTACTGGACTATGAATTTGGCCTGCCCACCGCCAACCACGTGTTCCAGCCCGGCCACCGGGTGATGGTGCAGGTGCAGTCCAGCCTGTTCCCGCTGTACGACCGCAACCCGCAGACCTTCGTGCCCAACATCTACCTGGCCAAGCCGGGCGATTACCAGAAGGCGACCCAGCAGGTGTGGCATGCACCGGGCAACGCGTCGTTCATTTCGTTGCCGGTGTATTGATGCCGAGGGCGATTACCCGGACACGCTCGGGTAATCGGTGTAGCCCTTGGCGCCACCGCCATACAGCGTGTCCGGATCGAGGTCGGACAATGCCACGCCCAGGCGCAGGCGTTCGACCAGGTCCGGGTTGGCGATGAAGGCACGCCCGAACGCGATCATGTCCGCATAGCCGGATGCGATGGCCTGTTCGGCGCTGTCCTTGTCATAGCCGTTGTTGGCGATCCATGGGCCCTTGAACTTCGCACGCAGCGCGGCGTAGTCGAACGCGATGTTGTCGCGCGGGCCACCGGTGGCGCCCTCGATCACATGCACGAAGGCCAGCCCGCCAATGGCGTCCAGGCGCTCGACCGCGCGTTCGAACAACGGTTGCGGCTGCGAATCCCGCGCATCGTTCGCCGGGGTCACCGGCGACAGGCGCACGCCGGTACGCTCGGCGCCGATTTCCGAGGCGATGGCGCGCACCACTTCGTCCAGAAGGCGGGTACGGTTCTCGATGCTGCCGCCGTATTCGTCGGTGCGCAGGTTGCTGCCATCACGCAGGAACTGATCGATCAGGTAGCCGTTGGCGGCATGCACTTCCACGCCGTCGAAGCCGGCGGTGATCGCATTGCGTGCGGCCTGGCGGAAATCCTGGATCAGCGCGGGAATCTCGTCCAGGCGCAGCGCACGCGGCTCGGAGACATCCTCGAAGCCCTTGGCGGTGAACGTCTTGCCATTGGCGCGCAGCGCGCTGGGGGCAACCGGCACTTCGCCTTCCGGCAGCAGGCTGGTGTGCGAAATGCGGCCCACGTGCCAGAGCTGCAGCACGATGCGGCCGCCACGCGCATGCACCGCATCGGTGACCTTGCGCCATGCATCGATCTGCGCCTGGCTGTAGATGCCGGGCGTGTCCAGATAGCCCTGGCCGAGCGGGCTGATCTGCGTGGCCTCGGCGATGATCAGGCCGGCGCTGGCACGCTGCTCGTAGTACTGGATGGCGAGGGGATTGGGCACGCGCCCGTCGATGGCGCGGTTGCGGGTGAGCGGTGCCATCGCGATGCGGTTACCGACCTCGATCGCGCCGAGCCGGGTGGGGGTGAACAACGTACCGTCAGAAGACTGTGTCATGTGCGATGCCTTGGGGAAGGGAGGTCGTGCAGGGGTACGACACCCAGCATAGGCCCAGGTGCGTTGCAGCGATGGGAAGCATTGTTGCGGGGCGCTGCGTGCACGTTGTGTAACGCATTCGAGGCGTACGGTAGGGGTGAACCCAAGCAGAGGCAGTGCAATGATCGATTACCAACTCAAGGGCAAGGTTGCCATCGTCACCGGCGGCGTTTCGGGCATCGGCCTGGCCGTGGCCGAACTGCTGGCCGATTCCGGGGCGGCGGTGGCGGTGTGGGACCTGAAGGACGACGCGGTGCAGAAGACCGCCGAGGCAATTCGTGGCAAGGGCGTGAAGGCGATCGGCATCGCCTTGGACGTCACCGATGAGGCCGCCGTGGAAGCGGCTGTGCAGCGCACGGTGCAGGAACTGGGCGGGCTGGACATCGCGGTGAACAATGCCGGCATCGGCGGCCCGTCGGCGAGCAGCGGCGACTACCCGGTCGACGGCTGGAAGCGCGTGATCGACGTGAACCTCAACAGCGTGTTCCTGTGCCAACGCGCGCAGATCCAGGCACTGCGCAAGGCTGGCAAGGGCGGCAGCATCATCAACATGGCCTCGATCCTGGGCCAGGTGGGGTTTGCCAACTCCGCGGCCTACGTGGCCGCCAAGCACGGCGTGGTCGGGCTGACCCAGACCGCAGCCTGGGAGCATGCCGGCGACAACATCCGGGTCAACGCGGTGGGCCCCGGGTTCATTGCCACGCCGCTGCTGGACAAGATGGATCCGGCCGTGCGCAAGGCGCTGGAAGCCAAGCACGCGCTGAACCGGCTGGGCAGGGCGGAAGAAGTAGCGGCGCTGGTGGCCTGGTTGGCCAGCGACGACGCATCATTCGCCACCGGCACCTATTACGCCATCGATGGTGGTTACCTGGCACAGTAAACCGGCGGTGCAGGGGCGGACTGTCACCGTCCCTGCACGCAGTGCTCACGCCGGACTTCACGGAACCCCGACGACGTCCACGCAAGGCTGGAGGCATTGCCGAGGAGAGCTGGATGGGACTGGAACAGGATCTGTCGATTCTGCTGCGCATCGCCGCAGCAATGTTGTTTGGCGGCGTGCTCGGGCTGGAGCGCGAGCTGGGCAAGCACGCAGCCGGGCTGCGCACGCACATGCTGATTGCCGGCGCGGCGGCGTTGATCGTGGGGCTGGGCGACAGCATCGCCGAGCATTTCCAGCAGGAACGCTACCGCGACCTGCTGCAGGTGGATCCGGTGCGTCTGATCGAGGCGGTGGTGGCGTGCGTTGGCTTCGTCGCGGCAGGCACCATCCTGCGTGGCAACCGCGAGGATGAGGTGAGCGGCTTGACGACGGCCAGCTCGCTGATCATGGCGGCGGCCATCGGCATTGCGGTGGGGATCGGGGAATATGTGATTGCGATCGGGGTCAGCGTGATGTGCGTGATCGTGCTGACGGTGTTCCGTCGCCTGGCCAAGAAACTGGAGTCGACATGAGCAGCGTCCTTCCGTTCCAGATCCAGCGGATTGATCATCTGGTGTTGCGCGTGCAGGACCTGCAGCGTGCGGTGGGCTTCTATCGCGATGTGCTGGGCTGCACGGTAGCGCGCGAGCGCCCGACGCTGGGCATGGTGCACCTGCATGCGGGGGCGTCGATGATCGATCTGGTAAGCGTGGATGGTGCATTGGGCAGCCGTGGCGGCCCCGCCGCCGGCGCGCAGGGGCGCAACCTGGAGCACCTGTGCCTGCGTATCGAGCCGTTCGACGAGGCGGGGCTGCGCGAGCACCTGAAGGCGCACGGGGTGGTAGTGGACGGGCAGGTGAGCAGCAACCTGGGCGCGGAAGGCGACGGGCTGTCGCTGTACCTGCGCGACCCGGATGGCAACGGGGTGGAGCTGAAGGGGCCGGCCAGTCCGTGCGGCTGCGGGTAGGCGGGCAATCCGCTGCGCAGGAGTTGATCTTTGGTCTAATGGGCGGATCGTGAACGCTTCGCCATGGTTGGGCCATGATCATCTCCGCTTCCACCGATTACCGCGCCGCCGCGCAACGCCGGCTGCCGCCGTTCCTGTTCCATTACATCGACGGCGGCGCCTACGCCGAGCACACGCTGCGCCGCAACGTGGAGGACCTGGCCGAGATCGCGCTGCGCCAGCGGATCCTGCGCAACGTGGCCGACCTGAGCCTGGAGGCGGAGCTGCTGGGTGAGCGCATGGCAATGCCGGTGGCGCTGGGGCCGGTGGGGCTGACCGGGATGTATGCGCGACGGGGCGAGGTGCAGGCGGCGAGGGCGGCGGCGAGCCGCGGCATTCCGTTCACGCTGTCGACGGTATCGGTGTGCGCGATCGAGGAGGTGGCGCCGGCCATCGACCGCCCGATGTGGTTCCAGCTGTATGTGCTGAAGGACCGCGGCTTCATGCGCAATGCGCTGGAGCGGGCCAAGGCGGCGGGTGTCACCACGCTGGTGTTCACGGTGGACATGCCCACGCCCGGTGCGCGCTACCGCGATGCGCATTCGGGGATGAGCGGCGCCAACGCACCGCTGCGGCGGATGCTGCAGGCGGTCACGCACCCACGCTGGGCGTGGGACGTCGGCCTGCGCGGGCGCCCGCATGACTTGGGCAACATTTCGACGTATCGCGGCAACCCCACCGGACTGGGCGATTACATCGGCTGGCTGGGCAGCAATTTCGATCCGTCCATTTCGTGGAAGGACCTGGAATGGATCCGCGAGTTCTGGACGGGGCCGATGGTGATCAAGGGCATCCTGGATCCAGAAGACGCGCGCGATGCAGTGCGTTTCGGCGCCGATGGCATCGTGGTATCCAACCATGGCGGCCGCCAGCTGGCCGCGGTGCTGGGCAGCCGTCCGCTGGCCTGGACCACCGCCTGGCTGTGCGGGCTGATGGCGCTGGGCGCGTGGGTCGATGCGGCCGGGGCGCTGTTCCGCCCGGACCGGGTACTGCACGCCGCCACCGACCTGGCCGTATCGGCCTTTGGCGCGGTGATGGGCGCCTGGCTGTTCCACCACAGCGTGACCGGGCTGCGCGATAGCCTGCAGGAGGCCCGGCAGCGCAGCCAGGAACTGGCCCGCAAGCGCGATGAGCTGCAGGTGGAAATGCAGGAACGCGAGCGCTCGCGCGACCAGCTGGTGCACGCCATGAAGATGGACAACGTGGGCCGGCTGGCCAGCGGCATCGCGCACGATTTCAACCACCTGCTGGCGCTGATCCAGGGCTACGTGGCCAAGGCACGGCGCAGCGAGGGCGAGGTGCTGCAGGCGGCGCTGCAGGGCGCCGATTCGGCGACTCGCCGGGCCAGCGCGGTGAGCCGCCGGCTGCTGGATTTCAGCCGGCTTGAACCGGGCCGGCCGCAGCTGCTGGATGCGGCCGCCACGCTGGTCGCCCTGGCGCCCACGCTGGAGCAGGTGTTCGATGCAGGTGTGCGCTGCGAGGTGGACACCGGCGGCGTACAGCGGCTGATCCATTTCGACCCGGCCCAGCTCGAATCGATCCTGCTCAGCCTGGCGGTCAATGCCAACCAGGCCATGCCAGACGGCGGCCGCTTCACGCTGCGGCTGCAGCCCCCCGACCCTGATGGGCGTCTGGTGCTGCAGCTGCAGGACACCGGCCAGGGCATGAGCGAATCCGTGCGCGCACGATGCCTGGAGCCGTTCTTCACCACCAAGCCGGTCGGGCAGGGCACCGGGCTGGGCCTGTCGGTGACGGCCAGCCTGGTCGAGGCGGCCGGCGGTGCGGTGCAGGTGCACAGCCGCCCGGGCGACGGCACCCGGATCGACCTGCAGTTCCCATCGCGGCCGCTGGCGGCGTGAGCAACGGCATGCAGCGGCTACACTGCCGGTCACGCTCGCGGAAACATGCCCGTGGTTTCTAGCTGGATCCTGCTGCTGGTGTCGGTGGCCTATGCCGCCCTGTTGTTCGGCGTGGCCTGGTGGGGCGACCGCCGGCCGATGTACCCCGACCGCCCGTGGTTGCGCCCGGTGGTCTACAGCCTTGCGCTGGCGGTGTACTGCTCGTCCTGGACCTTCTACGGGGCGGTGGGCACGGCGGTGCGCAACGGCATCGGTTACCTGCCCATCTACCTGGGCCCGCTGCTGCTGCTGCTGTTCGGCTGGCGCATCATCGAGCGGCTGGCGCTGATCGCGCGCAGCCAGAACGTGGTGTCCATCGCCGATTTCATCTCCTCGCGCTTCGGCCGCTCGCGGCGCTTGGCCGCGCTGGTGGCGGTGATCGCGCTGATCGGCATCGTTCCCTACCTGGCGCTGCAGTACAAAGCCGTGGCGATGAGCCTGCAGGTGCTGACCGGCAGCGTCGGCCCCACCGGCTATTTCAGCGATCCGGCGCTGTACGTGGCGCTGCTGATGGCGCTGTTCGCCACCCTGTTCGGTACCCGCCAGGTCGACGCCACCGAACACCACCACGGCATGATGCTGGCCATCGCGCTGGAATCGATGATCAAGCTGATCGCGATGGTGGCGCTGGGCCTGTTCGCCTACCTGTGGCTGGCCGACCGCGGCGAAACCGTGGTGCGCAGCGCGCACACGCTGTTCACCGGGCTGCCGCCGGTGGGCTTCATTTCGCAGACCCTGCTCAGCTTCCTGGCCATCGTGTGCCTGCCGCGCCAGTTCCACGTGGCCGTGGTGGAATGTGGCGACGTGCGCGACGTGCGCCGCGCGCGCTGGATGTTCGGCGGCTACCTGATCATCATTTCAGCAATGGTGATTCCCATCGCCACCGCCGGCGTGACCCTGTTCGGCACCGGCGGCAGCATCGCCGACGACAGCATGGTGCTGGCGCTGCCGTTGGCCGAAGGCCGTAAATTCCTGGCCCTGGTCGCCTACGTGGGCGGCTTCTCGGCCGCCACCGGCATGGTCATCGTGTCCTCCATCGCACTGGCCACCATGGTCAGCAACGACCTGGTGATGCCGGTGCTGCTGCGCCGCAGTGGCGACCACCAGGAGGCGGCCGACGTCGCCTCGCGGGTGCTGTGGATCCGCCGCATGGCGATCCTGCTGCTGGCGCTGGCCGCCTACAGCTACTACCGCGGCAGCAGCAACGACAGCACGCTGGCCTCGTACGGGCTGATGGCGTTCGCCGCGGTGGCGCAGTTCGCGCCGGGCCTGATCGGCGGCCTGTACTGGCGCGGCGCAAGCCGCAAGGGCGTGGAGGCGGGCATCCTGCTCGGCTTCGGCACCTGGATCTACACGCTGCTGCTGCCGGCGCTGACCCATGCGGGCTGGATGGATGCGAGCTGGTTGAGCGAAGGCCCGTTCGGCATCTCCTGGCTGCAGCCGCAGCGGCTGTTCGGCATGACCGGCTGGGACCCGCTTACCCACGGCACGTTCTGGTCGCTGCTGGTCAATGCTGCCGCCATGCTGCTGGTGTCGGTGCGCTGGCGCCCGGGCGTGGACGAGCGCCTGCGCGCCGCCCCGTTCCTGGACCCGTATGCCGAGCGCCCTTCGGTGGCCGGTGCCTGGCCGGGCCACGTGCATGTGGGCGACCTGCTGGCGCTGGCCTCGCGCGTGGTCGGCGACCGCCACGCGCGCCGTTCGTTCTTCGAACAGGCACAGTCACTGGGCCGCGAACTGCAGGCCTCCGCGCCTGCCGACCGCGCCTGGGTGCAGTTCACCGAACGCCTGCTGGCCGCTTCGATCGGTGCGGCGTCGGCGCGCCTGCTGCTGACCAGCCTGCTGCGCGGCTCGGGCATGGACCTGGGCGAAGTGGTGGCGGTGCTGGACGAAGCCGGCCAGGAACTGCGTTTCAACCGCGAAATCCTGTCCACCACGCTGGAAAACATCAGCGCCGGGGTCAGTGTGGTCGACCCGGACATGCGCCTGACCGCCTGGAACCGCCGCTACCAGCAGATGTTCGGCTACCCCGACGGCATGCTGTACGTGGGCCGGCCGGTGGCCGACCTGATCCGCTACAACGCCGAGCGCGGCGAGCTGGGCGAGGGCGATATCGACGTGCAGATCAACCGCCGCATCGGCTACATGCGCGCCGGTTCGCCGCACATCTTCGAGCGCACGCGCAGCGATGGCCGGGTGATCGAGATGCGCGGCCAGGCGCTGCCCGGCGGCGGCTATGTCACCAGCTACAACGACATCACCGACTACAAGCACGCCGAAACCGCGCTGCTGGAAGCCAACGAAACGCTGGAACAGCGCGTTGCCGAACGTTCGCATGAAGCCGAAGTGGCGCAGCAGTCCAAGACCCGTTTCCTGGCGGCGATCAGCCATGACGTGCTGCAGCCGCTGAACGCGGCGCGCCTGTTCGCCTCGGCGCTGCGCGACAGCCACCACAACAACGACGAGCAGCGCCACCTGGCCGAGCGCGTGGATGCCTCGCTGCGTGCCGCCGAGGAACTGCTGGACGGGCTGCTGGACGTGTCGCGGCTGGATGCCGGCGGCCTGCACCCGGTGATCGGCGATTTCGACGTGAGCCTGCTGATGCGCGAACTGGCCGCGCAGTACTCGCCGGTGGCGGCCGGGCGCGGCCTGCGCCTGGACCTGTTCGCGCGCCCGGCCTGGGTGCGCAGCGACCGCCGGCTGCTGCGCCGGGTGCTGCAGAACTTCCTGGCCAATGCGCTGCGCTACACCCGCCAGGGCCGCATCGTGCTGGCCGTGCGCCACCGGCGTGACGAGATCGAACTGCAGGTGTGGGATACCGGGCCGGGCATCCCCGAGCACCACATGCAGCAGATCTTCAACGAATTCCACCGCTACCAGCAGCCGTTCGACTGGGGCGAGCAGGGGCTGGGGCTGGGCCTGTCGATCTGCCAGCGCATCTCGCGCCTGCTCGACCACCGCCTCAACGCGCGCAGCCGGGTCGGCAGCGGCAGCATGTTCTCGATCCTGCTGCCGCGCGCGCAGGTGCCCGACCTGCCGCCCACGGATGCGCAGGCCACCTTGCCCGAGCACAGCACCCGCACCGATTCGCTGGCTGGCATGCGCGTGCTGTGCGTGGACAACGACCAGGAGATCCTGGACGGCATGCGCGCGCTGCTGGGCCGCTGGCAGGTACAGGTGATCACCGCCAGCACCGTGGACCAGGCGCTGGAAGAAGTGCAGGCGCAGCCGGACGTGATGCTGGTGGACTACCACCTGCATGACCGCCTGGATGGACTGGACACGCTGGTGGCACTGCGCGAGCGCGCCGGGCGCGACATTCCCGGGGCACTGCTCACCGCCGATGGCCGCGACGAGCTCAAGCGCATGGCGCGCGAGCGGGGTTACCGCCTGCTGACCAAGCCGATCAAGCCGGCGTCGCTGCGCGCGTACCTGGCCGCGCACTCGACCCTCAAAGGTTGAAGGCGACAGGCGCGCGACCACCGCGCGGTCGTGCTGTCTATGCTGCGCAGCCGACCAACCCGCTGCGGAGTTCCCGTGCCCGTTCCCTCGTTGCGTTCCCTCCTTGCCACCCCGCTGCAGTCGGCCTGGGCGATTCCGCTGGCGGGCAGCGTGGGCGCCGGGGTCGGCGGCGCGATGTCACTGGCGTTCCGCGGCTGCGCGAACGTCGTTCCGGACGCGCTGATCGGCGGCTGGCTGGGCATCGGCTGGGCCAATGCACAGCGCTACCTGGACCCGGGCAGGGTCACGGCACGGTTGCAGCCGCATGAGCGTGCGCTGGTGGACTACCCGGCCGTGCGCCAGCGGCTGCGCGACGTCGGCACCAGCGTGGAGGACCTGGACGCGCTGAAATCACTGGCCGACCAGCTGGAAAGCGAGTTCGGCCGGATGATCACCCAGTTCAACGACTACTGCCGCAGTCGCGAGGTGCCGCCGAACCCGCTGATGGCCGGCGTCATCCGTCATTTCTACCTGACCCACTGCGGCTTGCGCGGGGTGATGCTGCTGAGCCGGCGCAGCGCCACCGCCTGCTATCTGGTGGCGGCGCGCGCGGAGCAGGCCAGCGCGATTGCCGACGCGCTGAACCAGCCGGGCGCACCTGCTGGCACCGTGCTGCGTCGGCTGCACTGTCCGTATCTGCGCGTTGACCTGGCCAACACCGCACTGCGCGATGCCTGCGCGTTCACCACCGACGAGTGCGATGGCGAAATGCGGGTGCATTCGGTGCAGACCTTGCCCGGAGAAACCCTGGAGACGCTGGAGCCGGGCACGCTGGTCAGCGTGGTCAACCGTCGGCACACCCGTCGCCGCGCAACCGCTCACGGCGACGCGGTGTCGATGCCGGATCTGGTCGCATCGGCCAGTCCGGCCAAGGAAAAAGTGTTCCGGAGCGCGCTACTGCGGGAGAAGCTTGCCGATCTCACGGCGGACAGTCGCACCTGGCGCGAGCTGAACCGGATCGAGGAGGACCTCGCCGCCAACCGTCCGTGTGGCCACCCGGTCCGTTTCCACGGCGTACTGTTCTACGCCAACGACATCCACTGGGAGGGCCGGCAGAGTCCCGGCCGCAATGCCTGGCGCCTGCTGCACCGGAACACCCCCGACGGCCACGAACTGGTCGACATCGTCGACTACCACCGTCCACGCACTTGATGCGTAGTGCCGGGCCCTGCCCGGCAACCCGTCAGCCGACCGCGCCGCTCAGGTGTTCGTACAGGATCGCGCTGCCCACGATGATCAGGATCGCGCCACCGGCGATCTCCGCGCGCTTGCCGATGAGGTTGCCCAGCACCCGGCCCAGCATGATGCCGGTGGTGACCATCACCAGCGTGCACAGGCCGATCACCGCTGCCATCACGCCGATATGCACGTCCAGGAAGGCCAGGCCCACGCCCAC
Source organism: Stenotrophomonas maltophilia (assembly GCA_002386405.1). Lineage (GTDB taxonomy): Bacteria > Pseudomonadota > Gammaproteobacteria > Xanthomonadales > Xanthomonadaceae > Stenotrophomonas > Stenotrophomonas maltophilia_AD. The sequence goes on from DGIP01000132.1 coordinate 11,938, forward strand.
CGCCATCGCATCGATGCTGGTGGCAAACCCGGTCACCGCCAGGTGCCAGAAACCGTGGTGCTTGTCGGGGTCTTCGTCGGCGTCGTCCTTGTCCGGCTTCACCCCGTTGATGATCATGTGCACGCCCAGCGCACCCAGCAGCACGAAGGCGATCCAGTGGTCGAAGGCTTCCACGTAGGAGGAGGCGGCACGGCCGAGCAGCCAGCCGATCACCGGGGTGATCGCTTCGATCACGCCGAAGATCAAACCGGCCCGCAGCGCATCGGCAAAACGCGGTTTGCGCATGGCCGCGCCCTTGCCGACCGCCGCAGCAAAGGCATCGGTGGACATGGCAAAGCCGATCAACAGGATGGAAATGGGGGACATCAGGACGTGCTTGCAGGCTGGGCGATGACGGGCAACGGTCCACGCTCGCGCCCAACCTGTCGTTGCGCACGCGGACCGCTGGTCTCGCCAACCATCACTGGCTGCCCGCACCACGGCGCACTGGCCGAGTATGTTGATACGGGCGTTTCCCTTCAGCAGGAAACAGGCTACTCCCCAAGGGGACGCGAAGCTTAGCACCGCGAACGCGGTTTACCGCCCAAACACGCGAATTGCGCAGGGAATGCTGGGATGTATAGCGCAGGCTATAACGCCATGGGCGTTATGGCCTGCGCGGGTAGTGCCGGGCCCTGCCAGGCAACCACGCTGAATCAATCTTCTTCCGGCGGCAACACCAACGGCTCGTCATCCAGCGTCAGCTTGCCGGCCATCAACACCGCCTGGGTGCGGTTGGTCACGCCCAGCTTGCGCAGGATCGCGGTCACATGCGCCTTGATGGTCGCCTCGGACACATTGAGGTCATACGCAATCTGCTTGTTGAGCCGCCCGGCGCCCAGCATCTGCAGCACCCGGAACTGCTGTGGGGTGAGTTCGCGAAGGCGTTGGCCGACTTCGCGTTCCTCGCGCCCGGTCGGCGGCACGTTGTGTGCCTCCGGCGGGGCCCAAGTTTCGCCATCCAGGATCGTGCCCAACGCGTGGCCGATGGTGTCCGAGTCGGCCGACTTGGGAATGAACCCGAACGCGCCGTGGTCCAGTGCCCGCCGCATCACGGTGGGCTCTTCGCGCGCGGACACCACCACCACTGGCAGCTGCGGGTGCAGCGCCCGCATGTGCACCAGCGCGTTGAAGCCCTGCGCACCGGGCATGTTGAGGTCCATCAGGACCAGGTCGGCATCGGCATGCTGGTCGGCCAGCTGGTACAGCGCTTCCACGCTGTCGGCCTCGTACAGCTGCACGCCCGGCATCACCCGCTGCACCGCGCCGCGCAGCGCTTCGCGGAACAGGGGGTGGTCATCGGCAATCAGCAGGGTAGGCATGGGGGAGGTGGGGACCAATTACTTCACCTTACGCTCTTCCACCAGCGACGCCACTACAGAGGGGTCGGCCAGGGTCGAGGTGTCACCGAGCTGGTCGGGCGCGTTCTCGGCGATCTTGCGCAGGATGCGGCGCATGATCTTGCCCGAGCGCGTCTTCGGCAGCCCTGGCGCCCACTGCAGGTGATCGGGCGAGGCGATCGGGCCGATCTCCTTGCGCACCCATGCCACCAGCTCCTTGTGCAGTTCCTCGCTCGGCGCCTCGTCGGCCACCAGGGTCACGTAGGCATAGATGCCCTGGCCCTTGATGTCGTGCGGGAAGCCGACCACGGCCGCTTCGGCCACCTTCGGGTGGGAGACCAGCGCGCTTTCCACTTCGGCGGTACCGATGCGGTGGCCGGACACGTTGA
>DGIP01000131.1 GCA_002386405.1 Stenotrophomonas maltophilia
AATTGCCAGCGCTGGAACACCTGCAGCAGCGCCTGGTCGATAACCTGCGCATGCGTGGCTTGCCCTGCGACTGACGCGGCCCCAGCCCAGCGACAGCCGGGTGCCCGGCGCATCGGCGCGGGCCAGCCGCCAGCACCAGGCGAAGAACGGGTCGGGCTCGTCGGCAAACCCGGCGTAGACCGCCGGCAGCGGCGATTCATAGGCGATCACGCGCACTTCCGGGGCGCCATCGGCAAGCAGCCCGACGGCCTCCACGCAGGCGGCCTCCACCGTGCCACGGCCGCCGGCCAAGGCCAGGTAGTTGCCGCGCTGGCCGCGTGCGATCGAATACAGCGCGGCCACCGCGTTGTGCACCGACAGGCCGAAGCCGGTGGGCGACATGGGGGCGTCCTGGCGCAGGGTGTCCAGCAGTTCCATCGAACGGGCCACGTCGCCATGCCGGGACGCGAACACCAGCGGCACCTGGCCGGCATCGTCAGGCTGTTCACACCAGCAGGCGGCCTGGATGGCCATGCGGCCCAGGCGCTCGATGCGGCGGCGCTGCATGGCCGGCACTTCCGGCAACGCGGGCGTGTCGGCGCCTTCGGGCAGGGTCGGTGCCTGGGCCCATGCCTGCCAATCCGATTTCGTGGTCAGTCCCGGTGCCCAGGCCGACCAATCAACAACAGAGAACTCGATCATTCACGCCAACATGGTTATGGGCACCTGGACAGCACGAGCCACGGCGGCAACGCGGATCGGCTCCCCCATTCCAGCCGGTCCACGCCTGTCTTCGACATCGTCCGGCGTGTCTGGGCACGCCGCGAAAGGAGCGCACGCTATCATGACACCCTCGGCACTGGCAGCTTTCACAATCTGAAATGAGTAGCACGATCCACAGCGTAGCGGCCGCGCAGGTCCTTTCCCCCTCGGCAGACCCCGCGCTGTTCCGTGCGTTTTATGCCCCCGCTGCTGAACGCGATGCCGCCCTGGCCGATCCGCGCACGCTGGCCGTGTTCGGGTTTTCGGCCGCTGCCGCACCCTGCGACGACCCGCGCTGGCTGCAGGTACCACTGGCCGAACAGGGCCCGGCGCAGGTCGAGATCTGGCAGGGCGCCGCCCCGGTCCAGCATGGCGTGCGCGACGGCGTGCGCTGGTCGGCCAACGACGCCTTGCTGTTCGGTGCGATCGAGATTGACGAAGTCGACGGCGATATCGAATCGGCCGCGGCAGATGCCTACGCTCGAATGAGCAATTTTCTGACCAACTGCGGTTTCCCGCACCTGCTGCGCACCTGGAACTACCTGGACGCGGTGACCGAAGGCGACGGCGACCAGGAACGCTACCGGCGTTTCTGCGTGGGCCGGGTACGCGGCCTGCGCGAGCTGGACGAGGCCGCCCTGCCGGCGGCCACCTGCATTGGCCGGTTCGATGGCGTGCGCCGGCTGCAGGTGTACTGGCTGGCGGCCCGCGAGGCCGGCCTGCCGCTGGAAAACCCGCGCCAGGTCAGCGCCTTCCGCTACCCGCGCCAGTACGGCCCGCAGTCGCCCAGCTTCTCACGCGCCCTGCTGCCGCCGCTGGCCACCGGCCTGCCGCTGCTGCAGTCGGGCACGGCGGCCATCGTCGGGCATGTCTCGCAGCACACCGGTTCGGTGGGTGAGCAGCTGGAAGAGACCCTGACCAACCTGCAGAGCCTGGTGGATGCCGCGCGCCTGCAGCGGCCGGGATTGCCGGCCACGCTCGGCGCCGAATCACTGTTGAAGGTGTACGTGCGCCGTGCCGAAGACATGCCAGCCGTTGCCGCGCGGATGGCCGGACTGCCGGGTTCGCCGGCGTTCGTGGTGCTGCATGCCGAGGTGTGCCGCGCCGAATTGCTGGTCGAGATCGAAGGCCTGCACGGTTGAAGGGCGTACCGACCAACGGTCGGTACCTACCGGCACCGGGCGGTAGGTGACGACCGTTGGTCGTCACCCGATCCGTCAATGATATCCAGCGTCAGCACGGACCTTGCCGCGGAACACCCGGTACGACCAGGCGGTGTAGCCCAGGATCACCGGCAGCAGCACCACCAGCCCGACCAGGCTGAAGCCCATCGACGAGGCAGGCGCCGCCGCTTGCCACAGGGTCATGCTGGGCGGCAGCAGGTAGGGCCACATGCCCAGCACCAGCCCGATGAAGCCGAGCACGAACAGCGCCAGGGTGAGCAGGAACGGCGGCAGGTCGCGGCGCGGGTGCATGGCACTGCGCCACAGCGCCACCGCCACGCCCAGGGTGAGCAGCGGCACCGGCGACAGCCACCAGAAGTTGCCGTCGCTGAACCAGCGCGCCATCAGCCGTGAATCCAGGAACGGCAGCCACGCGCTGACCAGCCCCATGAACACGATCACCGCCACCACCAACGGCCGGGTCAGGGTGCGGGCGAAGGCCTGTTCGCGGCCTTCGGTCTTCAGGATCAGCCAGGTGCTGCCCAGCAGCGCATAGCCGAACACCACCGCCGCCCCGGTCAGCATCGAGAACGGGCTGAACCAGCCGAAAGGCCCGCCCACGTATTGCCCGTCCACCACCTGCAGGCCCTGCACCAGCGCACCCAGGATCACGCCCTGGGCGAACGCGGCCAGCAGCGAGCCCAGCCCGAAGGCCACGCTCCACAGCCGCCGCGAACGGTGCGCCTTGAAGCGGAATTCAAACGCCACCCCGCGGAACACCAGCGCCACCACCAGCAGCAGCACCGGCAGGTACAGCGACGACAGCAGCGCGGCATAGGCCTTGGGGAAGGCCGCCATCAGCCCTGCCCCGCCCAGCACCAGCCAGGTTTCGTTGCCGTCCCAGATGGGCGCGGCGGTATTCATCATCACGTCGAGCTGTTCTTCATCCTCGGCCATTGGCGCCAGGATGCCGATGCCCAGCACGAAACCATCCAGCACCACGTACATCAGCACGCCGAAGCCGATCACGGCGAACCATGCCACCGGCAGCCAGGTCGTCATCTCCATGTCAGCGCCCCTCCAGCGGTTCGTCGGCACCGGACAGCGGCCGCGCCGGGGTGTGGCTGCCGTCTTCGATCGGCGGCTGCTGGTCGTGCGGCTTGGGGCCGGTACGGATGATCTTGACCAGGTACCAGATGCCCCAGCCGAACACGAACGCATAGCCGACGATGTACACGCCCAGCGACAGCGCGGTCATCCATGCGCTCTGCGGGCCCACCGCGTCGGCCGTGCGCAGCACGCCGTACACCACCCACGGCTGGCGACCCATTTCGGTGACGAACCAGCCCGATACCAGCGCGATGAAGCCGCTGGGCAGCATCCAGTTCCAGCCGCGCACCAGCCAGCGCGATTCCAGCAGGCGGCCACGCCACCACTGGAAGGCCGAGCCCCAGGCCAGCAGCAGCATCAGCGTGCCCAGCCCGACCATGATGCGGAAGGCGAAGAACACCGGCACCACCGGCGGCCGTTCGCTGGCCGGCACGGAGGTGAGCGGGTCGAAGGTCCCGTCCAGCGAATGGGTCAGGATCAGGCTGCCCAGGCGCGGAATGGCGATCTCGAAATCGTTGCGCTCGGCCTTTTCATTGGGCACGGCGAACACCACCAGCGGCACCCCTTCGCCCTCGCCTTCGGCGTGCCAGTGGGCTTCCACCGCGGCGATCTTCATCGGCTGGTGCTTGAGCGTGTTCAGGCCATGCATGTCGCCCACGAAGATCTGCACCGGCACGGTGAGCGCGGCGAAGGCCACGGCCGCCAGCAGCATGGTGCGCCCGGCTTCCACGTGGGTGCCCTTGCGCAGGTACCACGCCCCGACCCCGCCGATCACGAAACAGGTGGTGATGAACGAGCCCAGCGCCATGTGCGCCAGCCGGTACGGGAATGAGGGGTTGAACACCACCTGCCACCAGTCCTGCGGCACCACGATGCCATCGATGATGGCGTGCCCGGCCGGGGTCTGCAGCCAGCTGTTGGACGACAGGATCCAGAAGGTGGACACCAGCGTGCCCAGCGCCACCATGCAGGTGGAGAAGAAATGCAGGCGCGGCGAGACCTTGCCCCAGCCGAACATCATCACGCCCAGGAAGCTGGCCTCCAGGAAGAACGCGGTGAGCACTTCATAGGTGAGCAGCGGCCCGATCACGCTGCCGGCCACCTGGCTCAGGCGCGGCCAGTTGGTGCCGAACTGGAAGGCCATGACGATGCCGCTGACCACGCCCATGCCGAAGGACACGGCGAAGATCTTCTGCCAGAAGAAGTACAGCTCGCGCCAGATCGGCTTGCGGGTGCGCAGCCACTGGCCTTCCACGAACGCCAGCCAGCTGGCGGTGCCGATCGTAAAGGCCGGGAACAGCACATGGAAACTGATGACGAACCCGAACTGGATCCGCGACAACAACAACGCGTCCAAGCGACGCCTCCGCACATTCTGGAATCCGCACCAGTCTGGGCCTGATTCCGTGAAAGGCACATGCGACTTGGTGACGCGCTGCATCAATCGGTCGCACCCCATGACCTGTGGCCCCCTCCCGGAGCCCACACGGCTGCTACGCTTGTGGGGTTTTCCTTCACGGTGCTGCCCGCAATGCCCAGAACGCTGCCCTTGTCCCTGCTGCTGCTTGCCGCCCTCGGCGGAACGGCCCACGCGGCACCGACGCCGATCACCATCGAACAGGCCATGGCCGACCCGGACTGGATCGGTCCGCCGGTCGAGAGCGCCTGGTGGTCGTGGAACAGCCAGCAGGTGGAGTACCAGCTCAAGCGCACCGGCAGCCCGGTCCGCGACACCTTCCGCCAGCCGGTCGCCGGCGGCGCCGCCAGCCAGGTCGCCGATGACCAGCGCGGCAGCCTGGACGTGGACGCCCCGGTGTACGACAGCGCCCGCCAGCGCAGCGTGTTCGTGCGCAACGGCGACGTGTTCCTGCGCGACCTGCGCAGCGGCGCGCTGACCCAGCTCACCCGCAGCACCGAGAAGGCCAGCGCGGTCAACTTCGCCCGCGATGGCGGGGTGATCTGGCGCACCGGCCAGAACTGGTTCCACTGGACCGCCGCCGGCGGCGTGCAGCAGGTGGCCAGCCTGAAGGCCGAAAAGAACCCGGACGATGCGCCCAAGGCCGACGTGCTGCGCGAACAGCAGCTGCGCACCCTGGCCACGCTGCGCAACGACCGCGCCCAGCGCGACGCGCTGAAGGAACAGGAAGCCAGCTGGCGCCGCCTCGACAGCACCCGCGCGCCGGGCCCGGTGTACCTGGGCGCCGATGTGGAGATCGTCGACAGCGCGCTGTCGCCCGATACCCGCAGCCTGATCGTGGTGACCAAGCCGAAGGGCTTCGACGAAGGCCGCGGCGGCAAGATGCCCAAGTACGTGACCGAATCGGGCTACGAGGAGTTCGAGGACACCCGTACCCGCGTCGGCCGCAACGACCCGGAACCGAACGCGCTGTGGCTGGTCGACGCCGTCACCGGCACGGTCAAGCCGCTGTCGCTGGACAGCCTGCCGGGCATCGGCACCGACCCGCTGGCCGCGCTGCGCAAGGCCGCCGGCAAGGACGCGCTGAAGGGCAGCCGCCCGGTACAGGTGCTGGGCGGCCCCGGCGCGCCGGGCATCCGCTGGAGCAATGACGGCCAGCAGGCCGCGATCCTGCTGCGCGCCAACGACAACAAGGACCGCTGGATCGCCAGCGTCAGCCCGGCCGAGGCCAGGCTGCAGACCCGCCACCGCCTCACCGACGCGGCCTGGATCAACTGGAGCTTCAACGATTTCGGCTGGTCCAACGACAACCGCACGCTGTGGCTGCTGTCCGAGGAATCGGGCTATTCGCACCTGTACACCCAGCAGGGCACGGCCAAGCCGCAGGCGCTGACCGGCGGCAAGTGGGAAACCTCGATGCCGGTGCCCAGCGCAGACGGCCGCGGCTTCTACGTGCTGTGCAACCAGCAGGCCCCGGGCGACTACGAGGTCTGCGCGGTGGATACCGCCTCGCGCCAGGTGCGTGAGCTGACCTCGCTCAACGGCGTGGAAGACTTCTCGCTGTCCCCGGACGGCCAGCAGCTGCTGGTGCGCTACTCCGGCGCCTACCTGCCGGCGCAGCTGGCGGTGGTGCCCACCGCCGGCGGCCAGGCCAAGGTGCTGACCGACACCCGCAGCGCCGCCTTCAAGGCCCGCGAGTGGATCCAGCCCAAGCTGGTGCAGGTGCCGTCCAAGCATGGCGCGGGCGTGGTCTGGGCCAAGTACTACGGCCCGGAAAACCTGGAGCCGGGCAGGAAGTACCCGATCGCCATGTTCGTGCACGGCGCCGGTTACCTGCAGAACGTGCACCAGCGCTACCCGGCCTACTTCCGCGAGCAGATGTTCCACAACCTGCTGGTGCAGCAGGGCTACGTGGTGCTGGACATGGATTACCGCGGCAGCGAAGGCTACGGCCGCGACTGGCGCACGGCGATCTACCGCAACATGGGCCACCCGGAACTGGAAGACTACAAGGACGGCCTGGAGTGGCTGGTGGCCACCCAGCAGGGTGACCGCGACCACGCCGGCATCTACGGCGGCTCCTACGGCGGCTTCATGACCTTCATGGCGCTGTTCCGTTCGCCGGGCACCTTCAAGGCCGGCGCCGCGCTGCGCCCGGTGGTGGATTGGCACCAGTACAACCACGGCTACACCGCCAACATCCTCAACACCCCGGACATCGACCCGGAGGCGTACCGCGTCTCCTCGCCGATCGAATACGCCGAGGGCCTGCAGGACCACCTGCTGATCGCGCACGGGATGATGGACGACAACGTGTTCTTCCAGGACTCGGTCAACCTCACCCAGAAGCTGATCGAGCTGCACAAGGACAACTGGAGCATTGCGCCCTACCCGCTGGAACGCCACGGCTACGTGCGTGCCGATTCCTGGCTGGACCAGTACAAGCGCATCCTCAAGCTGTTCGAAGAGAACCTGAAGTGAGCCACGACGCGGCGACGATACGGATCGTCGCCGCGGTCATCACCGATGGCGCCCAGCGCGTGCTGATGGTGCGCAAGCACGGCTCGGCGGTATTCATCCAGCCGGGCGGCAAGCCCGAGCCCGGCGAAGCACCGCTGGCCGCGCTGGCGCGCGAGCTGGACGAAGAGCTGGGCGTGCAGCTGGACCCCGCCACGGCGGTGCCGCTGGGTGCCCATAGCGACTGGGCGGTGCACGAAACCGGCTGCCGGGTGCACGCCGACGCGTGGTGGGTGCAGGTAACCGGCACGCCGCAGGCGCGTGCCGAGATCGCCGAACTGGCCTGGGTGCCGTTGCGGCCACCGCATGGGTGCCGCTTGGCACCGCTGAGTGAAGACCATATCCTGCCGGCGGCCGCGCGCGTGATCGCGCCGGGCTGACCCCACCGCTCACTGCCAGGACACCGGATGTCTTCGACCACGCCCCCGCTGCTGCCTGTTGCCAACCCGCGCCCGAAGGGCGATGGCACCCCGACTTTCCTTGCCCCGCTGGCCAAATCGGTGCTGGTGGTGTGCATCGTGTCGGCCGTATGCTGGGCCGGCGGCGCCATCGTCGCTGCCCTGCTCACCCAATCGGCATGGCTGAAGGACCTGCTGGACGGCGCCGACCTGTCCTGGATGCCGTCGTCGCTGCGCTGGTTCGGCCGGAACGCGGTGGCGGTGAACGTGGGCATGCTGGTGCTTTCGGTGGTCGGTGCGGCCGCGTGCTGGGGCATCCTGCGGCGCAACCGCTGGGCACTGTGGACCTTCATCGTGCTGCTGGTGGTTACCGCACTGCTGAACTTCGTCGGGGCGTGGGTGATCGACGAGGTGTTCCGCCAACTCATCCTGCACCTTCCGCCGCACGCGGATGCGGCCGATGCCGGGCAATTGCGCCGCGACCTGCAGATGCAGCGCGCGATCTACACCGGGCTCACCGTGCTCACCGCGCTGGCGTTCGCCGCCCTGCACGCCTGGCTGGTGGTGCGCGTGCTGCGCCCGGACGTAAGGGCCCTGTTCGCCAAAAAGGCGGCGTAGAGCCAGGCCCTGCCTGGCTGTGCAGGCCCCGCCCGGCTGCCCTGCGGTAAAGTACGCGCATGAACGAATTCGAGCGCGTACGCAGCTACCTGACCGACCTGCAGGACCGCATCTGCGGCGCGGTTGAAACCGCCGACGGCCAGGCCCGCTTCAGCGAAGACCTCTGGCAGCGCGCCGAGGGCGGCGGTGGCCGTACCCGCATCCTGCGCGATGGCGCGGTGTTCGAGCAGGCCGGCATCGGCTTCTCCGACGTTTCCGGCACCCGCCTGCCGCCCTCCGCCTCGGCCAACCGGCCGGAGCTGGCCGGGGCCTCGTGGCGCGCCACCGGGGTTTCGCTGGTGTTCCACCCGCTCAACCCGTACCTGCCCACCACCCATGCCAACGTGCGCTATTTCAGCGCCGAGCGTGATGGCGAGCAGGTGGCTTCCTGGTTTGGTGGCGGCTTCGACCTGACCCCGTTCTACCCGTTCGACGAGGACGTGCAGCAATGGCACCGGGCCGCCCACGACCTCTGCGCGCCGTTCGGCGAAGAGCGCTATGCGGCGCACAAGCGCTGGTGCGACGAGTACTTCTTCCTGCGCCACCGCAATGAAACGCGCGGCGTGGGCGGGCTGTTCTTCGACGACCTGCACGGCGACTTCGAACGCGATTTCGATTACCTGCGCGCGGTGGGCGACGGGTTCCTGCAGGCCTACCTGCCGTTGGTGGAACGTCGCAAGCACACCCCGTATGGCGAACGCGAGCGCGAGTTCCAGCTGTACCGGCGGGGCCGCTACGTGGAATTCAACCTGGTGTACGACCGCGGCACGCTGTTCGGGCTGCAGAGCGGCGGGCGCAGCGAAAGTATTTTGATGAGCCTGCCGCCGCGCGTGCGCTGGGAGTATGGGTTCCAGCCGGAGCCCGGCAGCGCCGAGGCGCGGCTGGGCGATTACCTGGTGCCGCGCGACTGGCTCACTCCGGGCTGAGTCGCGCTGCGTTGCGACGCATCAGCGCGGCATGCGCGTCCTGCAGTTCGCGCTTCTTCCTCACGTAGTGTTCGACCTCACTCCGCGCGCTGCTGATCGCACTGCATTCGTCGTCATCGAAAAGACCACCGCCACAATAGGCGCGGCCCGATGCCGAAAGGTTTGCGTGTTCCAGAAGCACTTCGTCCAGATGCCTGTAAGCGTTGTCCAGCTTGATCTGGGTGCGTTCGCGACGCTTGAGCTGCTCCTGCAGCTCGCGCTGCTGCGAATCGGGGTGCGGCCGCCGGGAGAAGCGCAGCCGCCACGCGGGCGGTTCGTTGCCCACCACCCGGGGGATTGCACGGGAAGACGGCAGCAGCCGTGGCTCGGGCGAGGGTGCGCGCGTGGCCTCCTCGTACGACGGCGGCGGATCATCATTGCGGACGCGGGACGCAGCGCCTCCCGTGTAGACGGCCACCCAGGGACGGGCGGTGGAAGCGGCAGGTTCTAGGGGCATGACAGGCATCTCCGTTGCGTGGGCCACTCCAGCAGCGGCCCCTGATGCGGCCGATTGCAGCAGTGCGTGCCGCGATGCGCTTTCACATTCCGCTCAACCGTTACCGTCTTCCTTGGGTTGCCTGGGCACGATGGTGATGTGGCCGTTGATTTCCAGCAGCGCCATCGACACTTCGCTGATGTGCGTGCAACCCTGCTGGCGCATGGCCGCTTCCAAGTCGGCGCGGGTGACCAGTTCGCGCTTGAGCACCGAGGCCAGCACTTGCCCGTCGCGCGCGATCAGCACCGGTTCGCCTTCCACCAGCGTCTCGACCTTGGCGCTGCGCGTGCTGAGCCAACCCACGCCGTAGTTGATGCCGATCAGCGTGGCCGCCAGCAGCAGCCCGCCACCCAGTGAGGTGTCCTTGCCCAGCAGCGCGTTCTGCACCGCATTGCCCAGCAGCACGATCAGCAGCACGTCGAACGGGGTGATCTGCCCCAGCGCGCGCTTGCCCGACAGCCGCACCATGCCCAGCACCACCGCGTACACGACCACCGCGCGCAGGATGAACTCCCACCACGGCATGGCCAGGTCGAACAGATCGCTCATGCGAACCCCGCAGAAGAGAGAGTGCCTGAAGCATACGGGTACCCCGAAGAGAACGGCAGGAGCCGTTCTCAACGTCGCGTAGCGACGGCCCGGAGGGTGGCCGGCAGGATGCTGGCCATAACGTTGGCCGGACTCCTTAAAATAAAAAGCCC
>DGIP01000065.1 GCA_002386405.1 Stenotrophomonas maltophilia
CGTAGAGACACGCCATGCGTGTCCCACGCGATGCCGGCCGAAGCCCCGGGGTAGAGCCACGCCCTGCGTGGCTGCGGTTCGCGTGTATCCGTAGAGGATCAACGCCATTCACCAAATTTTGGGCGTAAAAAAGCCCGCTTGCAGCGAACTGCCAGCGGGCTCTGCTCCCTCCCCCACGTCGGGATGCAGGGCGATCTTCTAGGCTCCGCGAACAAGTTGCACGCTGCACTGCAAAACAATACTGGTGGGTACAGAAGCCCCCATTTACCTGAATAGCACCTCACATGACCGGTAAACGCCATTCCACCTTGGTCGCACCCGGCCGGGGGTGCCAATGGCGGATAATGAAAATCCCCCACAAAACGTAGTCGTCATGTCCGTTGATCGCATTGCCGACGCGCGCCTGCGCGGTCGCGTTGTATCTGCCGAAGCCGCCGCCGCGCTGATCCAGCCGGGTGAAACGGTGGCCATGAGTGGTTTCACCGGCTCGGGCTACCCCAAGGCGGTGCCGGTGGCGCTGGCCCAGCGCATCGAGGCCTTCCACGCCGACAACCTGCCCTTCCAGATCAGCCTGATGACCGGCGCGTCCACCGCCCCGGAACTGGATGGCGCGCTGGCCAAGGCCGACGGCATCGCCATGCGCATGCCGTTCCAGAGCGACCCGGACGCGCGCAACCGCATCAACGCCGGCCTGCTGGACTACATCGACATCCACCTGAGCCACGTGGCCCAGCATGTGTGGTTCGGGTTCTATGGCGAGATCGATACGGCGGTGATCGAGGTTTCGGCGATCCGCGAAGACGGTTCGCTGGTGCCCTCCACCTCGGTGGGCAACAACAAGACCTGGCTGGACCTGGCCAAGAAGGTGATCGTCGAGGTCAACGAATGGCAGCCGGCCGGCGTGGACGGCATGCACGACATCTACTACGGCACGGCGCTGCCGCCACACCGCAAGCCGATTCCGCTGATCCACGGCAACGACCGCATCGGCGAAACCTCGCTGCGCTGCGACCCGGACAAGATCGTGGCGGTGGTGCGCACCAACGGCCCGGACCGCAACAGCCCGTTCAGCCCGATCGATGCGACCAGCGAGCAGATCGCGGCGTACCTGATCGAGTTCCTGCAGCACGAAGTGGCGCGCGGGCGCCTGCCGGCCAACCTGCTGCCGCTGCAGAGCGGCGTGGGCAACATTCCCAATGCGGTGCTGGCGGGCCTGGGCAAGAGCGGCTTCCGCGACCTGAGCGCGTTCACCGAGGTGATCCAGGACGGCATGCTGGACCTGCTGCGCGACGGGGTGCTGAGCTATGCCTCGTGCACCGGGTTCGCGCTGAGCCCACAGGCCAACGAGACGTTCAAGGAGAACATCGATTTCTACCGCGAGCGCATCATCATGCGCACGCAGGAGATTTCGAACCACCCGGAACTGGTGCGCCGCCTGGGCTGCATCGGCATGAACGGGATGATCGAGGTGGATCTGTACGGCAACGTGAATTCCACGCATGTGATGGGCACGCGGATCATGAACGGCATTGGCGGTTCGGGTGATTTCGCGCGCAACGGGTTCCTGTCGGCGTTCCTGAGCCCGTCAACGGCGAAGAATGGCACCATTTCGGCGATCGTGCCGATGGTGAGCCATGTGGACCACACCGAGCACGATGTGTCGGTGATCGTGACCGAGCAGGGCCTGGCGGATCTGCGCGGGTTGCCGCCGCGCAAGCGCGCGCGGGTGGTGATCGACAATTGTGCGCACCCGGATTTCCGCGACCAGCTCAACGATTATTTCGAGCGGGCGAGCCGCGACAGTTACGGCAAGCACACCCCGCACCTGTTGCCCGAAGCGTTGTCGTGGCACCAGCGGTGGTTGGATACGGGCACGATGAAGGCCTGAGTGGTTGCAACGAAAAACGCCGGGATTTCCCGGCGTTTTTTGTAGGTAAGAATAAAACGGTCAACCGCGCAGGCGGTCGAGCGATTCCTGCTGCAGGCGTTCGTAAATCACGAACTCGTCTTCTACCTTCATGCCCAACGCCTGCTCGAACGCATCGCGGTTGGCATGCGCGGCATAGGCGCGCTGCTCTTCGCCGCCGAGGTTCGACTGGAAAATACCCGCGGCACTGACCGGCAGGAAATCTTCGTAGACGATCGGGTCGGCACTGGCCAGCCCTGCCGCCACCAGCGCTTCGGCCGGCAGGTCGCCCACGGCCGCCGGGTTGGCGCGGCCGGCGTCGGTGAGTGCGTAGCGGTAGTAGCCCAGCCCTTCGCGGCGCAGGGTGTCGTGGTCGTCCGGGAACGCGGTGAACGCCGCCGCCAGGCGCGTGGGGTAATCCTGCCCGGTGCTGCCGGCGCCGCCGGCATCGCGCGCCTGGGCCAGCAGCTGGTCGTACAGCGCGCGGCCCTTGGGGGTGAGGGCCAGGCCGCGCTGTTCGATCTCGCCGAAACGCGCGGTATGGGTACCGGCATCGCCGCCTTCGCCATCGGGGAAGTTCACCGTTTCCTCCAGCGCCTTGAAGCTGGTCTGGCGCAGCAGGATCGGGCAGCGGCGCGGCGGCGGGCCTTCGACCACGGCCTTGGCATCGATGCCACGGGCCAGCATGCCGGCCTGCGCGGCGTCGATATCCAGCGTGCGCGGGGTGAGGTGGTTGATGTGCGGGCCACGGAAGCTGACCACGTCGGCCACCAGCCGGTGGGCGTCATGCAGGGCGTGGTAGGTGGCCAGCGAAACGGTGGCATCGCTGTGCCAGCGGAAGGTTTCCAGCGCGGCCAGCACGAAGCGGCGCGCGTCGTTCTGGTCCAGCCCGCCATCGCGTTCGGCCTGGTCGATCAGCGCCAGCGCTTCATCGGTGAAGATGCGGCGGCGCGCGAGGATGCGTGCGGATTCGTCGCGCAGGGCTTCGTCTTCGATCAGTTCCAGGCGCAGCAGCGAGGTGAACACGCGGAAGGGGTTGGCGGCCAGCGCGGAAGCAGTGCGCGGGCGGAAGGCGGTGGAATGCACCGGCACGCCGGCCACGGAGAGGTCGTAGTAGCCGATGGGGTGCATGCCCATCACCGCGAACACGCGGCCCAGCGTGGCCAGCTCGTCGGCGGTGCCGACGCGGATGGCGCCGTGGCGTTCCTGCGCCAGGCGGCCTCGCTCGTCATTGCGCTCGAGCTGCTCGGCCAGCGCAGGGTTGTCGGTGAGCACGGCATCGTTGATCTCGGCCACCAGGTCGACCAGGGTGCCGTACAGCGGCACTTCGGTGCGGTACATGGTGGACATGGCCTGGGCGAACAGGCTGCGGATATCGTCGGGTGAAACGAAACGGTCGGCGCTCATTACGTACTCGGCAACGGATCACGGGGGAACGGCAATCGCCCATTGTCGCCGAGGTACCCGGTACCCGGCGAGGTGCACAGCAGCATTGGGGCCGGCGGATCAGCGGGCGCGTTTGGTTTCGGCGTCAGCAGCGGCTTTGTCGCGCTGGGCGCGGTCGCCTAGCTGGCGCTTGAGGGTGGCGTCGAGGGTGACCGGGCGGTCCCAGTGGTCGTGGCTGGCCACGATGGCGTGGCGCAGGGCGCGCCAATGCGGGTTGCTGGGGGTGACCGGCATCGTGGTCACCACTTCGGCCCAGCGCTTGTCATCGCCTTCGTCGGGGACGAAGCGCGACCAGGCCTGCACGGCATCCCGGCACGAACGCTCGGTGGCCTTGGCCCAGAAACAGGCGAAGTAGATGTCGCCCGCCTGCCAGCCATGGGTGTAGAACAGCGCGGCGATGTAATCGCGCGGGACACTGGCGTAGCGCGCTACTTCGTCGAGGAAACTCTCCGGGTAGCGCTCGGCGTAGTGGTTGATGTCCTGCAGCTGGGTATCGACCCAGGCGTCACCGGTGTGGACCTGATAGGCCTGGGACTTTTCCGGGGTCTGCTGCGCGGCCGCCAGCAACGGCAGCCACAGCAGCACGGCAACCAGCAGCAGGCGCAGGCGCTTCACCGGCTCAGCCGCCCGCGGCCTTGGCTTCGATGGCGCGCAGGGCCTGCGGCCAGTCGAACGCGGTGGCTGCTTCGACCATGCGCGGCTCATCGGCGGCCACGCCATGCTGGGTTTCATGCGCCCAGGTCACCGCGTACGGGGTGTGGATGCCCCAGCCGCCCAGGGTGACCACCGGTTCGATATCCGAACGCAGCGAATTGCCGACCATGACGAAACGCTCCATCGGCAGGTCGAATTCTTCGAGCACGCGCGCATAGGTTTCCGGGTCCTTCTCGGACACGATTTCGATGCGCGGGAACAGGTCACGCAGGTTGGCGACCTTGATCTTGGCTTCCTGGTGGAACAGGTCGCCCCTGGTGATCAGCACCACCGGGTAATCGCGGGCGATTTCGGCGACGGACTCGCGCACGCCATCGATGATGTCGACCGGGTGGCGCAGGGTGTCGTGGCCGATGTCCAGGATCAGCTGCAGATCGCGTGCGGCAATGGTCTTTTCAGTGATCTCGATGGCCGCTTCCAGCATCGACAGGGTCATGCCCTTGACGCCGTAGCCGAACACGCCGAGGTTGCGCTGCTGCACTTCAAGCAGGTGGCGCGCGGTGGCGGTGTCGTGCACGTCGATGTAGCGCGACAGGATGTCGAGGTAATCCTGCTCGGCCTTGCGGTAATAGTCCTCGCTCTTCCACAGCGTGTCGTCACCGTCAAAACCGACCAGACCGATGGCGCCGGTGGGCGCGGGCATGGAGGTCATCATCGGGCAAGGATACCAAGCCAAAAAGAAGGAAGGGCGGCCCAAGCCGCCCTTCCGGGCCATTCACCGTTGTCCAGCGGTTTCAGGCTTGCTGCTGGGTTACGGGCTCCGGGTGGTGTCAGCCGACCAACGGTCGGCTGCTACCGCAGGTGTTACGCGTTGGGTGTTGGCTGCCTCAGCGGCCCGGGGCGGCGTTGCCACCGGCTGCGGCGCCCTGCTGGGCGGCAACGTAGGCCTTGTACTCGTCCGGGGTGAGCTTGCCGTCCTTGTTGGTG
>DGIP01000064.1:0-296 GCA_002386405.1 Stenotrophomonas maltophilia
GATGCCGGTGATCGTGCGCAGCAGCGATGCCCCGTACCGCTGGAAGATCGAACCGGCGCCGCTGCACAAGGTGGCCAACCACGAGAAAAAGATGCCGGCCGGCTTCATCCGCCGCGATGGCTTCGGCATCACCGACAAGGCCCGCGCCTACCTGTCGCCGTTGATCAAGGGCGAGGCACCGCTGCCGTATGGTGCCGATGGGCTGCCGAAGTACGTGACCCTGAAGAACGTGGCGGTAAGAAAGAAATTGCCGGCGTTTGAGGCATAACGGACGGCCTGGCACCGCGCAGCCACGC
>DGIP01000064.1:580-4557 GCA_002386405.1 Stenotrophomonas maltophilia
CAGGGCGTGGCTCTACGGGTGGAACGCCCGCGATTGCGACGGGCGGCAGGCGCCCCCTACAATCCCACGGGCCGGCAGGACACGCCGGCCCTCGCAACCGCGACCCACCCTCCGCGCCTGCGGACGATGACAAGGACAGTACCGATGAAGTGCACCCCCCTGTTTGCCGCGCTGCTGCTCGCCGCAGCCGCCCCGGCGTTTGCCGATACCTGCGAGAGCTCCTTCCAGAAGAAGGGCAACCCGCTGTCGGGCACCACCTATACCGCTGCGGTCAGCCACCCCGGCCTGAGCGTGAAGAGCGCCATCGGCCAGATGCGCGTGATCGCCAAGAACGCCAACATGGACGTGCTCGACGAAGATGCCGAGAACGGCTCGATGCTGATCGAAGAGCCGCAGACCGGCATGCACAAGAACCTGCCGCTGATCGTGGGCGCCAGCAACGAGGGCGGTACCGGCACGGTGAGCCTGATGTTGAAGCTCAACGCTGGCGCCTTCGCCAAGGCCGACAGCATCCGCGCGGAAATGTGCAAACTGCTCACCCAGGTGCAGCCGGGCAAGGCTGGCGAGCATCTGGCCGCGGCCACCCCGAAGGCGTCCACTGTGACCACCACCGCCACCGCGTTGGGTGCACAGCTGCGTTCGCAGCACAAGGACAATCCGGCGGCGATGGAAGCACGCTACCAGGACAAGGTGTATTCCATCACCGGCCGCGTCAACGGAGTGCTCAAGAGCAACGGTGGCTACAACACCGGCTTCGACGTGGGCGGCAACCCGTCCGGCGGCATCGATTTCGAGAGCGTGGCCATCAGCTGCAGGTTCGCGCCGAGCCAGGCCGCCTACGCGATGGCGCTGCGCCCGAAGGAGAAGGTCACGCTGATCGGCGTGGTCGAATCGTATGACCAGATCGGCCGGGTGCTGTGGCTGAAGGACTGCAAGGGCAACTGAGCCGGCACTGCCGGCAACGGTGACACCCAGGGCCCGGACGACGTTGTCGTCCGGGCCTTTTCATTGCGCGCGTTACGGGCAGGCCTTGCCTTCCACGGTCATCTGCGCGGCGAACATCGGAATCTTCGCGATCTGGCCGGCGGCGGCCTGCTTCTTGGCCTCTTCCAGGTAGATGCGCGACTGGCCCTGGCCGTCGAGCTGCGGCTTCTGTTCCACCGGCAGGCGCCAGACCCTCACCACCGCCTGCTGTGCGGGACAGGCCGCGCTGGGCACACGGATCACGTCGTTGAGCTTCCAGCCCTTGGCTTCGCTGGGCTGCGCCTTGTGGAACTCGACGAACTTCGCGCGCGGCTGGCACTGCTCGCTGGTGCGGGCGACCACGAACCGGTAGGGCTGCGCGGCGTCGCCGGTGAAGGTGCCTTCCAGGCGCGCGCAGGCTTCGGGGATCTGGCGCAGGGTGTGGGTGACGTTTACTGCCTGTGCTGCGCCTACCGGGCGCTGGCGTTCGGGGGTTTCGGCGGCGTTGGCCGCCAGGGCGGGAAGCAGGGCCAGCAGGATGAGGTGGCGGGGGGACATGGGCGGGGCCTCCTTGGGGATGGGGGGAGGTTGGCTGGCGGCGGATGAATGGTATGGCAAGGCGTGGGCTGCGGTTGGGTTTGCCTGGTTGCCAGGCAGGGCCTGGCACTACCCTCGTGCGTCTGGCATGTGGGCTTCGCCGCGCCACCTGGCGCATGCGATGGGCAGGATGGGGCATTTCACTGCATACTCGGGGCCACCAGGGATTGCTGAACAAAGCCACACGCTTGATGACCGGGTACGGTCTGAACGGGTTGGTCCATCGTTGCAGCCCGTTGTGCCCCGCGTGGTGAGGTTCGTCCGTCAACTGGATGCCATCCATCACCCGGGAGGGGACATGCTGGAACGTTATGGGCTTTCTCTGGCGCTGTTCTGCGCCATTCTCGCGATTCTCTACGGCATCGTGTCGGCACGCTGGATCCTCCGGCAACCGGCCGGCAATGCCCGCATGCAGGAAATCGCCGCCGCCATCCAGGAAGGCGCGCGCGCCTACCTCAACCGCCAATACCTCACCATCGGCATCGCCGGCGCGGTGCTGTTCGTGCTCGTCGGCATCTTCCTCAGCTGGTACACCGCAATCGGCTTCGCGATCGGTGCGGTGCTGTCCGGTGCGGCCGGCTACATCGGCATGAACGTGTCGGTGCGGGCCAACGTGCGCACCGCCGAAGCGGCCCGCAATGGCCTCAGTGCGGCCATGGACGTGGCCTTCCGCGGCGGCGCGATCACCGGCATGCTGGTGGTCGGGCTGGGCCTGCTCGGCGTGGCTGGCTACTACGCGCTGCTGCTGAAGATGGGGCTGGATACCGCGGCGGCGCTGCATGCGCTGGTCGGGCTGGCGTTCGGCTCCTCGCTGATCTCGATCTTCGCGCGGCTGGGTGGCGGCATCTTCACCAAGGGCGCCGACGTGGGCGCCGACCTGGTCGGCAAGGTGGAAGCCGGCATTCCCGAGGATGACCCACGCAACCCGGCGGTGATCGCCGACAACGTGGGCGACAACGTGGGCGACTGCGCCGGCATGGCCGCCGACCTGTTCGAAACCTACGCGGTGACGGTGATCGCCACCATGCTGCTGGGCAGCCTGATGATCGCCGAGGCCGGCCGCAACGCGATCCTGTATCCGCTGGTGCTGGGCGGGGTGTCGATCATCGCCTCGATCATCGGCGCGCTGTTCGTCAAGGTGAAGCCGGGCGGTTCGATCATGGGCGCGCTGTACAAGGGCGTGATCGTGTCGGGCGTGCTGGCCGCCATCGCCTTCTACCCGATCACCCTGCAGCTGATGCCGGACAACGCCCATGGGGCGACGAACCTGTACATCTGCGCGCTGATCGGGCTGGTGCTGACCGGGCTGATCGTGTGGATCACCGAGTACTACACCGGCACCCAGTACAAGCCGGTGCAGCACGTGGCGCAGGCTTCCACCACCGGGCACGGCACCAACATCATCGCCGGCCTGGGCGTGTCGATGAAGTCCACCGCGCTGCCGGTGATCGCGGTCTGCCTGGCGATCTGGCTGGCGCACCTGCATGGCGGCCTGTACGGCATCGCCATCGCGGCGACCGCGATGCTGTCGATGGCCGGCATGATCGTGGCGCTGGATGCGTACGGGCCGATCACCGACAACGCCGGCGGCATCGCCGAAATGGCCGAGCTGCCGCCGGAGATCCGCAACATCACCGACCCGCTCGATGCAGTGGGCAACACCACCAAGGCGGTGACCAAGGGCTATGCGATCGGTTCGGCCGCGCTGGCCGCGCTGGTGCTGTTCGCCGATTACACCCACAACCTGCAGGCGGCGCACCCGGGTGAAGTGTTCGCCTTCGACCTGTCCGACCACACGGTGATCATCGGCCTGCTGATCGGCGGGTTGATCCCCTACCTGTTCGGCGCGATGGCGATGGAAGCAGTGGGCCGCGCCGCCGGTGCGGTGGTGGAAGAAGTGCGGCGGCAGTTCCGCGAGATCCCCGGGATCATGGAAGGCACTGGCAAGCCGCAGTACGACCGCGCGGTGGACATGCTGACCCGCTCGGCGATCCGCGAAATGATCGTGCCGTCGCTGTTGCCCGTGGCGGTACCGGTGGTGGTGGGCCTGCTGCTGGGGCCACGTGCGCTGGGCGGGCTGCTGATCGGCACCATCGTGACCGGCCTGTTCGTGGCGATCTCGATGACCACCGGCGGCGGTGCCTGGGACAACGCCAAGAAGTACATCGAAGATGGCCACTTCGGCGGCAAGGGCAGCGAGGCGCACAAGGCGGCGGTGACCGGCGATACCGTGGGGGATCCCTACAAGGACACCGCCGGCCCGGCGATCAACCCGCTGATCAAGATCATCAACATCGTGGCGCTGCTGCTGGTGCCGTTGTTGTAGAAGGTTCCGGATCCCCCGACCAACGGTCGGGGGCTACCCTGCGTGGTGCGGAAACCCGGTAGAGCCACGCCCTGCGTGGCTGCGCGGTGCC
>DGIP01000167.1:0-528 GCA_002386405.1 Stenotrophomonas maltophilia
CTGGCCGGCGGCACGGGCGTCGCGCGCGGCGGCGTCGATCAGCCGGGCCAGTTCGTGCTCCAGCGCCGGGGTCAGTTCGAAGTCGTTCGGATCGCGCATCACCTCGGGGAAGTACACCGTGGTGCGGAACTGCTCGGCCTCGCCAAACCGGATCGGCACGACCCGGCCGTCCACCACGGCGGCGGCGGCGGAGTTGCTGGTGCCAAAGTCGATGCCGATTTTCATGCGGGGCCGGGCCGGAGGTCAGGGGGCGCGCACTGTGCGGCAAGCGGGCCGCCGGTGCAAGGCCTGCCCGGGTCGGGCGGTTACAATGGGGGTTGTTCCGAACCTGAAGGCTTCACCATGTCCGCCGCACCCGCCTGCCCGCAATGCACCCTGGAAAACACCTATGCCGATGGCGCGCTGTGGATCTGCGCCGACTGCGGCCATGAGTGGGCGGCCGGCGATGAAGGCGGCCAGGGCGTGGTCGTGCGGGACAGCAACGGCAACGTGCTGGCCAGCGGCGACACCGTCACCGTGATCAAGGAC
>DGIP01000167.1:773-8085 GCA_002386405.1 Stenotrophomonas maltophilia
ACCGTCACCGTGATCAAGGACCTGAAGGTCAAGGGCTCGTCGATCCCGCTCAAGCAGGGCACCGTGATCCGCAACATCCGCCTGGTCGAGGACGATGCCGAGCACATCGAAGGCAACTCGGACAAGATCAAGGGCCTGGTCCTGAAGACCTGTTTTCTAAAGAAGGCGTAAACGCCTGCGCGTGTGGATGCCGGCCAACGGCCGGCGCTACCGGGCGGTGCGCCGCGATTCAATTGGTGGCGGTGCGGTCCCGCCATTTCTGCAGGCTGTCCAGCTTGGCCTGGTAGGTCGCCCGCAGCACGTCGGCATCTTCGCCGGCCAGGTCGCGGGCACGCAGCATTTCCAGCGAGGCGCGGCGAGTATTGCCGGCCAGGAAGTAGGCGCGCGCCAGCCCGAAATGGAACTGGTGCGCACTGCTGTAGAGGCGCACCGCCCGCTGGTAGTACTCGATGGCCTGCGCGTAGTCGTGGCGCTGCTCGGCTTCGTTGCCGAAGCGGAACTGCGCGAAGGGATCGCTTTTCTGCACCTGTTCCAGCCGCTTGGCCAGCACATCCGCCCGGCGCGCATCGCCCAACCGGCGATACAGCGCGCTGGCGTTGGTCAGCGCCGCCGCATGGCGCGGTTGCAGCTGCAGGGCCTGCTCGTAATCCTTGCGGGCCTGGTCCAGGCGGCCTTCGCGGGTATCGAGCACGCCCAGGTTGTTCCAGCCGGCAGGGAAGGCCGGTGCCACCGCCAGCGCGGCATCCAGGTACACGCGCGCCTGCGCGGTGTCCCCGTCGGCCATGTGCTCGGCGCCGCGGTTGTTGTAGAAGTGCGCCAGGGCGCGCTGCTCGGTGATCGGGCGCGGCCCGTAGCGGTCATAGAGCACGTTGCGGTCCAGGTCGACCACGGCGGTGCGTCCGTTGAGGTTCAGCCCCACGTTGACGTGCCCCACGTTGTAGATCACGCCCTGGTCCTGGTGCCAGGTGACCACCTGCGCCACCTCCTGCACCCGCGCATCGATGCCTGCCGCGCGCGCCAGGGTGACGAACATCAAGGTGAACGACAGGCAGTTGGCGCGATGGGTCTTCCACGTTTCGGCCAGGGTGTGGGTGGCGTACGGGTCGTACTCCAGGTGCATGGCGTCTTCGTCGAAGATCAGGTGCACCAGCCGCACCAGCCGCTGCTCGCGCGAACTGACCGGGGCGATCACCCGTTCCTGCAGCAACGCGCGCAGATCCGGCGGAATGGCCAGGATCTGCTCCGGCGAGGGAATGGGTTCGACCGCCTGGGCCTGCACGGCGGCGCTGGCAGGCAGCGCGGCCAGCACAGGCGTCGGTGCGGCGGCCAGCAGGGCCACCAGGGCAAGGGATTTCCAGCCGTTCATCGCGGTCACCTCGCAGGCACGACGGAGCATTGGTAGCTGCAGTCTAGGCCGGCGCCCGCCAGCCGGCGCACCGCTTGTCGGCCTGTTGCACCCGCCGCCACCCTTGCCATTCGCCCGGGGGCCGGCCAATGATGCCGCCATGACCTTTTCACCGCTCTCGTTGCCGGCGGCCATGCAGGCCGACCTGGAAGCTGCCTACGCCATGCCTCCCCGGGCGTATCACGGCTACCCGCACGTGCGCGCGGTGCTGGTGCACTGCCAAGCGGTGGCGGACGGCCCGGGCTGGGCGCACCCGCGCGAAGTGCAGCTGGCCGCGCTTTACCACGACGCGATCTACGAGGCCGGGCGCAACGACAATGAAGCGCGCTCGGCCGCGCTGGCACGAGCGCAGGTGGAGCGCTGGCTGCCGGGCGCCGGCGTGGACGTGGCCCGGGTCGAACAGCTGATCCTGCTGACCGCGCGCCACGGCAGCCTGGCCGCGAGCGATGTGGACCCCGAAGCGGCGTTGTTCCTGGACTGCGACATGGCCATCCTCGGCGCGCCGGCCGATGTGTTCGACAACTACGACCGTGGCATCGCCGAGGAATACGCCGGGCATGTGCCGGGGTTCCTGTTCCGGCTCAACCGGCGGCGGTTCCTGAAGCACCTGCTGCGCAGCCCGCGCATCTTCCTCAGTGACTTCTTCCATCAGCGCCTGGACGCACCGGCGCGGGCCAACCTGCGCCGTCGACTCGGGCACTGACAGCGGTCGATTACACTGCACCGGTTGACCGCCGTCCCTCACGCCATGCCCGTTCCCCTTCCATCCGCCACGCCCGATGCCGATCCGCGCCCGCAACCGCCGGAAGAACCCGGCCCCAACGAGTGCTGCGGCAGCGGCTGCCCGCTGTGCGTGCTGGACCTGTACAGCGACGAGCTGCAGCGCTACCGCGCCGACCTGGCCGCGTGGCGGCTGCGCCATCCCGATGCCGGGCCCTGAGCACCGCCCCCGATGAGCCTTCCTGCCCACGCCCATGTGGCCCGCCTGGCACTGCTGGCGCTGGCCGGGTTCGTGCTCACCGCGCTGTGGACCCAGTGGGCACGCCAGGACCTGGACTGGGTGCAGGCCACGTTGAGCCTGTACCTGCACGGGCCTTGGGGCCTGGCGTTGCGGACCGCTTACTGCGTACTGGCCGTGGCGATCATGCTGCTGGCCTGGTCGCTGCACGCCGCCAGCCGCTCGCCCCGGCGCAGCACGGCGGCGCCGCTGCTGTTCTGCGTGGCCGCACTGGGGCTGATGGGCGTGGCCATCGGCGACAGCTGGTTGCCCGGGCACGCGCCACTACTGGCCCCCCTGGTCCATGGCCTGGCGGCCAACACCGCGTTCCTGTGCGTGAGCGTGGCGATGCTGCTGCAGAGCTGGTACCTGCGCGCCGACCCGCAATGGGCGCGCTGGGCCAGCGCCGCGTGGTGGTGGGCCTGGCTGTGTTTCGCGCTGCTGTGGCTGCACGTGCTGTGGCGCGGCCCGCCGCGCGGGGCCGGGCAGAAGCTGGTGATCGCCGCGGTGGTGCTGTGGTTGTTCGTGGCCGCGCTGCAGCTGTGGCGGCATGCACGGCGTGAGGACGCTGCGCGGCTGGAGTAGGCGCAGCGGCCAGCCTGTGTACATGCCCTTGGCAGGGGACAGGCGTATCGTGGGGCGACTTTTCCGGGATGCGTGACGATGCGGCGAGCCAGTGTGGGCAGGGGACTGGGAGTGGTGTTGGGCCTGGTGTCGATGATGGGGGCCGCAGCCGCCCCGGCGGCGCCACAGCAGGTCAGCCACGGGCGCTTCAACGACATCCCGATCCATGCACCGGAAGGCCACCCGCAGCGCGTGGTGGTCTGGTTCGATGGTGGCAGTGAACCCGAGCGCACGCGTGAGCGCATCGAGGCGTTGCGCGCGCAGGGCGCCCTGGTGGCCCAGGTCGATGTGGCCAGGCTGCGCAGGGGACTGGCGCGCGAAGGCGGCGGAAACTGCAGCTTCGGCGCGGGCGACGTGGAGAATTTCTCGCGCTGGTTCCAGGCGTACCTGCACGTGCCGGGTTACCACCTGCCGCTGATCGGCGGCGATGGCAGCGGCGCCGAGCTGGCCTATGCGGTGGCGGCACAAGCGGATACCCAGGTCTTTGCCGGCCTGGTCACCACCGGTTTCTGTCCCGACCAGGCGCGCGAGCGCGCGGTGTGCGGCGCCGGTGTCAGCCATGGCCGCCTGCAGCCGGCGGAGCTGGCGTTTCCGTGGTTGAACGCCGCAGGCGACCGCAAGTGCGCGGCAGGCGATGCCACCGCGTTCGTGCACAAGGTGGAGATGGGGCGACAGTTCCAACGTACCGGGCGTGGCGATGACCTGCCAGGCCTGCTCGCGGCCGCCCAGGTCATGGGCGCGCAGAAGGGCGTCAGCCTGGCACCGCCGCCGGATGACCTGAAGGGGCTGCCGGTGGTGGAAGTGCCGGCACGGCAGGCCGGCGATACGCTGGCCATCTTCGTCTCCGGCGACGGCGGCTGGGCCGGCCTGGACAAGGATGTGGCCGCCGCGCTGAGTGAGAACGGGATTTCGGTGGTGGGCCTGGATTCGCTGCGCTATTTCTGGACCGAACGCACCCCGGAAGGCTTCGCCCGCGACCTGGAGCGCATCGCGCGGCATTACGGCAACCAGTGGCAGCGCAAGCGGCTGGTGCTGGTCGGCTTCTCGCAGGGCGCCGACGTGCTGCCGGCCGCGATCAACCAGCTGGATCCGGCCACGCGTGGGTCCATCGCCCTGATCGGCCTGATGTCGGTGGGGCGCAAGGCCGACTACGAATTCCATGTCAGCAACTGGCTGGGCGGGGGCGGCGATGGCCTGCCCATCGCGCCGGAAATTGCCCGGCTGCCGGCCGAACGCACCGTGTGCCTGTATGGCCAGGAGGATGCCGACGCGTTGTGCCCGGAGCTGCCGAAGAACGGTGTCACGGTGGTCGCGCTGCCCGGCGATCACCACTTCAAGGGCGATTACGACCTGTTGGCGAAGTCGTTGCTGGAGCATCTGCCGGCGCAGTCGCGGACGCCGTGATGGGCCGCGACACCGGTGTTGAAGCACAGCTGTTCCAGCTGATGGCGGCAGACGGGGCCATCGTGCGCGACGCACCGGCATCGGCCGCGCAGCAGATGGCGGATGCCATGGCGATGCGGCAGGCGGGGCACGACGACCCCGCAGGCCCGCTGTTCTGCGCAGCCCTGCTGGAGACGCTGACCTGGCTGGTCAAGGACCGCGATGTCGAACTGCGCAGGGCGATCGCCTGGCATCGATCCTCCGAGGTGCGCCGCTACACGCAGCTGCTTGATGGCGCGGCGTATGCGGCGGCGCTGCGCGCGGCGAAGAAACTGGGCGATGTTGCCTACCCGGCCCGGATCGAACGCGAACCGGACCCGGACAGGCAGCGCAGGCTGGTGACGCTTGCGGGCGCGGTCAAGCGCGCGCGCGGGGGAGCCGGCAGCTGGGCGGATGTGCTGGCAAGCGCCGCGGCATTGGATGAAGGACTTGCCACCCCGTTCGCCCCGCACGGGGCGGTGCTGGAGGAGAAGGCGGCACTTGATCGGGACGCCGACGTCAGTGCCTGGCTGGCGCTGCGCGCGTCGACCCGGGCGGTCAACGGCGGCGCTGCACGCGGCCGCGACGTGGAGGACCATGTCGGGGCGTCGCTGACGCAATTGTGCGCTGCCATGAACGCAGCCGCCGGTGGCGACTCCGAAGCGGGCTATCGCATTGCCAGAGGCGCGCATGTGCCGGCCGGACTGCGGCCGGAGAACAGCCGGCACGTCAAAGGCGAAATCGACTTCCTGCTCATGCACGGCACCGATGCCGTGCTGATCGGGGAAACAAAGGCCGGTGGTGCCACCGCGATTGCCGCCGATTGCGTGAAGTTCCGCAACGGAGTGGTTGAGATGGCGGAACGCGCGCAGCCGGGCATCACCTATCCCTTCGCGATGGGAGGCAACAAGCGCCTGCCGCAGGTGCTGCACATCAGCGGCGCCTCGCTCAGGCGCCTGGCGGACACCCACGCGGCGTGGCCGATGGCGGCCCGCTACTTCCTGCCCGAACCGGTTGCCGCCATCCCGCTGTCGCCACGGGCGATCGCCTACATCACCCAGCAACCGGCGAGCATCGCGGTCGCCGAACGGCTGATGGCAGGCGAAACGGTGCCAGCGGAAGCCCTGCTGGCCGTCTGGCAGGACCTGGCAGGCAATCCACGGCTGGCGTGGATCTGGGAAGAGCGCGTGCTGGCAGGGGAGGCCCTGCATGCCATCCATGGCAGCCAGAGCGTGGCGCGGTTTACCGACGTGTTTGCGCGGATGGCGGCAGCGAGATGAGCCGCGTGGCATCCAGCAGCGCGGCAGGCAGGTGCATGCCGCCCGGCGCCGCCAGGTAACGGGCGCGCCACTGCGGTGCGAACTTGGATTTGAAACGGCGCAGCCCGCTGAAGCCGTAGAAGCGCTCGCCATGGCGTGCCACCACGTTGGCGAAGCGGTTCCAGCGCCCGGCCAGCCGGTGCTGGGCAAGCCCCGACAGCGGCGCCATGCCCAGCGAGAAGCGGTGGAAGCCCTGTTCGCGTCCCCACAGGAACAGCTCGATGAACAGGAAATCCATCGTGCCCTTGGGCGCGTCGTCCACGTGCCGCATCAGGTCCACCGACAACTCGCGGCCGGCAGGCGCCTGCCACAGGTTGGCGAAGGCGACGATGCGGCCTTCAGCCTCGACGATCGCCACCGGGAACCGTGCCAGGTAGGCCGGATCGAAACTGCCCAGCGAGAAGCCCTTCTCATCGCCGGCCTTGTCGTCCAGCCATTGCTGCGAGACCTGCGCCAGCACCGGCAGCAGCGCAGGGACCTCTTCGGGCGCGGCCACGCGGAAGCTGAGGCCACCGCGCTTGCCCCGGTTCCAGGCCTGGCGCAGGTCGGCCCGTTCGCGCCCCTCCAGGCCGAAATCCTGCAGCGGCACCATCGCTTCCTCGCCGAGCTTCACCAGGGTCAGCCCGAGGTCCAGGTAGGTCTGCCAGTACGCTTCGCCGACCTGGTAGAACACCGGGCGCAGGCCAAGGCGGTCGGCTTCCTCGCGGAAGCGCCAGATCAATGCGCGGGCGACGTCCGGCGGCCCGACCGGATCGCCCATGGCGATCAACGAGCCCCCATAGCGCTGCATCATCACGAAGCCGCCGCCGGCCTCATCGCGCAGCACCGCCTTGTCTGCAGTGAGCACCAGGCAGGCCTGGGTGTCCTGTGCCGCGAGCAGGACCGGCGCCAGCGCATCCAGCGTGCCGGCGTCAGCCGGCGGCAGCGGGGTGCGGGTACTGTGCAGCAGCCGCGCCAGGCCGAAGATGGCCAGCGCGATGGCCACCACCAGCAGCGCACGCAGCGCACGCGGCGCGTTGCCCTGCGCGGCGAACTGCCACCACAGCTCGTTCTGGTATTCGACATGGCTGTACACGAAGAACAGCAGCCAGATCACCGCCACCAGCACCAGGCCCAGGTTGCGGATCCATGGCCACGACCACGCTTCATCCAGCAGCGCACCCTGCCGGTAGAACTCGCGGCGCGATGCCCACAGCGCCATCGCCACCAGCACCGATGCCAGCGCGATCAGCACCTGGCCGCCGCGCAGCCAGATCGGCAGCGGCGCGACCACGCAGATCGCCAGCGCCAGCACCCAGGCCGCATGGCTGCGCCGCTGCAGGCCCTGGCCGATCAGCAGCAGCACCACGCCGGCCAGGCTGCCGAGCAGGTGCGAGGTTTCCAGGATCGGCAGCGATGCGTGCAGCAGGTGCCGGCGCGGCGTCGGCAGGGTGCCATCGATGACCAGCGCAGCGCCCACGCTGAACACCGCCAGCGCGATGATCTGCGGCAACCACGGGCGCAGCGCGGTCCAGCCGGCGCGGGTGGCGCCTGCGAGATCGGAAG
>DGIP01000168.1 GCA_002386405.1 Stenotrophomonas maltophilia
CGCTCAGGACCAGCAACTGGCCGCCCTGGCCGCCTTCGGCCTGGTCAGCGATGGCGCCGTCGTCCACCAGAGCCAGCGCGACGCCCTCTACCAGGCCGCGCTGGACCGCCTGCTGGCCGAGGACAAGGCCTTTGCCTGCCACTGCAGCCGCACCGAACTGGCCGACCAGCAGGGTATTCATCATTACTGCGTGGCACGTACCGAACGCGCACGACCGGCCATCCGCCTGCGCGTGCCGCCGGGCAGCGTGGTTGCGTTCGACGACGGCCTGCGCGGCCGGGTCCGCCAGGACGTGCATGCCGAGGTCGGCGATTTCGTGCTGCGCCGGGCGGACGGCTACTGGGCCTACCAGCTGGCCGTGGTGGTCGACGACGGCGACCAGGCCATCACCGACGTGGTGCGCGGCGCGGACCTGCTCGATTCCACCCCGCGCCAGATCCTGCTGCAGCAGGCGCTGGGCCTGCCCACGCCGCGCTACCTGCACCTGCCGCTGCTGCTGGAGCCGGACGGGCTCAAACTGTCCAAGTCCGCTGCCGCGCGCCCGGTCGATGCCGATCGTCCCCTGCCCGCCCTGCAGCAGGCCTGGGTGCAGCTTGGCCAGGATCCCGCCGGGCTGCGGGGCTGCCGCAGCGTCGCCGAACTCCTCGAGCAGGCCGTTGCCGGCTTCGACCCGGCGCGATTGCCACCGGGTGACATCCGGCTCGACGCCGACGCCCCCTGAGCCACCCATTTTCCGCCGCGATGTTGCAGAATCGCTTTCCCCCCTGCTGGCCCCGGAGTAGCTGCTCATGACATCTCGCGTCGCACTGGTCACCGGTGGTACCGGCGGTATCGGTTCCGCCATCTGCCAACGTCTGGCCGACCAGGGCCATCGGGTTGCCACCAACTACCGTGACGAGGCCAAGGCCCTGGCCTGGCGCGAGAAGATGCTGGCGCGCGGCTGCGACGTGGCGATCTTCCCCGGCGATGTCGCCGACCCGGGCACCGCCGAACAGATGGTGCACGCGGTGGAAGCGGCGCTGGGCCCGATCGAGATCCTGGTCAACAACGCCGGCATCACCCGCGACACCACCTTCCACCGCATGCGCGCCGACCAGTGGCACGACGTGATCAACACCAACCTCAATTCGGTGTTCAACGTCACCCGCCCGGTCATCGAAGGCATGCGCCGCCGCGGCTGGGGCCGGGTGATCCAGATCAGCTCGATCAACGGCCTGAAAGGCCAGTACGGCCAGGCCAACTACGCCGCCGCCAAGGCCGGCATGCACGGCTTCACCATCTCCCTGGCACGCGAGAATGCCGGCTTCGGCATCACCGTCAACACCATCTCGCCCGGCTACGTGGCCACCGACATGGTGATGGCCGTGCCCGACGAAGTACGCGCCAAGATCATCGCCGACATCCCCACCGGCCGCCTCGGCAAGCCCGAGGAAATCGCCTACGCGGTGGCCTTCCTGGTCGCCGAGGAAGCCGCCTGGATCACCGGCTCCAACCTCGACATCAACGGCGGACACCACATGGGCTGGTAACGGTTTCACCGTTGCCCCCAGAAAATGCTGCACGAATGCTGCGCAGCATGAAGAATCCAGCCAAATGACCAAAGGAGGTTGCAACGCCTGCTGCGCTGCGCCATGCTTCTCTTCTACGCCGACGAGTGATTGCTTCATGGCTGCGAACCGCATCATCAAGAAGTATCCGAACCGCCGT
Source organism: Stenotrophomonas maltophilia (assembly GCA_002386405.1). GTDB lineage: Bacteria > Pseudomonadota > Gammaproteobacteria > Xanthomonadales > Xanthomonadaceae > Stenotrophomonas > Stenotrophomonas maltophilia_AD. Next base: position 1,708 of record DGIP01000168.1, read on the forward strand.
CTCTACGACACCGAGATTTCCAGTTACATCACCATCGAGGACGTGCGCCAGCTCATCCTGGACGGCGAGGACTTCGAAGTCCGCGACGCCAAGAGCGGCGACGACCTGACCCGTTCAGTGTTGCTGCAGATCATCGCCGACCAGGAGCAGGACGGTGAGCCCATGCTCTCCACCCAGCTGCTCAGCCAGCTGATCCGGTTCTATGGCGATTCGCTGCAGGGCTTCATGGGCAACTACCTGGAACGCAGCATGCAGGTCTTCCTGGACCAGCAGCAGCAGTTCCGCCAGCAGATGGGCAACCTGCTCGGCCAGACCCCGTGGGCGATGATGAACCAGCTCACCGAACGCAACCTGGAGCTGTGGCAGGACTTCCAGCGCAACATGGGCGGCGGCTTCGGCCCGCGTCCGCCGGGCACCCAGACCGGCACCGGTACGGGTACCGGCACCGGCAAGCCCGAAGCCCCCACGGCCGGCAAGACCCGCCGCTGACCACGCCGCCCGGCAGCGCCGGGCCGCATGAAAAAAGGCGCAGCCTCACGGCCGCGCCTTTTTCGTTTCCGGGTTCGGGAAATCAGCGCTTGGGCTTGGCGCAACCCGTGCAGATCCGCTCCACCTGGTAGCCCTTGGCGCGCAGCTTCTCGACCACGCCATCGTCGCCCAGCAGGTGCAGCGAGCCCACCACCACCAGCGTGCCACCCTGCCCGGCTTTGAGCTGCTGCTCAAGCTTCGGCACCCAGGCCGTGTTGCGGTCGGTATTGATGCGCTTGTAAAGCTGCGGGTACTCGCCGCGCATTTCCGCAGCCATCGAGGTCCACAGCAGCTTGTCGTCGCCACGGCGCCAGGCGTCGTGCAGCTTGCGGCCCATGGCATCGGCCTGGTCGGCCTGGTCCAGCGCCTCGGCCACCATCTGCTGCTGTTCCTGCGCCGACATGCCCGACAGCACCGCCACCTGCGTGTCGATGTCTTCCAGGCCGCTGGTCGGCTTGCCCGCATCGGCTGCACGCGTCATGAAATGGCGGTCCAGCCCCAGCGCCGGGTCCAGCCCCATCTTGGCGAACTGCGACAGGGTGATGGTCAGCCCGACAAACCACGGCTTCATGCCCTGCAGCTGCGCCAGCGGCAGGTTGTTGTCGCGCGCGTAGGCCTGCAGCTTGGTCCAGGTGGCATCGTCCAGGTCGCGCTTGAGTTCGCTGCCATCGGTGCGCATCGCCGCCTGCAGCATCTTGCGGGTCAGGTCCGGCGACTGCATGTCCTGCGGCGAAAGTTCGAACACCACGCGCTTGGATGCTGCGAAGGCCTGGTCCACGTCGGCTGCCAGCGGGTAATCATCGGCGCGCAGCAGGTGGAACGAGCCCAGCAGGTACACCCGGCTGTCGCCCGGGCCGGTCACCTTCCACAGCAGCGGGACCGGCGCGGTGGATCTGGCCGCCGGTGCGGCCGCCAGCGCGGTGGCGCTGCCCATCAGCAGGCCCGTGGCCAGCAGCAGCGGGGCCGCCAGTCGCTTCAGCATCGTCATTCTCAAACCCCTCCCTGGGGTGTGTGGTAGGCCTGTTCGCCGGCTTCGACCTTCAGGTCCAGGCGGTTTTCCGGCGGGGTCATCGGGCACGTGGCGAACGGGGTGAACGCGCACGGCGGGTTGTAGGCGTGGTTGAAATCGAGCACCACCTTGCCGCCCGCGTCGGGCGCCGGCAGGTCCAGGTAGCGGCCGGCCGGGTAACTGCCGTGGCCGCTGGTGCGGTCACCGAAGATCACGAACAGCTCGCGCCCCGGCTCACCCAATGCTTCCAGCCGCCAGGTCTTGCCGTCGCGCTCGAATTCCAGCGCACCCGAATTCGGCATCTCGGTGGTGAGGCCGGTGATATCCACGATCGGCAGGGTCTTGCCGGCCGGGTGCGGCACGAACCGTGCGGCGATGCGCCAGTCCGGACCACCCGGCCAATAGTTGATGCCGGTGAAGCCGGTGCGCGAATAGGCATCGGCGTGCTTGACCCGCAGCGCGTAGCGCTGGCCGCGGTGAATCAGGCTGAGCTGGCCCTTGCCGTCATCGAAGGCGATGTGGGTCGGTTCCGGATCGCGGTCGCTCTGGAAACGGATCGGCCCGGTGATCGGCTTGCCATCCACGGTCACCGCGACGCCGCGCTCGGGAGTGAAGGTCAGGATGTCGCCGCGATGCGCCACCATGCCCAGCTTGGCCGGGCCCACGGCCAGGCGGATGCCGCTGCCGGGTCCGCTGCCGATGTAGTGCGCTTTATGTTCCAGCCAATGCAGGCCGACCAGGCTGGTCCAGCCATCAGGCGCCTGCAGTTCGGTGTAGCGCTGCTGCCGCCATTGCTGCTGTTCGGCGGCGAACGCCGGATCCACCGCCGCCGGTGCCGGCGCGGTTTCCTTGTCGCCACACCCTGCCAGGCCCAGCGCCAGCACTGCCGCGCCGAGTCCCCATCCCCAAGTACGCATCGTGCTCCCCTTCAACGTCCGCGCAGGAACCAGCGGTCGATTTCCGCCAGTGAAAAACGGGCCCAGGTGGGCCGGCCGTGGTTGCACTGGCCGGACCGCTCGGTGATTTCCATGTCGCGCAGCAGCGCGTTCATTTCCGGCAGGGTCAGCCGCCGGTTGGCACGCACCGCACCGTGGCAGGCCATGGTCGACAACAGCTCGTCGCGCGCACTGGCGATGCGCCGGCTCTGGCCGTGTTCGCGCAGGTCGGTAAGCACATCGCGCAGCAGCCCTTCCGGCTCGGCGTTGGCCAGCAGCGCGGGAATGCTGCGCACATGCAGCGAACCGGGACCGGACCGGGTGATCTCGAAGCCCAGCGCAGTCAGCGTCTCGGCTTCGCGCTCGGCGGTATCGGCATCGCGCTCGCCCACCGCCAGGGTGATCGGCACCAGCAGCGGCTGCGCATGCAGGCCGGTGGCATCGTGCGCGGTCTTCAGCCGCTCGTAGCCGATCCGCTCGTGGGCGGCATGCATGTCCACCACGATCAGGCCTTCGGCGTTCTCGGCCAGGATGTAGATGCCGTGCAGCTGCGCCACCGCATAGCCCAGCGGCGGCACGCCGCTGTCGGCCGCGGTGACCGGCAGGCCCTGCTCGCTGGGCATCGGCGGCAAGGCGGCATCGCTGCCCGCCGGGCGTGCATACAGCGCCGCGTACGCCGACGGTGCATCGGCCACGCGCAGGCCCAGCGGCGACTGCTGCGGGCGCCAGCCGGCATTGCCCATGCCACCACCGCCACCACCGCCCGCCAATGTGTAGCCGGTGCCAGCGGCCGCGTTGGCGTAAGCCGGCGCAGCGGCTTCTGCAACACCTTCAATGCCCGCCCCCGTTGCGGTCATGCCCGCACGGGTTTCAGCCAACGCTTCCTTCAACGTGCGGTAGACGAAGTCATGGATCAGCCGCGAATCGCGGAAGCGCACTTCGTGCTTGGCCGGGTGCACGTTGACGTCCACCCGGGTCGGGTCCAGCTCCAGGAACAGCACGTACGCGGGCTGGCGGCCATGGAACAGCACATCGCCGTAGGCCATCTTCACCGCATGCGCCACGCTGCGGTCGCGCACCGAACGGCCGTTGACGTACAGGTACTGCTGGTCGGTGCTGGCGCGCGAATAATGCGGCTGCGCGATCCAGCCATGCAGGCGCAGGCCGGCACCGCTGTGGTCCACGCGCATGGCCTGGGTAGCGAAGTCTTCGCCCAGCGTCTCGCCCAGCCGCGCATCGGAATACAGGTCGCCCGGCTTGTAGCGCCGCGACGGCTTGCCGTTGTGCGACACCCGCAGCTCCACGTCCGGCCGCGCAAGCGCCAGCGAGCGCAGCCATTCTTCGATATGGCCCAGCTCGGTCCGCTCGGCACGCAGGAACTTGCGGCGCGCCGGCACGTTGTAGAACAGCTCGCGCACTTCCACCGTGGTGCCCGGCGCATGCGCGCGCGGCGTGACTTCGCCCAGCTTGCCGCCCTCGATCTGCAGCGCCGAACCGTGTTCGTCGCTGCGCCGGCGCGAGGCCAGGGTAAAGCGGCTCACCGACGCGATCGACGGCAACGCTTCACCACGGAAGCCGAGCGTGGCCACCGCTTCCAGGTCATCCAGGCTGGCGATCTTGCTGGTGGCATGCCGCGACACCGCCAGCGGCAGCTCTTCCGGCGCGATGCCGCCCCCGTCATCACGGATGCGGATCAACCGCACCCCGCCCTCTTCAAGGTCGATATCCACGCGGGTGGCACCGGCATCGAGCGCGTTTTCCACCAGTTCCTTGACCACCGACGCCGGGCGTTCAACGACCTCGCCTGCAGCGATCTGATTGATGAGGATTTCGGGAAGTTGGCGGATGCTCATGCGGTGATGATAGCGAAGCGCGAACGGCAGCGTTTCAGTTTTTCCGGGCTGGGGAGGCCGGCGGGCAGATGGTCGCGGGCGGAAACGAGAGCAGCCACGCAGGGCGTGGCTCTACGCGGTTGCCACCAATAACTCATGACAAAGATCGGCGCCGCCGTTGATCTTCTCGTGGCTACCGGTACACCGTCGAGGGTCGGCGGG
>DGIP01000306.1:0-5837 GCA_002386405.1 Stenotrophomonas maltophilia
TTCACGGCCGATGTTGCCGGTGGCACCGACGAGGGCGATCTTCATGGGGCAGGGTCCGTTGTGGGAGGAAGGCCAGCATATGCGCCTGAAAGCGGACGAAAAACCGCGTATAACGGCCTAATTTGTTGCGCGGATCGATCAAATGGACCGGCTGACGGCGATGCATGTGTTCGTGGAGGTGGCCGAGCGCGGCAGCCTGACCGCTGCGGCGGAGGCGTTGGACATGTCGCGGGCGATGGTGACGCGGTATTTGGCCGAGGTGGAGACGTGGCTGGGGGCGAGGTTGCTGCACCGAACCACGCGGCGGATCAGCCTGACCGGGCCGGGGGAGGCGGCGCTGCTGCGGTTCCGGCAGATGCTGGCCATCGGGGATGAGCTGCAGGGCGAGGTGGCCAGCGACAACCCGGAGCCGCATGGGCTGTTGCGGGTGACGGCGAGTGTGTCGTTCGGGCAGCTGCACCTGGCGGCGGCGGTGGCGGAGTTCGTGCGGCGGCACCCGCTGACGCGGGTGGAGTTGTTGCTGGTGGACCGGGTGGTGAACCTGGTGGAGGAGCGGGTGGATGTGGCGGTGCGGATTTCGCGGGCGATCGATCCGAGCCTGATCGCGCGGTGGCTGGCGCCGTGCCGGTCGGTATTGTGCGCGGCGCCTTCGTACCTGGCCGAGCGGGGCACGCCGGTAAGTGCCGATGCGTTGGCGGGGCACAACTGTCTTACTCATCATTACGTGGGCAAGAGCGTGTGGCAGTTGCAGCGGCATGGGCGTGCGATTTCGGTGGCGGTGGGCGGCAACATCAGTGCCAATGAGGCGTCGTTGTTGCTGGAGGCGGTGCGGGCCGGGGCGGGCATTGCGATGTTGCCGACGTACCAGATCGCGCCGCTGCTGCGTTCGGGTGAGCTGGTGGAGGTTTTGCCGGAGTACCAGGTGGAGGAGATGGGCATCCATGCGGTGTATGCGTCGCGGCGGCAGCTGCCGGCGTTGATGCGCAGCTTTTTGGATTTCCTGGTAGAGCGGTTTGCGGGGGAAGATTTCCTGGCGCGGATCTAACGCTGCCTGGTTCGGCATTGCGTGTCTGCGCGGTGCCGGGCTGCACGCAGCCACGCAGGGCGTGGCTCTACAATCAGCATCCCCACATGTTGTAGAAGCGATCCTTCCCTTGACGTATCCCTACCCGCTGGTGATCTTTGATCTTGACGGCACGCTGGTCGACAGCGCGGCCGATATCGCCGAGGCGCTCAATCGCACATTGGAAGACTGGCAGCTGCCGCGCGTGCCCGAAGCCACGGTGCTGACCTGGATCGGCGATGGCGTGCGCCGGCTGGTGGAGCAGGCGTTCACCGCTGCACGCAGTGACATCGACCTGGATCGGGTGATGCCTGGTTTCATGCGCCACTACGAGGAATGCCTGCTGCGCAGCCCGCGATTGTTCGACGGGGTGGTGCCGGCGCTGCAGGCGCTGCGCGAGCGCGGGGTGGTGATGGCGATCTGCACCAACAAGCCGTCGGCGATGGTGGCGCCGCTGTTGGCGCACCTGGGCGTGCAGGAGTACTTCGCGATGGTGCTGGGGGGCGATTCACTGCCCGAGCGCAAGCCCAGTGGCGTGCCGCTGCGGCATATCGCCGAGGCGTTCAAGGTGGCGCCTGGTGACGCGTTGATGGTGGGTGATTCGATCACCGATTACCGCGCCGCGGTGGATGCGGGCATGCCGGTCGCGCTGGTCCGCTATGGGTATCCGCGTGGGTTGGATCTGGATACGGTGGAGGCGGTGGCGGTTGTTGATGACCTGCGGGCGTTGCCGGGGTTGTAGGGCGGCCGGAGGGAAGTGCCGACCAACGGTCGACACCTACCGCAGGTGGAACGGCGGAGATGCCGCCGTCCCGATCCCTCACTTCGGCTGGTAACGCACGCTCAGGCGGTACTCACGGCCCGGCTGGTTGTACCAGGCCACCGTTTCGTAATCGCGGTCGAACACGTTGCTGACCCGGCCCAGCACCGACCAGTCGCGGCTGAGTGCGTATTCCAGGCGCAGGTCCAGCGTGCCGTAGCCGGCCAGGCGTACGCTGTTGTCGGCGTTGTCGTAGCGCTTGCCGGCACCGAACGCGGTGACGCCGGCGCGGAAGCCACCGAAGCGGCGGTCGATGTCCAGGCGCGCGGTGTCCTGCGCGCGGCGGGCCAGCCAGTTGTCGAACTGGGCGCTGCCGTCGGTGCGGTTGCGCGGGTCGGTGTGGCTGAGCTGCGCGCTGAGGTCGAACCCGGCCACGGTCAGCGAGCCGGTCAGCTCGGCGCCCCGGATCCGCGCCTTTTCCACCTGCGACATCATGAAGGTGGTCGCGTCGTAGGTGATCAGGTCATCGATGCGGGTTTCATACACATCCAGGCCCCAGCGCCAGCTGTCGCCCTGCTGGGCGATGCCGAGGTTGGCACTTTTGGACTTCTCCGGGTCCAGCCCGGGCACGCCGCTCCACGGGTCGTACAGGTCGCTGAAGGTGGGGGCCTTGAACGCGGTGCCATAGCTGGCATTGAGGCGGAAGCCGCCGCCCAGTTCCATGCCCCAGCCGAGGCTGCCGGTGGTGTGGTTGCCGAACTGTTCGTTGTCGTCATTGCGCACGCTGGCCTGCAGGTGGTGCGCGCCGAAGCGGCCCTGGTACTGCACGAACACGCCGGTGTTGTCGCGGCTGTCGACCAGGTAACCCGCGCTGCTGCCGTCGAGGTTGTCCTGGCTCCAGTCGACGCCGGCGCTGAGCAGCTGGCCGTCGGCGAGGCCCACGTCGGCCTGCACCGAGGCGCTGTCGCGGTGGGTCTGCGCCGCACCGAGCCAGGTGTCGCCGTTGTAGTTGTCGGATTCGTTGTCCGCACGGCCGACGTTGGCGGTCAGGGTGAAGCGCTCGCTCGGGGTGTAGCGGACCTTGCCGCCCAGCACCTGCTGCAGGGTCTCGGAGTAGTTGTAGTAGCCGTCGTAGTGGTTCTCGCCTTCAGCGCGCAGGGCGGTACCTTCCACGCTCAGGGTGTCGGTCAGCGTGTAGCCGCCGCGCAGGCTCATCGACAGGTTGCGGTACCCGTCGCGGTCGGGTTCGTTGGCGCCGCAGCCGGCGAAGGTCACCGGATCACCGTTGCAGGAATTGATACCGTCGGTGTGCTGGTAGGCGATGTCGGTGCCGAACCAGCCGCGCTTGCCGGTGCCACCGAAGCCGCCGCTGGCTTCACGCAGGCCATTGCTGCCGCCGCCCAGCTGCAGGTGCGGGGCGAAGTCGCCGGCATTGCGGCGGGTGAAGATCTGGATCACGCCGCCGATCGCGTCCGCGCCGTACAGGCTGGACTGCGGGCCGCGCACGATTTCCACGCGCTCGATCTGCGCCAGCGGCAGGTCCTGCAGCATGGCCAGGCCGAGGTCGCCGGTGTTGATGCGCACGCCATCGACCAGCACCAGGGTGTGGGCCGAGTTGGTGCCGCGCAGGAACAGCGAGCTCTGCTTGCCCAGCCCGCCGCTGTTGTTGAGGTTGATGCCGGCGCGGCCGCGCAGCAGGTCCTGCAGCGAGGGGGCCTGGCTGCGTTCGATCTCGGCGCGGTCGATCACCTGCGCCGGCGAGATGCTGTCCTGCAGGGCGATCGGGGTACGGGTGGCGGTGACCAGCACCTGGTCCAGTGCGGTGGCCTCGTCCTGTGCGGCGGCCACAAGGGGCAGCGCCGACAGCACGGCGAGGGAAAGAAGGCGGATCTGCAGCTTCATCGTTGACTCCAAACACCGCGCACGCCCGCGCGGCAAGGGTGGGGGAGGCGGTCAACGGAGGCAGGGACGGTGGGCGGGCGCAGGCACGGCGCCGCTTGCCGCCGCCATGCCCGCCGCATCGCAACCAGTCGTCTTCCAGGCCGGTCTCCGGGCTCGCGGGCCGATGGCGGACCATCGCGCCAGGCGCCTTCCCATGCTTGCGCACAGTGGCATGTTGCCTGGCTTCCACGCTTACCGTTGCGGGGGCAGCGCCGGAATGGCAGCAGGCAGGACCTGTTGCGTCACCGGCTTCCCGTTTCAACCTGCCGGCTTGCGCCGCAGGTCACCTGAAAGTGCGCGCAGTGTAGAGCAAAGCCCGGCCGCCGGCGCAGTGCCAGGCCGGGGTGGTGCGACGCCAGCGGTTAGAATGCGCCTCGCTTTTTGACGTGGTTGCAGTACCTATGATCCTGGACCTGATCCGGCACGCCGCCACCGGCCGCGACGACCACCTGGATGGACGCACCGATCCGCCGTTGGACGTGCAGGGCACCGATCTGATCTGCGCGCGCCATGCCGACCTGCAGTGGCAGCGCGTGCTGAGTTCACCGCGCCAGCGTGCGCTGGACACCGCCCATGCGCTGGCGCTGCCGCGCGGGCTGGAGGTGATCGCGGACGAGGAGTGGGAGGAGCTGGATTTCGGCGACTGGGATGGCCAGCCGCTGGAGGCGTTGCCGATGCAGGCGCTGCAGGCATTCCACCTGGACCCGCATGCGAACCCGCCGCCGCATGGCGAAAGCTGGGGCCACTTCGAGCGCCGCATCGCACGCGCATTGCATCGGTTGCTGGATGAGCCGGAGCCGGTGCCGACGTTGATCGTCAGCCATGGCGGCCCGTTGCGGATGGTGCTGTCGCAGGTGTGCGGGCTGCCGATGGCGATGTGCTGGGCGCTGCGCATCGACCACGGTACGCGGCTGCAGCTGCGGGTGGAGCGGGAAGAGGGCGAGCTGTGGGGCGAGCTGCTGGAGCTCCAACAAACGATCCTGTGACGTAGAGCCACGCCCTGCGTGGCTGCGCGCGGTGCCGGTTTCATGCAGCCACGCAGGGCGTGGCTCTACCGGGCGTCGTCCTCGTCCTGCTCGAACGGCGCGTCATCGTTGGCCACGGTGCGGTCATACACCGGGCCCGAGGCCGGCGGCGCCTTCTTCAGCGGCTTGTCGGCGATGATCGCGTCGTACTCAGCCACCAGCTCGGCGCGGCGCGCTTCGGGCAGTTCCTGCCAGTGGCAGTCCTGCAGCGCGCCTTCAAGCGAATAGAGCAGGTTGAGGCTGGGTTTGAAGCCGGCGCGGCGTACCTTCACGAACGCGCCCACCGACCCGGCCGCGGCCAGGTCTTCGGCGGTGCGCAGACCGACCTGGCGCAGCCAGGCCGCGCTCTTGGGGCCGATGTTGCGCAGCTTGGTGCTCATCCCAGGGCCTCGACGAACACCGCGGCAATGGCTTCCAGCCCGGCCTGGTCGTCGGCATCGAAACGGGCCAGCACCGGGCTGTCCAGGTCGAACACGCCGATCAGCGTGTCGCCGTGGACCAGCGGCACCACCAGTTCCGAGCGCGAGGCCGAATCGCAGGCGATGTGGCCCGGGAATGCGTCCACGTCTTCGATGCGCTGGGTCACCCGCTGCGAGGCGGCGGCGCCGCACACGCCCTTGTCCAGCGGAATGCGCACGCAGGCCGGCAGGCCCTGGAACGGGCCGACCACCAGTTCGGTGCCGTCGAAGAGGTAGAAACCCACCCAGTTCAGCTGCGGCAGCGCGTGGTAGACCAGCGCCGACAGGTTGGCGGCATTGGCAATGCGGTCGCGTTCACCGTGCACCAGGGCGCGGGCCTGGGCCAGCAGCTGGCCGTACTGTTCCGGCTTGCTGCCGGTGAGCGTGGAAGTATCGAACATGGCCGCAGTCTAGCAAGCGCGGCCGTCAGCCGGACCCACCGGCGGCGGAACGCTGATAATGGGTGCCCCTGTTCATCGGTCCGGCCATGTCGTCCCCTGCCTTCCCCGACGCGTTCTACGTCACCGGTACCGACACCGGTATCGGCAAGACCTTCAGCAGCTGCGCCCTGCTGCACGCGCTGCGCCAGC
>DGIP01000306.1:6059-6273 GCA_002386405.1 Stenotrophomonas maltophilia
TGCTGCACGCGCTGCGCCAGCGCGGCCGCCGCGCGGTGGGCATGAAGCCGGTGGCCAGCGGCTGCGAGCAGACCGCAGAGGGCCTGCGCAACGAGGATGCCACCGCGCTGCTGGCCGCCAGCGACCCGGCCCCGGCCTATGCCGACCTCAACCCCTACGCGTTGCCGCTGCCGCTGGCCCCTGAGCTGGCCGCCGCAGCGGCCGGGGTGACGCT
>DGIP01000164.1:0-555 GCA_002386405.1 Stenotrophomonas maltophilia
CCGCGCCACCCCACGAGGGCTCGTGGCACAACAGCATCTCGTCCACGCCATCGCCATCCAGGTCGCGGCGCAGCGCCACGCAGACCTCGTCCATTTCCAGGCAGCTGCTGACGTTCACGGTCCTGTCCAGCAACGCCTGCCACCAGTCCGGATCCGGCGCCGGGCTGCCCTTGGCCAGTTTCAGCTGCTGCTGCAGCACCTTGAGATCTTTGATGGCGTCGCTGTAGTTCCCATGAAGGGCTCGCCGCGCGTCCACGCTCAGGACATTGGCGATCAGGGTGCTTGCACGCGGATCGTCGCGGAAGCGCGGGTCCTGCTGCAGTTCCTTCAGCACCACGGCGCCGCGCCGGCCATAGCCGAAGCGCAGATCGGTGGCGTCTTCGCCCTTGATCGCCGGCGCGGTTGCCTGCAGCCGCGCCACCTGGCTGGCCAGGCTGATCCGGATCGGGTCCAGTACCGGCGTATTGGCCAGCACCGCCGCGCAAAGCACCACCCAGCACATCCAGCGGTTGACCGGTTCGATCCGCTGCAGCCAGCGCCCGCGCCTGCGCACTG
>DGIP01000164.1:774-1610 GCA_002386405.1 Stenotrophomonas maltophilia
GGCCAGCGCATAACCCACCGCGTAACCGCACACCAGCAGCGCCGCCAGCAGCGCCCAGAAGCGCTCCAGGGTGACGCCATACTGGCTGATGCGCAGGCCCATCGCATACAGCGCCAGTGCCGCATACACCGGCAGCGTGAGCAGGCTGGCCTCGACCAGCCGGCGCAGCCACGCCGGGTAGGGCGGCAGCTCGCTTTCGTGCTGGTATACCGCGTTGCTGAAGACGATCAGCAGCAGCACCAGGGTCAGCAGTACCGTGGCCGCCGAGCGCGTGCGCCACAGCGGCTCCAGCCCGGTGAAGGGCAGGCAGACCACGAAGATCACCGCGATGAACGCCAGCAGCGGCAGCAGGCCGCGCGCCACGGCAAACAGCACCTGGCGGATGACCTGGATGGCCCGGTCCTGGGTGCGCCCGATCAGCACGCCGAACCCGAACAGCATGCCAGTGGCCAGCGCGATGAAGGCTTTTTCGCGGAACAGGTCGCGGAAGAAGTGGATGTCCACCAGGTCGAACAGCGCCGCCCACAGCCACAGCAGCATCCAGGTCAGCCCGGTGAAGCCCAGCGCCAGCGCAAGGGTCAGCCCGTTCTGCCAGGCGCGCTCGAACAGGGCTGCGTAGGTGGCGCGCCAATGTCCGTGCTGCAGCCGGAACTGCCACCACGGCAGCGCGACGAACACCGCGACGGCCACGCACACGGAAAACGGCATCAGCAGCGGTGCCTGGCGCAGGTCGTCGGGCGTTCCGCCCAGGTTCCAGCCGATCCAGCCGGCCATCGCCAGCACCACGGCCGAGGCCAGCGCCGCGTGCAGCCACAGGCGGCGGTCGCGCAGGTCCA
>DGIP01000164.1:1800-2210 GCA_002386405.1 Stenotrophomonas maltophilia
CGGCGGTCGCGCAGGTCCACCAGGGTCAGCGCAACGGCGGTGGGGACGCTCAGTACCCAGGTGTACCAGCACAGGCGCGTGCCGAATGCCTGGAACGGCCCGTGGTCGGCCGCTTCCTGCACCGCGTACAGCATCAGGCCCTGCAGCAGCGCGATCAGCACGATGGCGGCGCGCGAGGCAAGGGACAGGGGGGGCTGCGGGTTCATCGTGCTCTCCATTGCGTACACACGTCCATGACTGCACGCATCGTAGCCGAGGCTCACGCCCGTGTGAGGATGCAGCGGGTAGAATGGGCCTATGTCCACGTTGCCTACCTCCCTTGCCGATCACCTGCTGGTTGCGCTGCCGTCGCTGACCGATCCGACCTTCGCGCGCACCGTAAGCCTGATCTGCCAGCACGACGAGAACGG
>DGIP01000164.1:2432-3324 GCA_002386405.1 Stenotrophomonas maltophilia
ATGGGCGTGCTGGTCAACCAGCCGTCCGAGTACACGTTGGGCGATGTGCTGGCGCAGATGGAGATCCAGACCGACGACCGGGTCCTGCGCGACCAGGTGGTGCTCAATGGCGGCCCGGTGCATCCCGAGCGCGGCTTCGTCATCCATGACGATGCCCGTGCGTGGGAATCGAGCCTGCAGGTGGGCGAGGGCGTGTACCTGACCACCTCGCGCGATATCCTCGAAGCCATGGCCCGCGGCGAAGGCCCGCGCAATGCGCTGGTCACGCTCGGCTGCGCCGGCTGGACCGAGGGCCAGCTGGAAGGCGAGATCGCCGACAACAGCTGGCTGACCGTGCCGGCCGATGCCGAACTGCTGTTCGCCACGCCATTGGAGCAGCGCTGGCAGGGCGCCGCCGCGCGCATCGGGGTGGACCTGTTCCGGTTGACGGACTACAGCGGCAATGTCTGAGCCGGCCACCATCCGCCGCGACGGCACCGTGCTCGGCTTCGATGTCGGCTCGCGCCGCATCGGCGTGGCGATCGGCAGTTCCTTCGGTACCCATGCCCGCGCCATCGCGGTGGTGGACGTGCACGGCCAAGGCCCGGACTGGACCGCGGTCGAACGCCTGATCAAGGAATGGCGGCCCGATGGCCTGGTGGTGGGCGACCCACTCACCCTGGATGGCCAGGACCAGCCCAACCGCAAGCGCGCGCAGGGCTTTGCCCGCCAGCTGCGGGAACGTTTCAAGCTGCCGGTGGTGCTGATCGACGAGCGTTCCAGCTCGGTCGAAGCGGCCCGCCGGTTCGCCGTCGAGCGCGCCGAAGGCCGTAAGCGGCGCCGCGATGCGGCCACGCTGGATGCGGTGGCCGCCGCGGTGATCATCGAACGCTGGCTGTCCTCGCCGGACGAC